>CALYAI010000052.1 GCA_944393475.1 uncultured Clostridia bacterium
ATACTGTTGGTCCACAAGAATATATTTTTACTTCATTATTATTTATTGAATGAAATTTTTCTTTTGAATGAGTTAATGTGTTATAAAAAAATATGTCCATAATATTTTCCTTTCTATTTAGAAAACATCTTAAAAGGATTTCTTTTAGGATGTTTTCTAAAAATTATTATTCTAACTCTCTACGTCTTCTGCTATCGCTTGTAGGTGTTTCATCATCAGGATCTTTTGTTTCATCAGAAGGTTCTTCCGGATCTGTTACCGGTTTTTCTTCATCATCAACTTCATTTGTAGGTTTATCTGCTGGTTTTGTATTTACTTCATTTTCTGGTGGTGTTTCCGGTTGCTCAGGCTCAGGCGGTGCTGTGTGAATCGTACAAACCTCTGTTGGTGGATTTCCATAATATCCGTTATAGTTTGACTTCCATTTAGCATTTTTTTCAGTTTCTGGTACTGTTGTATATGTTTTTGTATATGTACTTGGGCAAAATTCTGTTGCTATTTTTCCAGATTCTGAACAAAGTGTTACAGTTGTTCTTCCAGCATTACATGTCTCTGTTGGCTCTGTTCCTTCGGCAAAAACCTCTTCATATTTATTTGAACAACTCGCACTTGCTAGTAATCCTGTATCTTTACAAATTGTCTTTCTTACAATTCCACTTGGCTCTTGGAATCTAGCTTTTTCTAAATCTTTATGAACATTAGTCATAACAGCATCCCATAATTGTCCAGCCGGATTTCTACCACTATATTTTATTTCTATATTTTCATCATAACCATACCATGTAGCAGCAGTATAATATGGAGTAAAACCACATAACCATCTGTCTTTTGAGTCATTTGTTGTACCTGTTTTTGCAGCAACATCCATTCCAGAAATTGCACAATACGTTGCTGTACCACGACTACCAGTTACTGGTGCAGTTAATATTGATTGTAGTACATATGCATTTTGTTCCTTCATGACTTGCTTTCTTTCTTGCTCTACTTCCATAACTACATTACCATGTCTGTCTTCTACTTTTGTATAAAATGTTGGTTCTATATATTCTCCATTATTTGCAATCATAGCATAGGCTGCAGCCATTTCCAAAGGACTTATTCCATTTGTTACTCCACCAAGTGCTAATGATACATTCTCGTCATTATGTGCTTTATTTTCGCTTGCTGTTACTAATTTGCTAACACCTATTTCTCTAAGGAAATTTATAGAATTTAATGGGCCTAAATCTGACATTGCCTTCACTTCTGGAATATTTTGTGATATTTCTATTGCATTTCTTATTGTCATTGAACCCTCGAATTTTCCATTATCATTTTTTGGTTCATATGGATTTGATTCTGAGCCAAAATTTGTTGGTACATCTGCATAAACAGTTCCTGCTGTTAGTACACTTTTCTCCAATCCTGGAGCAATTACTGCTATTGGTTTTATTGTTGATCCAGGTTGTCTATATGCCTGAGTTGCTCTATTAAATCCTGTTGAATTCACTTCTGTTCCAAGTCCTCCAACTGTTCCTACAACTTGGCCTGTTTTATGATCTATAATTACCATTGCAGCTTGAGATTTTACTCTTTCACCACTATCTGTTTTTCCGGAAATTTGATATTTTTTTGCATTTTTAAACTCTTCTTCTAATTGAGTTTGTATTGCACTATCTTCTGTTGAATATATAACATATCCTTTACTTCTTACTTGAAGATCCGCAAACTCTGCGTTCCAGTTATTCTTTTCCATTAGATCTTTTTTAACTTGATTTATTGCAGCTGCTGTATGATAAGAATATGATGTCGCATCAGTAGCAATATCTCCTTTAACAAATGCTAATCCATTGTTTACCTCTTCTACTGCTTTATTATATTCTTCTTCATTTGTTATTGCTCCTAATTCTTTCATCTTCATTAAAACAGTTTTTGTTCTATTTTTAATCTTATCCTGCATTTCTGTATTATCTGTTTCAAAAGGTTTATATGCATTTGGAGAATGGTTTATTCCTGCTAAGAACGCACATTCTGCAAGATCTAAATCTTTACAAGATTTGTTAAAATAGTAATGTGACGCAACTTCGACTCCATATGCTTTATCGCCTAAAAAAATTATATTTAAGTAAAGTTCCAATATTTGATCTTTAGATATTAATCTCTCTACTTGGTAAGCTTTTGACATTTCTTTTATTTTTCTTACCATACCAGCAACACCTGTATCTTCTTTATCAGATGTTAGATTTTTTACAAGTTGTTGTGTTATTGTACTTCCTCCATATGAAGAACTTCCTCTGTTGATTATGTACTGAAATGTTGCTCCCAATGTTCTTTTTATATCAACTCCATGATGTTTATAGAATCTTTCATCTTCTATTGAAACAAAAGCCTTTGGTAAATATTCTGGCATTTCTTCTTTTGATATTATTGTTCTATTTTCATCACCTGATAAATTAGCAATTACATTGCCATCTTTATCTTTTACAACAGTATTCATATTCTCTATTATTAAATCTTCTTTAGTAATTTTAAACTCATCACCAAAAAGTCCAAAAAATATACCCGCACATATACCTGCACATATAATAAAAAATATTACCATAATTATTATTATAATTTTTAATATTTTTTTTCTTCTTGGATTTTTTACCTTTTGACTCTTTTCTTTAGAGTGGGTACTTCTATTATTATTTTTTTCTTTTTTCATTCTTTTACTCCCCATCATAATCCTCCTTAAGCCAAAACTTAAATCATGACTATTATATTATAAATTTCTTAAAAGATAAAGTTTTTTAAGAAATTTTTAATAATCTTATATAATAATATCTTTTAGTTCTGTAATAATCTTCGCTCCGCTTTCTATAAGCTTATTTGTTCCATTAGACATCCTACTCGTTATATTTCCTGGTACAACTAATATATCCTTTCCCATATCTAAGGAAAAATCAACTGTTATCATTGTTCCACTTTTCTCATTTTCTGCTTCTACTACAACTAATTTATCTGCTAAAGCACTTATGATTCTATTCCTTGCAGGAAAATTATTTTTCTCTGGTTTTGTTCCTATAATATACTCTGAAATGATACACCCACCATTTTTATATATTTCTCTTGCAAGTTTTTGATTTACATATGGATATATATTGTCCAATCCATTTCCTATAATTGCCACTGCTTTTCCAGAATTTAAATTTCTATAATTTTCTTTTAATGTTCCAATATGCGAATTAGCATCTATTCCAATAGCAAGACCACTAATTGTATTAATATTATTTTTTGAAAGGAACTCACCAATTTTTTGTGCTACAAAAACTCCATAGTTACTAGCTCTTCTTGTCCCTATAACAGCAATTCCTGTATTGTTTAAAATATTTATATTTCCTAAAACATATAATACAACTGGAGGATCATATATTCTTTTTAAATTTTTTGGATAATTTTTACTAAAATAGTCTAAAATTCTTATATTTTTTTTATTCATATAATCTATTTTTTTATGTAAATCTATTTCTATTTTTAAATTAAGCAATTTGTAAACAATATCTATACTCTTATATTTATTAAGTAGTTCTATTTTCCTTTTATTTGTTATCTTTTTATATTCTGCTAGACTTATCCATTTTTTTGTTTCTTCGTATTCCATATAACCTCACTTTCTAAAAAACAAACGGAGAAAGCTATTGCTTCCCCCGTTTATATAATATTATTATTTGTTTTGATCTATAGCTGCTTTTACAATATTATTCATAAGCATTGCTATTGTCATTGGTCCTACTCCCCCAGGTACAGGTGTTATATATGATGTTTTTTTAGAAACTTCCTCAAAATCTACATCACCTGTTATTTTGCCATTTTCTAATCTATTAATTCCAACATCTATAACTGTCGCACCTTCTTTTACCATATCTGCTTTTAGAAAATTTGATTTTCCTAGAGCTGCTACTATAATATCAGCATCCTTTGTAATTTTTTCTATATCTTTTGTTTTAGAATGGCATATGGTAACTGTTGCATTTTTAGAAAGTAAGCATTGGATTAATGGTTTACCTACTATATTGCTTCTTCCTATTATAACTGCTTTTTTTCCTTCTGTTGGTATTTTATATTCTTCTAACATCTTTATTATTCCATATGGAGTACAAGAAACAAAACAGTCCTGTCCTAAAGATAATTTACCAACATTTATTGGGTTAAATCCATCCACATCCTTTTTATAATCAATCTTCTTTAATGCTTCATTTATATCTAAATGATCCGGTAATGGACTTTGTAATAAAATTCCATTTATAGTTTTATCTTTGTTTAGCGTATCTATTAAATCTAATAATTCTTCCATCGTTGTGTCTGAACTTAATAAATGTTCTTCATACTCTATTCCAATTTCATTGCATGCTCTATTTTTATTTCTTATATATATTTTAGATGCTGGATCATCCCCTACTAAAATTACTGCAAATTTAGGAAATATTCCTTTTTCTTTTAGTTCATCTACATCCTTTTTTAAATTTTCTCTTATTTTTTTTGCTAATCCTTTACCATCTATTATCTCTGTCATTTTTTCCTCCATAATTAGTTTTTTAGTATTTTATATCAAAATATACCTTTTTGCAATAATTAATCTTTTCTATTAATATTTTTCGTTTGCTTCATATCTCCAGCTCTAGTTATTGTTTCATATCCAAATTTATCTTTTATTGAATCTACCACTTTGTCCAGATTTTCTTGTTTTTTACTGTTTGAATCTTCGAAAAAAGATATTTGTTTTTCGCTTTCATCACATAAATTATCAACCCTTATTCCTATTAATCTAATTGGTTCTCCATTATACAATTGTTTTACTAATTGTTTTGCTACTTTAAAAATTTCTTTTGTCGAATTAGTTGAAAAATCTAATTTACGCTGATGCGAATAATTTTTAAATTCGCTAGTTCTAAGCTGTACACTTACAACATTGCATAACATATTAACTTTTCTAAGCCTATATGTTGTATGTTCTGTAAGTGCCAATAATACTTGCTCTATTTGATCTATACTGTTTATATCTTGTGAAACAGTTGTAGAATTTCCAACACATTTTGGCTTTTGATATTCAAATACGACTTCTGAATTATCTATTCCATTTGCATATTCCCACATAGTTTTACCAAATTTTCCAAATTTCTTTATTAGTAAATTTTGATCCGTCTTAGCTAAATCTTCTACCTTTTTTATATTCATATTATATAATTTTGGTAAAGTTCTTCTTCCTACCATAAATAATTCAGATATTGGCAATCCCCACATTTTTCTTGGTATCTCTCTTTCGTACAAAGTATGTACTCTATCCGGTTTTTGAAAATCTGAAGCCATTTTTGCTAATAATTTATTATGTGCAACTCCAATATTTACAGTAAAACCCAACTCTTTTTTTACTCTTTTACTTATCTCGTATGCTACATCTATTAATTTTCTGCCAGCTAAAAATCCTGTCATATCTACAAAACATTCATCTATAGAAAATCTTTCTACTTTATATGAATATTCTAATAACAAATTATATAACATATCAGAATATTTTCTATATACTTTAAAATTACTTTCGTAAATTTTAATTGTTGGACATTTTTTTCTAGCACTATATAAAGGTTCACCAGTTTTTATTCCAAATTGTTTTGCCAAATTACTTTTTGCTAAAACAATACCATGTCTTTGCTTTTCATCTCCGCCTATTATTGAAGGTATTGTTCTTATATCCAATGTTTCTCCATTATTTAATTTATATACAGCAAGCCACGATAAAAATGCATTATTTACATCCACATGTAAAATTTCTCTTTCCATTAAATTCACCATTGTCATTATAAAACATTTGTTCTGCTTTGTCAATGTTTTATAAAAAAACAGGAGCTTTATTACTCCTGTTAATCATACCATTCTAATTCCCAGTCAACTACTTTTACTGTATCGCCATCTTTAACACCTGCTTTTTTTAATGCCTCATTAACACCTAATTCATCCAATTTTCTTTGGAAATAGTACATTGATTCATTATCCTCTAAATTTACTCTTGACATTAATTTTTCTACAGCAGGACCAATTATAACAAACATATCATCTTCTTTTACAATTTCAAATTTTGTTTTATCTTCTTCTAATTTATATACTTTTTTATTATTAATATCTATTAAGTTTTCTTTTGGAATTTCTTTTAAAAGTTCACTAACTCTATTTAATAATTCTTTTATTCCTTCTTTTGTTGCAGAAGAAATTTTATATATCTCCATATTTTCTTTTTTAGCTACCTCTTCTAATTTTTTATATAAAGTATCATCTTGTGCAACATCTAATTTTGTAGCTACTATAATTTGTTTCTTTTTCGTTAATTTTTCACTATAATTTTTTAATTCAGTATTTATATCATAAAAATCTTTAACTGGATCTCTTCCTGCAAAACCTGAAATATCTATTAAATGTAAAATTAATCTAGTTCTTTCTATATGTCTTAGAAATTGAATTCCTAGTCCTACTCCCTCACTTGCTCCTTCTATTAATCCAGGTATATCTGCTATTACAAAACTATCACCATTCTCTAATTTTACAACTCCCAAATTTGGATTTAATGTTGTAAAAGGATAATCAGCAATTTTTGGTTTTGCATCTGTAACAACTGAAAGGAATGTTGATTTTCCTGCATTAGGAAATCCTACCAATCCAACATCTGCTAAAGATTTTAATTCTAATATTAGTTGTTTTTCTATTCCATTTTCTCCTGATTGAGCAAATCTTGGTGTTTGTCTTGTTGCAGTTGCAAAATGGGCATTTCCTTTTCCTCCTCTGCCCCCTGGCAACACTAATTCTTTTGAATCCTCTTCCGATAAATCTGCAACGATTTCTCCCGTTTCTGCATCTTTAACAACTGTACCAATTGGTACTTTTATATATAGATCTTCTCCTTTTTTTCCATTACAACGTGATCCACTTCCGTTTTGACCATTTTCGGCTTTGAATTTTTTATTATATCTAAAATTTATTAATGTATTAGAATCTTTATCTGTAATAAAGTATACATCTCCGCCTTTTCCACCATCTCCACCGTCAGGTCCTCCAGCAGCTACATATTTTTCTCTCCTAAATGATATTGCTCCATTTCCTCCATTTCCGGATTTAACAAATATCTTTGTATAGTCTGTATACATTCTTCCTCCTTTATTTCTCGAAATAATTTAGTTTCATATTTTCTTTTACTTTTCTCATTGTTTCTTTTGCAATTTCTTGGGCCTTCCTTGTACCTTCTTTTAAAATTTTATCTAACAGTTCTGGTCTTTCTTCGTAGTATTTTCTTTTTTCTCTTATTGGTCTTAATTCTTCTATTATGTTTTGAGCCAATTGCTTTTTGCACGCTACGCAACCTCTTTGTCCAGCTCTACATTCTTTACAAATATTTTCTACTTCATCCTTGCTAAATAAATCATGGTAATATGCTACCATACAAACATCTGGATTTCCCAAATCGTCTTTTCTAATTCTTCCCGGATCTGTTAAAGCTCCCATTACTTTTTTTGTTATCTCTTCTTCTGAATCTGATAAATATATTGCATTTCCTAGAGATTTACCCATTTTTTCGTTTCCATCCAACCCCTTTATTCTTTTATTAGAACTTAAAACTGCTTTTGGCTCTTTTAATGTTTCTCCATATATACTATTAAATTTTCTTACAATCTCTCTACATTGTTCAATTAAAGGCAATTGATCTTCCCCAACAGGAACTAGTTCACCTTCAAAAGCTGTTATATCTGCTGCTTGACTTACGGGATACCCAATAAATCCATAGGTTACGCTCTCTCCAAACAACTCTCTTTTTTGTGCAATTTCTGTTTTTACTGTAGGATTTCTTTCTAGTCTTGCTAAGGTTACTAAATTTGAATAATAAATTGTTAATTCAGCAAGTTCAGAAATCATTGATTGTAGAAAAATTGTTGTTTTTTCTGGATCTATTCCAACAGATAAATAATCTAATAATACTTGGTAGACATTATCTCTTACCTTTTGTGGATTATTAAAATTATCTGTTAATGCTTGAACATCTGCAATCATAACAAATCGTTCTATAGTATCATCTTCTTGCATTTTTACTCTATTTTGTAAGGAACCAAAATAATGTCCTATATGTAATTTTCCTGTTGGTCTATCTCCTGTTAAGCTTCTTTTTTTATTTTGCATATTAACATCTCCGTTCATAATCAATTCTGTGCTATATTATACTATATTTTATAGTTTTTTACAAGAATTTTGTTCATCAAAAAAAGACTGCTGCTGCAGTCTTTTTTTATATATTATGCATTTGTAACAGTTTCTTCATAAACACTTACTTGTTTTTTATCTTTTCCAAATTTTTCAAATTTTACTGTTCCATTTACTAACGCATATAATGTATCATCATTTCCAATTCCTACATTTTTACCTGGATGATATTTTGTTCCTCTTTGTCTTATAAGGATATTACCAGCTAAAACAAATTGTCCATCTGCTTTTTTTACTCCTAAACGCTTTGACTCACTGTCTCTTCCGTTTTTTACACTACCTTGACCTTTTTTATGTGCCATTAAATTTCACTCCTTTCGTGAATAATATCTCTCCTATATTCTAAGCTTCTGCTTTTGCTTCTGTTTTTGCTTTTGCAGTAGCTGTTTTAATTGATGTTATTTCAACCTTTGTATATGGTTGTCTATGTCCTTGTGTTCTCTTGTAGTTTTTCTTAGCTTTATATTTGAAAACACGAATTTTCTTTCCTTTACCATGAGAAACTACTTTTCCTTCTACTTT
>CALYAI010000053.1 GCA_944393475.1 uncultured Clostridia bacterium
TCAAATCCTTGAGGGAGCACCATTTTTAAATTTAATAACATGGGTAGGTGGCCGAGTGGCTAAAGGCGGCAGACTGTAAATCTGTTCTCATTTGAGTACGATGGTTCGAATCCATCCCTGCCCACCAATAAAATACAAGAGCTTAACTTGTATTTTATTTTTAAACAATCACACGAACAAAAGTTTGAAAAAAGGAAATATGGGTGAAATAATGCTAGAAAAATTAGAAAAATGTGAATTATGTCCTTTTAAATGTAAAGTAAATAGATTAGAAGGAAATATAGGGAAATGTAGAGCAACAGACAAACTAAAAATTTCATTGGTTTCATTACATAAATATGAAGAACCTTGTATTAGTGGAACAAATGGATCTGGGACCATATTCTTTTCAAATTGCAATTTTAATTGTGTATTTTGTCAAAATTACAAAATAAGTCAAGAAGGAATGGGGCAGGAAGTAGAAGTAGAATTTTTAGTTAAAAAAATGTTAGAATTACAAGCTAAAGGTGCTAATAATATAAATTTAGTAACACCTGTAATGTATGTATATCATATAATAGAAGCAATAAAAATTGCTAGAAAGCATGGTCTTAAGTTACCTATAATTTATAATTCAAATGGTTACGAAAATATAGAAACTTTAAAACTATTAGAGGGGTATATAGATGTGTATTTACCAGATTTTAAATACTACTACAATTCATTAGGAGAAAGGTATTCCAATGTTAAAAATTATTTTGAAGTAACAGCAAAAGCCATAAAAGAAATGTATAGACAAGTAGGGATTCCAAAATTAAATGAAAAAGGTATAATACAGAAGGGATTAATAATAAGACATTTAATATTGCCAAATAAAATACAAAACAGCAAAAAAGTTTTAAAGTGGATTACAGAAAACATTGGGAAAGATGTATATATAAGTATTATGGCACAATATTTTCCAACATACAAAGCAAAAAATATTAATAACTTAAATAGAAAATTAACTAAGGAAGAATATAATAAAATAGAGGATTACATTTTTGAATTAGGATTAGAAAATGGTTATATGCAAGAACTAGGGGATCACGAAGAAGAATATGTTCCAAACTTTAAGAATACATTGACTTAAAAAACAATATAATATAAAATATTATAGGTAAAAAAGAAAGGAAGAAGTGTATGAAAATAACCTATAAAGATAAAATTATAGAAATTCAAGAACCAAAAAAAGTAATTGATGTATTCAAAGAAGAATGTAACAAAAATATTATTGCTTGTATTTGTAATAATCAAATTCAAAGCTTAAACCATATTTTAACAGAGGATACAGAAGTAAAATTTATAGATATATCTGACAAAGATGGACACAAGATTTATATAAGAGGAATAAATTATGTAATGGCAAAGGCTTTTTATGAAGTATATCCAGATGCTTTGTTAACAGTGGACTATCAACTATCTAATTCTATGTTTTTTGAAATAGATAACATGAAGGTTACAAAAGAAATGTTGGAAAAAGTTAGTAAAAGAATGAATGAAATTATAAAAGCTAATATTCCAATTATAAAAACAAAAATGACAAAGGAAGAAGCAGAAGAATTTTATGAAAAACATAGAACTCTAAGAGGAATATTACAAAAAGATATAAAAGAAAGAGATCATGTTACCTTATATTATTGTGGAGATTATTATAATTATTTTTATGGTGTAATGCCAATCTCTACAGGATATGTCTCAATTTTTAAATTGGAGAAATATAAACATGGTTTTATATTAAGATATCCAAATAGAAAAAACATTAAAAGATTACAACATTTTGTGGATAGTCCAAAATTATTAGCTGCATTGCAGGATTATGAAAATATACATAGATTATTAGATATAAATAATTTATATAAATTAAATACAAAAGTTCAAAATGGAGAAGCAAAACATATTGTTTTGCTAGATGAAGCTTTGCACGAAAAAAAGATATCACAAATAGCAGACAAAATAGCTAAAAATAGAAAAAATAAAGTTATTTTAATAGCTGGACCTTCTTCATCTGGAAAAACAACTTTTGCCCAAAGATTGGGATTGCAACTAGAGTTAAATGGATTAAAGCCTGTAACTATCTCTGTTGACAACTATTTTGTTGAAAGGGAAGATACTCCTAGGGATGAAAACGGAGATTATGATTTCGAAGATATAAATGCAATAGATATGGACTTATTTAATAATCAAATATTAAGATTATTAAAAGGAGAAGAGGTAGAAACACCTACATTTAATTTTCATACAGGACATAAGGAATATAGAGGGGATAAATTAAAATTAAACAAAAATGAAGTTCTTGTAATAGAAGGAATTCATTGCTTAAATAATAAATTAACAAGGAATATACCTAAAGAAAATAAGTTCAAGATATATATCAGTGCATTAACAGTACTAAACATAGATTATTTTAATAGAATTTCTACGACCGATTCAAGATTAATAAGAAGAATTGTTAGAGATAATCAATTTAGAGGTTATTCTGCTCTACATACTATAAAGATGTGGCCATCAGTAAATAGAGGGGAAGAAAAAAATATATTCCCATACCAGGAAGAAGCAGATGTAATGTTTAACACATCTTTAGTATATGAGATATCAGTTTTAAAACCATTGGTATTACCTTTATTACAAGAAATAGATAAATCAGAGCCAGAATATTCTGAAGCAAAAAGATTGTGTGATATATTACAGTATTTTGAACCAATACCAAAAGAATTAATTCCAACAAATTCTTTGTTAAGAGAATTTTTAGGAAATGGTGACTTTAAATATTAGGAGATGAAATATGCTAGAAAATAGTAAATTTACGGAAATTGACGAAGAGTTTGTGTGTGAACATTGTGGAAAATTAGTTCATAAATTGGAATATTCTTGCAGAAATCATTGCCCATATTGTTTATATTCTAAACATGTAGATATTAATCCAGGAGATAGGCAGGAAGAATGCCATGGATTATTAAAACCAATAGGGATTGAATTAAATTCAAAAAAAGGTTATGTTATTGTTTTTAAATGTGAAAAATGTGGAGCAGTTAGGAAAAATAAGGCTGCAAAAGATGATAACATGGATTTAATAATAAAATTAAGTAGTAATCCATTATAAGTATAAAATATTAAGAGCTCAATTATAAATATATTTGAGCTCTTAATATAAACCTAAATTTTTCTATTTAAATTTCCTGTTGTATAATTATGTCCTTTTAATTTTTTTCCATTCTGTACAGTTTTTATAATATTATTTATATCATTAATATTTTCATCTAAAATATTAATTCTTAAAGATTTAACATTAAAATTTTTTGAATCGATGGATGTAATCCTACTATTATAAATAGTTGTAACTGTCTGGATATTATCTGGTATAAATCTAAAATTAAAACCGATCCTATCTTCTAAGGAAAATTTTTGGTCACTTTTAAAACATTCTTTAGAACAATTAGGGTAACACTTATTAGATTTACCTAAAGGACAATAATTTATATTCATTAAAGGAACAGCTCCATATGTAAATAATTCTAAATAATTACCATAACTATTACATAATGAAGTTATAGAAGATTCATCCAATTCAGGAGATATAGTAATTATATCAGTTCCTAGATCTAGTAATTCCTTTATTGTAGCATTATTAAATACATTTGTATTAAAATTAGCAATAAGCTTAAAATCTTTTTGATATTTATTTTTTAGAAACTTTAAGTATTCTATGTTACCAACATTCGAAAATACAAATCCTTGTATACTATAATTTTCTATAGCTGTATTTATATAATTTGCAAGTAGAAATTTATAATTACCTTTTATAATTACAGGTAAGCAAATATAAATATTTGCTTTACTAGAAATATCATTTATACTTTGCTTATACTGACTATCATAAAAATATTTTAAAGGTATATATGCATTTGTAAATTTATTTAGTTTTTTATAATCAAATTTTGAATTTAAAATATTAAAACAAATTGATATATCTTTTTCTTCTATATGTGAAGAAGTATTAATTATAGGAAGATATTCTTTAGAATATGATCTTTTTATATTTTTTAAAGCCCTGTTTTCAATTTCTGCAAGAGCTTTTCTACGTAGCTCATTTATAGTACTTATTTTTGGAATAAATAAATTTGTATCCAAATTTACATATATGTCGTTAAACTGGAATTTAGTACTTGTTGTTTTCTTTATTTGGGAAATAATTCTATCAATATCTATAGGTTTGTTTAAAGCTTTAATAGGAACAATTTCAGATTTTTCAGTTACTGTTATATTATTATATATACTATCTTTATTATTTATAGTAGTAACAGTTAATCGGATTGGCTCATTTTCTTTTATTGAAATGTTTGCATTTAATAAAATTTTGATATTTTCTACATTATTTTCATAAGAAGAATGTGCTAGAGCAGAAAGATTTTTGCTTGTTAATTTATAGATTTTTGCTCCAAGAGGTATTTTACCTTTCATTCTTCCAATAGTTATTTTTTGTCCCTTTCTTGCATCAGGAATATTTTCTTTATTTAGCATTAATTCAGAAATAGTATATTTTCTATGGTCATTGCCAAAAGAAATAGTATCTCCCAATGACAATGTATTTTTTGATGTAAATGAAACATGTCCTTTTAAAGGATTATAATTCGAAACATTGCCAATATAAATTCCAGCATTATTTGGTTTAATAGGATATATAAAATTAGTGTTTGGAGAAGCTTCTAAATGACCGCTGGAAAACCCACCTCTATTAAAAACTTGTAGTAAAGCAGTCCTATCATTTTCATCTATTTCAAATGTTTTATGGCTTAAGTAAAGATCAATATATTTTCTATAAATTCTTGTAACAACTGCAACATATTCCGGAGTTTTCATTCTTCCTTCTATTTTAAAGCAATCAACACCAGCATCAATTAACTCTGGTATAAAATCCAATCCACATAGATCTTTTGGACTTAAAATATATTCTGGGGTTGAACTATATCCCTTAATCTTATATGGTAATCTACATGGCTGAGCACATCTACCTCTATTACCGGAACGTCCACCGATAAAGCTTGACATCAGACATTGACCAGAATATGAAACACATAATGCACCATGTATAAATGTTTCTATTTCTATATTAGTATTTTTACAAATGTCATAAATTTCTGGTATGGATAGTTCTCTAGAGAGTACAGCTCTTTTAAAGCCTAATTTTTCCATTGTTTGAGCACATTCAAGATTATGTATGGTCATTTGGGTACTTGCGTGTATTGGTAAATCAGGGAAATTTTTAATAAGATATAAAGCTAAACCTAAATCTTGAACAATTATAGCATCAATACCACATCTATAAGCATGCTCTGCTAATTCAACAGCTGATTTAAATTCGTCATTAGTAATTAAAGTGTTTAATGTGAGATGTGTCTTTACATTTCTTAACTTCGCATAATCAATTGCCATTTCTAGAGTTTCATATGTAAAATTATTTGCAGAAGCTCTAGCATTAAAGTTACTGGCTCCAAAGTAAACACTGTCTGCACCATTTTGAACTGCGGCTTTTAAACAATCAAAATCACCAACTGGTGAAAGTAATTCCAATTTAAATCACCTCTTTAAAATTTTTACAATATTGTATCATAAAAAATGAATATAGCATATACCCAATAGAAAATATAAATAAAGAGAGATTTTATAATTTTTAATTAGATTAAAAATACTTGTAAAAAATAGATAGTTATTGTAAAATATGAAAATGAAAACAAAAGTACATTGGAGGAATAAAATTGAGATTATTAGATATGAATAGCAAAAGCGAAAAAGAAAAATATACAGAATTTTTGGAACATCATGATAGATGTAATTTTCAACAATCCTTAGAATGGGCAAAAGTAAAAAGTTTTTGGAAAAACGAGGTTATTATAGCAGAAGATGAGAATAATAATATTATAGGAAGTTTAAGTGTTTTACTTAGAAAAATACCAATTTTTGGTTATTTAATGTATGCATCAAGAGGACCAGTTTGTGATATTCATGACGAAAAGGTATTACAACAACTAACAGATGGTGCAAAAGAACTTGCAAAGAAATATCATGCAATGGTTTTAAAAATTGAGCCTGATATAAAAAGTGATGATAAGGAATTTAGAGAAATCGTAACTAAATTAGGTTATAAAATAAAAGATGATGCGAAAGATTTTAAAGATGAAATACAACCTAGGTATGTATTTAGGTTAAATATAAAAGGAAAAACAGAAGATGAAATATTTAAAAATTTTCATTCTAAAACAAGATATAATGTAAGGTTAGCAGGAAGAAAAGGTGTTACTGTAAAAGAAGGAAACAAGGAAGATTTAAAAGATTTTCATAGAATTATGATAGAGACGGGAAAAAGAGATGGCTTTATGATAAGACCATTAGAATATTTCGAAAAAATGTATGATGAGTTAGCACCTGAACATATGAAAGTATTAATGGCATATTATGATGGAAAGCCAATTTCAGGGGTTATTCCAATTATGTATGGAAATAAAACTTGGTATTTATATGGTGCAAGTAGCAATGAACACAGAAATTTAATGCCAAATTATTTATTGCAATGGGAAATGATAAAAATTGCAATCTCAAGAGGAGATGATATATACGATTTAAGAGGAGTATCCGGAGTTGTGGACAAAAATCATCCTCAATATGGATTATATAGATTTAAGCAAGGATTTGGAGCAGATTTCACAGAATTTATAGGAGAACTTCACATGGATTACTCACCAATAAGATATAAACTATATAAAGTGTCAGAGACTATTTTTAAAAGAATTAGAAGCCTTATATTAAATAGACATAAAAAATAAATAGCTAATGTTAAGCTAGGAGGGTACATGAATAATGGAAAAAACTAAAAAACAAGGATTTTTTAGAAGTGTAAAAAACAGTATATTTAGTTTTGATTCTTACCAGGATTTTGCACTTGAAGAAACGAAAAAAGGAATTGGGTACTTTTTTAAATTATTAATATTATTTTCAATAATTATAGCAATTGTATTTTCTGCACTACAAGTATTAGTTACAATTCCAGAGTTTAAAAATTTTATTACAAGTGATTTACCAAATTTTTCTTACAAAGATGGTCAATTAAGTGTAGAAAATAATGAGGTTGTTACAATAGATAGGTTAGCTGACAATATACTAATTATAGTGGACACGAATGAATTGTCAGATGAAAAAATTGAAGAATACAAAGAAAAAATTAATTTATACGATGTAGGATTAGTTGTATTAAAGGATAAAATATATTTAAAAAATTCATATTCAACAGTTGGAATACAAGAAATTCCTTTGCAAGAAATTTCTTCAATGTATGGAGCAGAAGAATTTACTAAACAGGATATTATAGATCAAATAAATAATGTAAATATGATTTCACTATTTGTTAGTCTAACAGTAGTAGTGTTTTTAGGATTTTTTGTTACTTATTTAATAATAAGTGTTTTAGATATAATAATACTTGTACTATTAAGTAATATTATTGCTACAATATTAAGAATAAGAATGAAATTATCTGCATTAATAAATATTTCTATTCATTCTATGACTCTGCCAATCATTTTATTAATTATTTATGCAATAATATTCTTAACCACAGGATTTGAGATAAAATATTTTGATATTATGTATAGAGGAATTTCTTATGTATACGTTATTACAGCTATCTATCTAATTCGTTCAGCTTTAATAAAACAAAAGATGGAATTAACAGCAATTGTGGAGAAGCAAAAAGAAGTAAAAGAAGAATTAGAAGAGGATAAAAAAGAAAAGGAAGAAGAGAATAAAGAAAAAGAAGAAGAAAAAAAATCAAAAGATGAAGAAGATAAAAAAGAAGATGTAGGTAAAGAAGCAAATGGTGAAGTATAACAAGGAGGATATCATTCAATGGAAAAATCAGATAAAAACAAAGATAAAGAATCAAAGAAGGTTTGGATCTCTTCAGTAATATTATTAATAATAATTATTGGATTAGCGATAACTTCATATTTTTTATATAATAATAAAGATGAAGAAAAAGACAAATTAATATTGCCATATACAGAGTTAATTCAAAATATTAATAATAATACAGTTGAAAAAATCGAGCTAACAACAGGAAGTACTTCTGTAAAGGTAAAATTAAAAGATGAAGAAGAAGAAAAGACGACAATAGTTCCAAGTTTACAAGCTTTTACAGAATATATACAAACGAAAACAGAACAAGGAAATGAAATGGAAGTAATACAGAACAAGCCAAATGTATTACTTTCAATAGGGGATACAATTTTTACAATTTTACCAACAGCACTTATGGTTGTATTAATAGTTATGATATTTAAAATGCAAGGATTGGGCGACAAAGGTAAAGTATATGACAGCGAAGAACAAGATACTAATGTTAGATTTGAAGATGTCGCAGGACTTGATGAAGAAAAAGAAGAAATGGTGGAAATTGTTAATTTCTTAAAAAATCCTGAAGATTTTTATGAGATGGGAGCAAAAGTTCCAAGAGGTGTATTACTTTGTGGAAAACCAGGAACAGGTAAAACATTAATTGCAAAAGCAATTGCAGGAGAAGCAAATGTGCCATTTATTTCAATGAGTGGATCAGAATTTATAGAAATGTTTGCAGGACTAGGAGCTTCTCGTGTTAGAAAATTATTAGAAAAAAAAAAAAAAATGGCACCTTGTATTGTATTTATAGATGAAATAG
>CALYAI010000054.1 GCA_944393475.1 uncultured Clostridia bacterium
TCAACAACATCTGGTTCATCACGACATAAATCTATTAATTTTTCATAAGTTGCACGTGCTTTTTGTTCTGCTGCTAAATCTTCTTGTAAATTAGCAATTACGTCTCCTTTGCAAGCCAAATATGAAGCTGTAAAAGGAACTCCTGCGGCTGACTGAGGATATACATCGACACCATGATCTGTATAATATGCACCAAGACCAGCTTTTTCTATTTCCTCAATTGAAGCATTTCTGGTTAATTGATGGACAATACTTCCGACCATTTCTAAGTGTGCTAATTCTTCTGTACCTACATCATTTAAAATGGCTTTGGATTTTTGATCAGGCATTCCAAATCTTTGTGATAAATAACGAAGAGATGCTGCAAGTTCACCATCAGGACCACCATATTGCGAAATGATTACTTTGGCAAGTTTAGGATTTGTGCATTTTATATTAATAGGATATTGTAAAGTCTTTTTATAAGTCCACATTTATAATTCCTCCTTCCCATGGCCAAGGTTCTTCAATCCATCTCCATTTGTTACAAGGGTAATTAATTGTTAAAGGACCATAAACTTTTTGGTATTTTTCTTCTAAATCATGAAGTTCTTGGCAGTATTTTCTATGCAAGCATAGAGCTTTTTGATCTGTTGGATGAGTGTCTAAATATAAAGCTAAATCGTTAACTGCAAAAGCATAACACCTAATTTGTTGTAATAGATGACCTTGCATTTCGCACTTGTCATTAATTTCGCATTCACAAGGACATTTTATTTCTGAATCTTTATTTAACATTTATTACACCCCTTTCCAATTGTATTTGTAGATCTAATATAGTCTATTTGTCTCATTGACTGACCAGGAAAGTAAGGACTAACTAATTCTGGAAAAATAGTTCCTTTTTTTAAACCAACACAAGGTTTAAATGTTTTATCCATATATTGTATAGGAACATAACTTTGACCAAGCATAGGATTGTCTGGAAAAAGTGTATTTTCTTCGTCAAATCCACAACCACAAATATTGTAATTAGTATCTGAATAAGAAATTACAGAATCACATTTTGATTCGAAAATATCTTCTGAACAATTCTTTTCATTGTTCATACAATAGCATTTTTTTTGCATATTTTATTCCTCCTTTTATAACATTATATGAGCAAAAAAAATAATATGCGACAAAATATAATATAAAAAAACAAACTCTATCAATCAAAAAATAGATAGAGTTTTGGCTTTTATATTGTAATTATTTTTTGTGTGAAATCCAAATTTGCGACAGAGTCATTTTTATATGCTAATGTATATAGATTTGTTGCTAAAATATCTTTATTTAATATAGATTTATATATTTTATTTCCTGGTTTATTCATAAATTTTTTCACAGATGTTATTAGAGTAAGTTTAGGATTTGCATTATTAATTTCTGATATAAGATCTTTTCCTTTCGAGCTATAACCAAGGACTCTAGCATAAGGAATAGATTTTCGGGCAAGAGACATGTCTTTTTTAGTTATATTTAATAAAATGTATGTTAAAATTCTTTGAATTCTAGTTTGTGTATATCTTTTACTTTTAACTTTATTTATTAATTCATTTAAAGAATTACAGGTATTAGATGCATTCTTTATAGCGTTTTCCAATCCTTCATTTATTTCTGGAAAATTTTTTAGTTCATCCGTAGTTAAATTTCTTAGTCTATATAAAATTTCTTTTTCGAAATTTACTAAATCAATTACGCAATGTTTTTTTTCTATTTCCTCCATAAGTAAATCATAGGAAGTTCTAGGCATTACCTTTCTAATATCATTATACTGATTTGATTTAATCATTTCTCTAATTGCTGTAGCACTTGCATACTCATCTACAATACAATTACTACTGTAAAAAACTTTTTCTCTCTTGATAGCAATTGGTCTAATATGTGATTTATATTTTTTTAAAGCTTTTAAATATTCAATTGATAATATGTTATTTGATTTATTCAAAATTTCTGAATAAATAGGGTTGTTTAAATAAAAAGAAATGGCATTTTCTCTTGCTTTTGGAAAAGATAATCCTTTTTTTAATTCAGAAGATAATAATTCTAAATACTTTCTTGGTTCTCTATAAAAAATTGTAGCAAGTTTATTTAAAATGTCAATATCAGAGTCCTCCGAACCAAAGGATATAAAGTCAACAATTTTTAATGAATTTAAAAGCTTAATAGAACCTTCTGCAAAATTTTCAGCACTGGAAACCGAATATATTGTAGGCAATTCTAATACTAAATCTATTCCATTTTTTAAAGCCATTTCAGTTTTTAACCATTTGTTTACAATAGAAGTATTTCCTCTTTGAACAAAATTTCCACTCATAATGCAAATTGTGTATTCTGCACCTGTTTCTTCTTTAGATTTAGCTAAATGCAAAGCATGTCCATTATGAAAAGGATTATACTCTGCAATTATTCCTAAAACTTTTGACATATTTAAACCTCCCTATATTGTAGTAATAACAAATTACTGATATAATATCATAAAATGGTAAAAATTACAAATAAGGAGAGTAAAATGGAAGAGGTAATAATATATACTGATGGTGCATGTTCAGGAAATCCAGGTCCAGGTGGCTGGGGAGCAGTTCTTATGTATAAAGAAAATAAAAAAGAAATTTCAGGTGGAAAGAAATCTACAACTAACAATGAAATGGAAATTACAGCAGTAATAGAAGCTTTAAAACTATTAAAATATTCATGTTCTGTTAAATTATATAGTGATAGTGCATATGTTGTAAATTGTTTTAATCAAGGATGGATATATAATTGGCAAAAAAATGGGTGGAGGAATGCTTCAAAAGATCCTGTGAAAAACAAAGAATTGTGGGAAGAGTTATACGATCTTACTAAAAAACATCAAGTAGAATTTATAAAGGTAAAAGGGCATAGTAATAACGAATATAATAATAGGTGTGATGAATTAGCAAGAGAAGCTATAAAAAAATTATAGAATTTCATAGAAAAGCTAAAATCAAAATAGATTTTATGTTTACTTATTATATTGTACAATTATACAAAATATGGTATAATTGATATGTAGGAGGTAGGCGTATGAAAATAATAGGAGTAACAGGAAGCTCTGGAGCTGGAAAAGATACATTATGTGAAGTTTTAGAAGATAAATATGATGCTGAAATAGTTGATGCTGATAAAATAGCAAAAGAATTATCTAAAAAGGGAACAATGTATTTAAAATCAATTATTAATACTTTTGGTTCTGGAATAGTCGATAGACAAGGAGAATTAAATAGAAAAAAACTAGCAAGTATTATTTATGAAGATGATAAGAAAAGGGAAGAATTAAATAAGCTTACCTTTATTTATGTTGTTGATGAAATAAAGAAAAGAATAAATAAAATGAAGAAAAAAATAATTGTGGTTAATGCACCATTATTGTTTGAAAGTAATTTAAACCAAATTTGTGATTTTGTAATCTGTGTAATAGCAGATAGAAAAGTGCAAATAGATAGAATAATGCAAAGAGATAATATAACAGAAGATGAAGCAGAAAAGAGATTAAATATGCAAAATACAAATGGATTTTATATAGAAAATTCGGATTATATAATACATAATAAAGGAGATATTAAAGATATAGCAAAGCAATTAAAAGAGATTAAAATATAGAATAAGAAATGTGACAAACCTTCATTATTAAACATTTTCGTTTAATAATGAAGGTTTATTTTTGCCTAAAAGTCTAAAAAGTGGTTGGAATATAGTAGAAAGTATTACAAAGATATTACATTTTAGTCAATTTATTGAAAAGAAACAGATGATGGAATATAATTAAGAAAAATATATACAAGGGGCGAAATAGTATGTATAATGATAGCTTTGCAGAAATGATATTGAGTGAAAGAAGATTAACAGAAAAAATGAAAATTTTAATGTATTTAAAAAAAATGCAAAAATGTTTTTTTGATAATACTGTCATTTTTAAAACAATAATTTGTCAAATGTTTTTAGAGCATGAAAAACCGGATGTAGATAATAATTATGTACTAACAGCATGTTTAATGTATGCATGTAAAAAGAGTGTTTCTTTTACTGAAGAAAACAAGAAAAAATACCTAAGAGAAGGAGCAGAATATCTTGCATCATTAGGATTTGATGAAAAATTTTGTAGAATTTGTGAGCAAGCGAACAGAATTGCAAATATTATGCCAAGAGATAAAGAAGGAGATTTATTAGAAATTGTAGATAATTTTGGAATGCTTTTAGATAGGGATGATAGAAGAGCTTTTACACCTGTTGAGGCATTATTCATATTAGAGAATGAAAATTTAAGAGGACTAGAAAATTATTATCTACAAGACTTTAAAGAATTTGTTATGGAAATGGAAAATTTAGAAACATTAGGATTGGATAGTGCAAAAATAATTACAAGATGGCAGACTAAGATTAATGAATTTTCTAAATATGATGTTGTTAAAGGTATAGAAGCAGCAATCGATTATAGAGCAACTGCTAAAAAGTTATATATAGAAGGCAAAAAGTTAGAAGTAAATAAAAATGGAATAAGAGATAATAAACAAGAGATAAATGCTGATAGAAGATTACAACACGAACTTGCAAAACAATTAGATGAAGAGCATAAATTTTCAGATTTATTAGGTAATGGGGAGGAATAATACAATGAATGAATTTTTTGCAGATTTGCATGTTCATATTGGTAGAGCAAGTAACAATAAACCTATCAAAATTACAGCGGCAAAAAGTTTAAATTTTGCAAATATTGCAAAAGAGTGTGAAGAAAGAAAAGGAATAAGCATAGTAGGAATTATAGACTGTGCATCACCATATGTAATACAAGACATAGAAGAGTTTTTAAATACAGGAGATGCATATGAATTAGAAGATGGAGGAATAATATACAAGGATAAAGTTTGTATAATTTTAGGAAGCGAAACAGAGACTTCAGAGAAAGGAAGAAATGGAAAAAAGGGATCAGCACATAATTTATGTTATTTCCCACATTTAAAGGATATAAAAGCATATTCGGAAGAAATGAGTAGACATATAAAAAATATAACTTTAAGTACTCAAAGATCGGATTTATCAGGATATGATTTAATAGATATTGTAGAGAAATATAATGGTATATTAATACCTGCACATGCTTTTACTCCATTTAAAAGTTATTATGGAAATTGTACGGACAGATTAAAGGACATATTTAAAGAGAAATATGATAAAATATTTGCTATAGAATTAGGACTAAGTTCTGATACATATTTAGCAGATATGATATCTGAGTTAGAAGATAAAACTTTTGTAACAAATTCTGATGCGCATTCTTTACCAAAAATTGCAAGAGAATATAATAAAGTACAAATGGAAGATATATCATTTAAAGAATTGGTAAAAGCACTAAGAAATGAAGATGGAAGAAAAATAATTGCAAATTATGGATTGGATCCAAAACTTGGAAAATATCATAGAACATACTGTGATGCATGTAATTCTACAATTCAAACAAAGGAACCAGTACAAGTTTGTCCATATTGTGGAAGCTCTAAAGTTACTTTTGGTGTTTTTGATAGAATCGAATTAATAAAAGATAAATCAGAGTCAAGAAGTCCAAAGAATAGACCTGAATATATATATCAAACACCATTGGGATTTGTACCTGGATTAGGTAGCAAGACAATAGATAAGTTATTAGATAATTTTGGTACTGAGATGAACATATTACATAAATTATCATTTGACGATATAGAAGGAGTTGTTGGAACAAAACTAGCAACAATTATAGATGAATCAAGAAAAGGAAAGCTATTAATTGAAGCTGGAGGAGGAGGAAACTACGGGAAAGTTTCTACAAAAACTTTGAATAGCTAGTTCTAAAAATCATTTTATCACATAGATATTATGTATAAATAATCTATGGAGGATAATATGAAAAAAAATAATTATCTAGAAATTATCTACAATAATATTTTAAAAAATAAAAAAATATATGTAGTATTATTAATACTATTATTTATTGGAATTGTTTTGGGAGTGTTTTTTGTAAATAATTGTAGTGAAACTGAAAGAAATGAGATTAGTGAATACATAAACAATTTTATTGCAACATTAAAGGAAAACAATTCAATAGATAAGAAAGAACTCATAAAGGTATCTTTACAAAAGAATATATTAATTGGTATAGTACTTTGGTTTATAGGTTCAACTGTTATTGGTTTACCTTTAATATATTTTTTTGTTGTATATAAAGGATTATGTTTAGGATATACAATATCAGGAACACTTATTGCAATGGGAACTGGAAAAGGATTGGTGTTTTGCCTAAGCACAATACTTATACAAAATATTATATTTATTCCAGCGTTATTTTTAATTGGAGCTAGTAGTACAAAACTATGTTATGCGATTATAAAAAATAGAAACAAGGAAAATATAAAAATAGAATTAATTAAACACTCTTTAATTTCAATAATTATTATAATATGTTTTATGTTATCTTCTTTAACAGAAGTTTATATTTCAACTAACTTACTTGAATTTGTAACGAAATATATATAATTTTAGTCCAAAAGCTATTTACAATTCAAAAATTATTTGATATAACATATATAGTTTATGTAAATAAAAAGTCTAATAAATAGCTTTTTAAAGGGCATAAATATTGAATATTAGTTTCAATAATAGATATACATAAAATAAAATCAATAAGGGAGATAGTAGAATGGATAAGAAAATCAAGCTTTTTTTAGAGTTTTTACAAAAAGATAAAAAATTGTCAAATAATACACTACAATCATATAGAAGAGATATTACCCAATTCGAAACATATGTAAACGAAAAAGATTTACAATTTTTAAAGATAAAAAAAGAAGATATTCAAAATTATTTAATACAACTAAAAGAAAATGGAAAGAAAACATCAACAATTTCCAGAAATTTAGCTTCTATTAGATCTTTTTATCAATATCTAGTAAGAAACAAAAAAGTAAAAGAAGATCCAACAGAAGGAATACAATCTCCAAAAGTAGAAAAAAGAATACCAAGTGTGCTAACTTCTCAGGAGGTAGAATTACTATTAGATCAACCTAAAGCAGTTGATTTAAAAGGGATTAGAGATAAGGCTATGTTAGAATTTGCATATGCTACAGGTATGAGAGTTACAGAAATAATAAACTTAAATGCAGAAGATATTAACTTAAAAGAGGGATATGTATCTTGCAAAACAGAAAATAAGCAAAGAAATATTCCTTTAGGAGCTATTTCTGTTAATGCATTGAAGGACTATTTAAAAAAAGCAAGACCTTATTTAATAAAAAATGAAAATGAAAAATCATTATTTGTTAATATAAATGGAAAAAGATTAACAAGACAAGGATTTTGGAAAATAGTAAAATTTTACAAAGAACAAGCACATATAGAAAAAGATATTACACCACATGTATTAAGGCATTCTTTTGCAACACATTTATTGCAAAATGGTGCAGATTTAAAAGCAATACAAGTAATGCTTGGACATTCTGATATTTCTTCAACACAGGTATATATGCAATTCCAAGATGAAGGATTAAAGAATATATATAAAAAAGCACATCCAAGAGCTTAAAAGATTGATATCACCAAATTATTTTGGTGGTATTTTTTTTTATCTTATGATATACTTATAAACATGAAGAAATTTGGAGGGTAAAATGACTGAACTTACAAGTGATGAGAAAATTAAGATACAAAAAAAACTAGAATATTTAGGATTAGATGTTGAAAATATTCCTGAGTTCATAAGATATTATAAGCCACTTGAATTTAGACCAATCAGAGGATTCAGTGACAATAAAAGCAGAATATATAAATATATAAACGTAAAGGACATACAAATATATATAACTCCTAAAAACAAAATGGAGTCACTATTTAAAAAATATGAAGAATCAAATACATTATATGACTATTTAAAGTTAGAAACTGAAGACGATATATTAAAACATAGTGTATTTTTAAAAATGATTGACAAAGTTAACCTCGAAGAAGTAGAGCGATTATCTATTGAACAAGATGAATTAAATGCAGAAATACCATTTGAAGTAAAATATAGCGAAAATTATCTTTGGCAAATTTATTATTCAGATATAACAAATCAATATTTTATGATGGTAACTTTGGAAGACGAAGAATTTGAAGCGTTCTTCTATTTATTAAAAAAGCAAATAGAAGCATACAATGAAAATAAAAATATTTATATTTATGTTCCGGTTTGCAATACGGAATATTCAGGAGAATTATTAACAAGAAATGAAATTTCTGACACAGAAAATTATATATGGTTATTTACAAGAGATTGGCCATTTATTTATGAAGTATATAATAAAAAACAAGAAATGAGTATTCATATTGTAGGGAATACAATATGCTACGAAAAAATAAAAAGCAAATATAAAATTATAATAAAAAACGAAGAAGAGGCTGTAAAATTCTTTAAATTAATAAAAGCATTATTTATTTTGCAAACTGAGACAAATGGTAAATACAATTTTACAACTAGAATAACCAATAATGCTAGTTTAGAATTTTTATATAATGGAAAAACTATTGGGTATGAAGACTTAACAAGTTTTATAAAAGGTGAATTCCATAAAATGGATAATGATATTGACAAAATTGTTATAAAATTAAACGAGAAAAAAAAAAAAAAAAGAGAATTAACAATATTGGAGAATC
>CALYAI010000055.1 GCA_944393475.1 uncultured Clostridia bacterium
TCTATGTCTTCTGTTAATGTTTGTGTGTCCCATCCATTTGGTTTTATAACATCAAATCTTACCATAAAACCTGTACCATTTAATAATGGTGATAATCCTAAATTATATCTTGCTAAATGATAGAAACGGTGCATTGTCCAATAGAATATTGCATATCCTGCTGTTACCCAGCTGTCTGTTGGATTTTTAATATCTCTATACCCTTGAACTACATCTTCACCTTGACATAGTTTTTTATTCATTGCTTTTATAAATCCCTTATCTACAATATTATCTGCATCAAATACGAAAAACGCATCATATGGAGCATTTTCCTTTATTTTTTGTTGCAAAAACCATTGTAATGCATAACCTTTTGTTTTCTTTTCGCTATCAAATCTCTCGTAAACGATTGCTCCTTTTTCCCTTGCAATTTTCGCTGTATTATCTGTACAATTATCTGCAATTACATATATATCATATAGATCTTTTGGATAATCCTGATTTTTTAAGCTTTCTATTAGGTTGCCTACTACAGCCTCTTCATTATGTGCAGGAATAATTGCCATAAACCTATGATTTTTATTTATTAATAAAGGTTTTTCTTTTAATTTAACAAGCGAGCAAATACTTATCATTAATTGATATAGCCAAAATATAGTAAGTATCCATACTAGTGCTTGTTGGATTATATATAAATATTCCATTTTCTTCCTCTCTTTTTACTATTTATTCTATATTATTCACTACAGTTATAATTATACTACCTTTATGCTATTTTTGCAACTTTTGACAAAATTTAATAAATTCTTAACATTTATTCTTCTACATCCTTCATAGATAAGCTTATCTTTCCCTGTTCGTCTATATCTAGAACTTTTACTTTAACAGTTTCTCCTTCATGAAGCACATCTTCTATATTTTTTATTCTTTCATTTGAGATTTTAGAAATATGAACCAATCCTTCTTTGCCAGCACCTAAGTCTATAAATGCTCCAAAGTTTACAAGTTTGTCTACTTTACCAGTATATACTTGTCCAACTTCTATTTCTCTTACTATTTCTTCTATTATTTCTTGTGCTCTTTTTGCTTGGTTTTCATCTGAAGAATAAATAAATACTTGTCCATCTTCTTGAATGTCTATTTTTACTCCTGTTTCATCAATTATCTTATTGATTGTTTTTCCACCAGTTCCAATTACATCTTTTATTTTATCTACTTTAATTTTCATTCCAACAATCTTTGGTGCATATTTAGAAATCTCTTTTCTTGGTTCTGGTAATTCTTTTAACATAATTTCATCTAAAATATATTTACGAGCTTTTCTTGTTCTTTCGAATGCTTCTTTTATTATGTCATATGTTAAACCATCTATTTTTATATCAACTTGTATTGCTGTTATTCCTTTTTCTGTTCCACCAACTTTAAAATCCATATCTCCAAAGAAATCCTCAATTCCCTGAATATCTGTAAGCATTATATAATCTTTTCCATCTGGAGCTGTAATAAGTCCTGTAGAAATTCCGGCAACAGGTCTTTTTATAGGTACACCTGCATCCATTAATGCTAATGTACTTGCACATATACTTGCTTGTGATGTTGAACCGTTAGAAGATAATACTTCTGATACAACTCTTATTGCATATGGGAATTCTTCTTCGCTTGGAATAACAGGTACTAATGCTTTTTCTGCTAATGCTCCATGTCCGATTTCTCTTCTTCCAGGTCCTCTTGATGGTCTTGCTTCTCCTACACTATAGCTTGGGAAATTGTATTGATGCATATATCTTTTATGCTCTTCTGTATCTATTCCATCAAGTTCTTGTTGTTCTGATACCATTCCAAGTGTTGCAATAGATAATACTTGTGTTTGTCCTCTAGTGAAAACTGCACTACCATGAACTCTTGGAAGAAGTCCTACTTCACAAGATAAAGGTCTTATTTCGTCTATTTTTCTACCATCAGGTCTTCTATGTTCATTATATATTAATTCTCTTACACATTTCTTTTCTAGATCATGAATACTTGTTGCAATATCTCCTGTTTTTTCTTCTGTTGCTTCTTCACCATATTTTTCTGTATAGTATGCAATTATTTCATCGCTTAATTTATCTACATTGTTATCTCTAACTGTTTTATCTACTTCTTGAACTGCTACATACATTTTATCTTTAAAGTTTTCTTCTATTTCTTTATATACTTCTGGATCTACTGCAAATGATTTATATTCAAATTTAGGTTTTCCGATTTCTTCTTTCATTTTTTCTATAAAAGCACAGATTTTCTTTATTTCTACATGAGCTTTTTCTATTGCTTCTAGCATTATATCATCTGGAATTTCGTCTGCTCCAGCTTCTATCATTGTTATTTTTTCTTCTGTTCCAGCAACTGTAAGTGTTAGCCTACTATTTTCTCTTTGTTCTTCTGTTGGGTTTATAATTATTTCATCATTTACATATCCAACTGCAACTGCTGCTGTAGGGCCACCAAATGGAATGTCTGATATTGAAAGGGCAGCAGAAGCACCAATCATTGCACATATTTCTGGTTGATTATCTTGTTCAACTGATAAAACAGTTGCTACTACACATACATCATTTCTAAAATCCTTTGGAAATAGTGGTCTTAATGGTCTATCTATAGCTCTTGAAGTAAGTATTGCTTTATCACTTGGCTTTCCTTCTCTTTTTGTATAACTTCCTGGTATTTTACCAACAGAATATAATTTTTCCTCGAAATCTACAGATAATGGAAAGAAATCTATTCCGTCCCTTGGTTCTTTTGATGCAGTTACATCAACTAATACAACTGTATCACCATATCTTACTAATACACTTCCATTTGCTAATCCTGCAAGTTTTCCAGTTTCTAAAGAAAGCTTTCTTCCTGCTAATTCTGTTTCGTAAATTTTAAACATTTTCATCTCTCCTCTAATAATATTTACTTATTTATTATTAGATGTAACCTCTATTCTAAATTATAATTAAATAGTTCAGAATACAAGCTACCTTCTAATTTAATAAATAAGTATTTATATATACCATTTTAGGGCGTATTAATAACGCCCTAAAGTTGTATACTATTTTCTTAATCCTAATTTAGCTATTAAATCTCTGTATCTTTGAACATCTTTTCTAGATAAGTAATTTAATAAGTTTCTTCTTTTACCAACCATTTTTAAAAGTCCTCTTCTAGAATGATTATCTTTTTTGTGAACTTTTAAATGTTCTGTTAGTTCATTAATTCTTTCTGTTAAAAGAGCTACTTGTACTTCTGGTGAACCAGTATCATGTTCATCTCTTTTATAAGTATTAATTATTTCTTGTTTTCTTTCCTTTGTCATTTTTGCACCTCCTAAATTCTATTATCCTTAAACTGAGCTAAAGTTAGGTGTTTTGTATCCTATAGCTAAGTATAAGGTCACTTTAAGTATTTTACTATATTTTCATTTAAAAATCAAGGGATTTTCCTATTAATATTGCCAATATTTTGTAAATTATTTATAATAGTGCTGGTGATTTTATGAAATTGTCTTATAAAATAGATAAAAATGATAATTTTTATAATGTTCTTCAGGTATTAAAAGAAAAATTTTTATTATCTGATAGATTGATTACAAAGTTAAAAAAGAGCAATAAAATCTTTTTAAATAATGCTATAACATATACAAAACACTTAGTAGCACCAAATGATACTATTGTAGTTAATATTGACTTTGAAGAAGATAACTCTAATATTGTTCCTACAAACATGCCTTTATCTATTATTTATGAAGATGAATATTTACTTGTAGTAAATAAGCCTGCAGGAATTGCAGTTCATCCTTCTATTTTGCATTATAGTGATAGTCTTGCAAATGGTGTTAAATTTTATTTTGATAGAATTGGGCTTAGGAAAAAGATAAGAATTGTAAATAGATTAGATAGGAACACTTCCGGTATTGTAATTTTTGCAAAAAATGAATATATACAAGAAACTTTAATTAAGCAAATGCAATCTAAAGAATTTAAGAAGGAATATTTAGCAATTGTTGAAGGAATTTTGCAAGAAAAATCCGGTACTTTGGATTTTCCAATTGCTAGAAAAGACGGAAGTATTATAGAAAGATGTGTTAAGCCAAATGGAGAAAAAGCAATTACTCATTATAATGTTTTAAAAGATTTTAATGGTCTTTCTTTAGTTCATATAGTTTTAGAAACTGGTCGAACACACCAAATTAGAGTTCATTTTAGTTATATAGGTCACCCTGTTTTAGGAGATACTTTATATGGAAATCCATCTAATTTAATATCTAGGCAGGCTTTACATAGCTTTAAAGTTAGTTTTATCCATCCTATTAGCCAGGAAAAACTTTCTTTAGAAGCACCTATTCCAGATGATATGAAGATTTTATAGTGTACAAAAAAGAACTGCCTCAGCAGTTCTTTTTTGATATATAAGTAAGTCTGTAAGCCGGGTTCTGTCTAGGGCAGTCATTTATCTATTCCATATGTTACCATATGGCTTAAGCCACCAATATAAGAGGACGACGAGCAGTCTTAACCCTCAAGTCTCGGTGTTGCTCCAGATGGGGTTTACATTGACCAGATATGTCACCATATCTGCGGTAAGCTCTTACCTCACCTTTTCACCCTTACCCTTTTGGGCGGTTATTTTCTGTTGCACTTTCCTTAAGGTTTCCCTCACTGGACGTTATCCAGCATCATTGCTCTGTGGAGCCCGGACTTTCCTCGTACGCTGTCTTTCGACCTTGCTATACGCGACTGTCCAACTTACTCTTATTTATTTTAACATGTTTTTAAAAAATGTCAACTACAGTATTATTAGCTCTTCCATTAGATTCTTATATTTCATAAATAATAATTCTTTATCTTTTGTTTCACATGCATTTTTTAATTCTTGCAATAATACATATGCTTTATCCACATTGTATTCTTTTTCTGAAACATCTATATTATTCACTACAACATCATAATCAGAAATTGCATTGTCCAAATTTTGGTTTAGCTCATCCCATTGCTCTAGATCTATATCAGCATATCCTCTTAATACATTAGCTTTAGTTTTTGTTATTCCTATTTTTGCTTTGTTATTGTCAATTTTTTCTAAAAAGAATGGTATATAATCATATAGCTTAACAAGGCTATTTAATGTCTCCGCTCTATTTTCTTCTTTAATATTTTTTGTACATGTATTTATTTCATTACTAAATTCTGTTAATTTGTTGTTATCGATATTGGCTTCGTAAAAATCTACTATTATTGATGGCCAAATATTGTTCAAGTTTTCTATTTCTATTTTTAATCCTTCCCAATTTGTCATATGGTCAGAATTTAATATCATATTTGGAATCATCATATATTGGACAATATTATTTCCAGAATCTTCACTTGATATTTCCTCGTCCGTATTTATAACTTCATTTAGATTTTCGGTTCGTTCTATTTTTGCATCATACTGTTTTAGGTCTATATCATTTATACTATTTAACATTAGTACTATATAATTATCTAAATATTCGATTTCTGATAAATTCTTTTCTTTTAATTCTTCCTCTTCTGTTTTTTGGGTAGAACATCCAGAAATAGAAAAAAACATTAAAAATATACATAAAAGAATAAATAAAAACTTTATAATTTTTTTTACCATATTTCCTCCATTTTCCATATTATTTCCAAAAATTGTTTTTTTATACATATGAATAATTCTTTTTTTATTAGAAATACTAAATTTGAAGGAGTTTTTTATGGCAAGTGTAAATTTATATAGTACTAAAATTGGTGAAATAAAAAGATTTTTAGATAGTTTTTTTAACGAACCTAATAACATTTACGATAAACTATATTGGTCAAAAAAATACAACAATCCTATAGAGATTGTTGATATTATTGGTGGTTTTATTGATAATAATTATAAATATGAAATCGGTATGTGGATTTCTTTAGACCCTGGAATACTAATTAATGTTACAGATGAAAATGCAGATTTAATTATACGTTATTTATTTGAACGTTTTCCATATTAATACTATTTTTCCATAATAATAGTATTTGGTCCATCATTTATTAAGCTAACTTCCATATGTGCTCCAAACACACCTTTTTCTATATTTTTTATTCCATTTTCTTTACATTTTTCCATAAAATACTCATATAGTTTATTAGCTTTTTCTGGTTCTTCCGCCTCTATAAAACTTGGTCTATTTCCATCTTTTGTATTACCATATAATGTGAATTGGGATATTATTAACATTTCTCCATTCACATCTTTTATTGATAAATTCATTTTTCCATTTTCATCTTCGAAAATTCTTAAATTACATAATTTTCTTGCTAAATAGTCTGCTTCCTTTTCTGTGTCTCCTCTTTTTACTCCACACAAAACCATATAACCTTTTTGAATTTTTCCAACTATTTCGTTATTAACTTCTACTTTTGCTTTTTTTACTCTTTGTATTACTAATTTCATATAACCTCTCTCTTTATCTTGAAAATTCTTCCTTTGGAACTTTTTTTAATTTTAACACATCATTCTTTAATACTGCATATATTCCAACAATTAATAGAGCTAATTCTCCTAATATCATAAATTTGCTTCCATAGAAAATATAATAAGCACCATATGTTAGTCCTGTTGTTATACCAGAAATTCTTACTAGTCTCATGTCAGATTGCCATAAACAATATGTTCTTATTATAGATCCAATTGTTGGTAGCAAAGATATAGTGCCTGCCCATGTGAATATGCAATTTATAATTATTATGGTCTCGAAGAAGAATAATACCATAAGATATTTTATTTTATTAAATTTACCTTTATTAATGAATATAAAAGTTCTTATAAAATTTAAAATATTTAATAAAGCCCCCGTATATGCTGTTATTACAAAATCATAAGCTGCTTCCAATAAGCAACTTAATGATTGTACGGATAATGATTTTTTTCTTTCTTTTATACAAATACTAATAACTAAAGTTATAACTGCTAATACACTAAATATCATTTCTTTTCCTCTGTTTATTACTCAAATTTTTTCTCTCTTGTCATAAGCATTGTAACAGCTTCTTTTGGATCTAGATTATTATAAAGTATATCATATACTCCATTTACTATTGGCATTTCTATATTATGAATTTTAGCAAGTTCATATGCTGCATCTATATTATCTATGCTTTCTATTACCATTCCAACTTCTTTTTTAGCTTCTTCTACAGTTTTACCTTTTCCTATAAGCTTACCTGCTCTTCTATTTCTGCTATGTTCACTTAAACAAGTTACAATTAAGTCACCCAATCCACTTAATCCATAGAAGGTATCTCTTTCTCCTCCCAAAGCGATTCCAAGTCTTGATATTTCTCCTAATCCCCTTGTTATAAGTGCTGCAAAAGAATTATCTCCAAGTCCTATTCCTGCTGCAACTCCTGCACAAAATGCAATTATATTTTTAAAAGCTGCACCAATTTCTACTCCTTTTATATCATGTGATGTATATATTCTAAATTCTGGACTCATAAAAGAATTTTGAATATCATATAAAATCTCATCATCCTTGGATGCAACTACCATAAGTGTTGGTATACCAATAGAGACCTCTTCTGCATGGCTTGGACCTGATAGTGTACCAATTTTTACATTTGGCATCTCTTGTCTGATAACTTCATCCAATGGTAATAATGTTTCTTTTTCAAATCCTTTTGAACATATAATTATTGGTTGATTCTTAACATATTGTTTATATTGCTTTACTGTATCCCTTGTAAATTTTGATGGAGTAACATGCAAAATTATATCTGTTCCATCAATTGCATCTTCATAATTATTGTAACATGTAATACCTTCAGGCATTACTACATTTTGTAAAAATTTGCATTTTCTCTCATTATTTATTAAGTCCGCCTCTTCTTTAGAAAATGACCATATTTTTACCATATGTCCTATTTTAGCTAAGTGAATTGCTAAGGCACAACCCCAGCTTCCACTACCAATTATTGCGATTTTCTTCATTTGTTTCACTCCTATTTGTTAAAACTAATTTTATTTTCTGTACCACTTAAAATCCTTTTAATATTCTCTCTATGATTAAATATTACAATTACAGCTAATATTATACTATATATTAAATATCCATTTCCTAGACCTTCACCTGGTACTATGTAATATCCATTTCCTATAAATAACGTTAATACAGGGAATAATACTGCTGCTGCCATTGATCCCATTGATACAACTCTTGTTAAAGCTATTAATACAACTCCAAATACTAAACATATTAATCCTATTTGCCAGTTAGTAATTAATAAAATTCCAAGTGATGTTGCAACTCCTTTTCCACCTTTAAATCCAAAAAATATTGGAAAAG
>CALYAI010000056.1 GCA_944393475.1 uncultured Clostridia bacterium
TAGATGCTGACTACTATGGAAATGAGTCTAATGATGGACATTTCTATTTCCAATATTTTAATTTTCAAGATCATGATATAGAAGTAAAAAAGGGTGATGTTATAGGACAAGTAATATTCCAAAAATTCTTAACAGTTGATAATGATGAAGCAGAAGGAATAAGAACAGGAGGATTTGGTTCTACAGATAAAAAATAAAAACAAACGATTTACTAAAAAACGCAAAACGCTTGCTAGAGTAAGGAAAGAGACGAAAATATCACAAAATCAAAATTACCAAAAGTTTTGACTTTTGGTAATTTTTGTGGTATAATAAGGTTGTTGATAGTTTTATTAATAGACATTGAAAGGAGTGACTTGCATGTTTAATGTAGGAGACAAAGTAGTTTACCCTATGCATGGGGCAGGTGTAATAGATGCAATAGAGGAGAAGGATATCTTAGGGACTAAACAAGCATACTACATACTAAAGATGCCAGGCGAAGTTAAAGTTATGGTACCAACAGCTAAGGCAGAAGAAATCGGAGTAAGAAATATAATAGATAAGGACAGTGCCGAAAAAGTCTTCAGAGTCTTAGAGTCAGATGAAACAGAAATGTCTATGAATTGGAATAAACGTTACAGAGACAACATGGAAAAAATGAAAACAGGAGATATTTACAAAATAGCAGATGTTGTCAGAAACTTAAGTTTTAAGCAAAAAGAAAAAGGATTATCTACAGGCGAAAAAAAGATGTTAAACAATGCTAAACAAATTTTAGTAAGTGAACTTGTTCTTACAGAACATTCTTCACAAGATGAAATAGAAAAAATGGTAGAAAGCAAAATTTCAACATCATATGAAGAATACCGAGTAGATGCAAATATTACTGCATCAGATATAAGCAGTGATATTGTTAGTAAATTCATACCATTTAATTCAGATGAAATAAACAAAAAAGCTTCAAATGATTAAATTGCAAAAAAGAAAGAAATATTAATTTCTTTCTTTTTCTGTACTAAGAGTATAAGCGCATATAAGATTTTCTAAAAAGAAAACAATATATTCGCTTTTTTTATTGCAAAGAAAATTAGTTTTGTAGACATAAAAGAAGGATTTATTGTAAAGTTGTCGAATAAATATTTATGGGGGAATTTTGCGATACTATGCTAAAAAATGCCAAAAATATTTACAAAATAAGGAAAAAGCATGAAGCAAAATTTTTTTGTAGAAGAAAGGTAGGAAAATGATTCGATATAGTGATGAACTTATAGACGAAATTAAAAATAATAATGACATTGTGGACGTTGTTTCACAATATGTAGCTTTAAAAAGAAGTGGACGAAACTATTTTGGTTTATGTCCATTTCATAATGAGAAATCACCTTCTTTTGCAGTTTCACCAGATAAACAAATATTTCACTGTTTTGGTTGTGGAGTTGGAGGCAATGTAATTCATTTTATTAGTAAGATTGAAGGAATTAATTTTCGCGAAAGTGTGGAATTACTTGCAGAAAGAGCAAATATAACACTACCAAAATTAGAAAGCTTTGGTGATAGTAAAACCCAAGAATTAAAGGATAGAATATATCAAATAAATAAGGAAACAGCATATTTTTATCATGAAAATTTGTACAAGCCAACAGCTAAGATGGCACAGCAATATGTAAAAAAGAGAAAATTAAATAATTCAACATTAAAAGAATTTTTAATAGGATATTCTGGAAATTTTAATGAATTATATAATTTTTTAAAAAGCAAAGGTTTTTCCGACGAAGCAATTTTAGCATCTGACTTAGTTAATAAAAATGAAAGAGGACAGTACATAGATAGATTTAGGCATAGATTAATGTTTCCAATCCAAGATGTACGAGGAAGAGTTATTGCATTTGGAGGAAGAGTATTGGATGACTCCAAACCAAAATATATAAATTCTCCAGAAAATTTGGTATATAGCAAAGGAAGACATTTATTTGGGTTATACAATGCCAAAAAAGGCGATACTAAAAAAATTCTAATAGTAGAAGGATATATGGATGTAATATCATTACATCAAAGAGGAATTACAAATGTTGTAGCGTCTTTAGGAACAGCAATGACAGAAGCACAAGGAAGGCTCTTAAGAAGAAGTTCTGAGCAAGTTATATTAGGTTATGATGCAGATGGTGCTGGTCAAGAGGCTATATTAAGAGGTTTGGACATATTAAGAAATCTTGGTTGTGATGTTAGAGTTTTACAAATTTCTGGGGCAAAAGATCCTGATGAATTTGTTACAAAATATGGTCCGGAGAGATTACAAAAATGTATAGACAATGCAATATCTTTAGTAGAATTTAAAGTTAAAGTGTTAAAACGCACATTAAATTTAGATAATACGGGGGACAAAATAAAATTTTTAAATGAGGTTGCTAAAATACTTGCAAGAGTAGAAAATAGTATGGAGCAAGAAATATACATAGAGAAGATATCAAAAGATTATGATATTTCGAAAGAAGCAATATACTCCGAAATAAAAAAGATATTATATCCAAGAAATACTAGTTCAAAAATTTTGGAAAAAAGAAATATTCAGTATAATAGACCTAAAAAAGAAGATACTAAAATTAGTATGGCAAGGTTAAATAGGGAAAATACAATAATTGCGATGTTACTTATGTCAAATGCAAATGTATATTCAAAAATAAAAAATAAAATAAAGCCAGAAGATTTTAAGTCTGAAATTAATAAGAAGATTATAGAAAGAATTTATAGTGAATATGAAAAAGGAACGACAGAGATATATGATGTTCTAAGTTTATTCGAAGAGGAAGAGATAGTTAATCATATAACAGAAATAATGGCAAAAGACTATGGAATTACAGATATAAACAAAGGAATTGATGATATTTTAAATACATATGAAAGAGATAACTTAAAAGAAAAAAGAGACGAAATTTTAAAATCTTTAGAAGACACAGAACTTAGTAATGAAGAAAAGTTATCTTTAGAAAGAGAATTAAATGATATAATTATAAAACTCGCAAAATAACTTAAAGCAAAGCTTTAAGAAAGAAACGAGAAAGGAATGAATTTATAATGAAAAAAATGGAAAATCAAGAAGAAATTAAAGAACAAATAGACAATAACGAAGCTCAAGATGTAGAAAGAGCAGAAACAGAAAAGAAAGTAAAAAGAATTCTAGATTTTGCTAAAAAAAATAAAAGAATAACATATGGTGATCTAGCAGCAGAATTGGATGATTTATCTACAGAACAAATGGATAGAGTATTTGATGCTCTAGAAAAATTAGGTGTGGATATTGGAAAAGATGATGATTTAGATGAAGAAGGACCTGACGAGGAAGACCTACAAGAAGTCGAAGATCTAAAATTGGATGAAATAGATGTAGCAGGTTATGAAAGTAGCAATATTGATGATCCAGTTAGAATGTATTTAAGAGAAATTGGAAAAATTCCACTTTTAACATATGATGAGGAATTGGACTTGGCAAAGAAAGTATTGGATGGTGATGAGGATGCTAAACAAAAATTAGCAGAATCAAACTTAAGATTAGTTGTAAGTATAGCTAAAAAATATGTGGGAAGAGGAATGCTATTTTTAGACTTAATACAAGAAGGAAACATGGGACTAATTAAAGCTGTAGAAAAATTTGATTATACAAAAGGATTTAAATTTAGTACCTATGCAACATGGTGGATAAGACAAGCAATTACAAGAGCAATTGCAGACCAAGCAAGAACTATAAGAATTCCTGTTCATATGGTAGAAACAATAAATAAATTAATTCGTACTTCTAGACATTTATTACAACAATTAGGAAGGGAGCCAACGCAAGAAGAAATTGCAGAGGAAATGGAAATGCCTGTAGAAAAGGTTATGGAAATTCAAAAAATAGCTCAGGACCCAGTATCTTTGGAAACTCCAATCGGTGAAGAAGATGATAGTCATTTAGGAGATTTTATTAAAGATGAAGATTCACCAGAACCTCAAGATTCTGCAGCATATACATTGCTAAAAGAACAATTAGAAGAAGTTATGAGCACATTGACTCCTAGAGAGGCAAAAGTTTTAAAATTAAGATTTGGATTAGAAGATGGAAAAGCTCGTACTCTAGAAGAAGTTGGTAGAGAATTTAAAGTAACTCGTGAAAGAATAAGACAAATAGAAGCAAAAGCACTAAGAAAATTAAGACATCCAAGTAGAAGCAAAAAATTAAAAGATTATATGAGCTAAAAATAAGCCTTCGCTATAAGCGAGGGCTTTAACTTTTATATGAACTAAAATCTGGTGAAATATCGATTTGGGTATTTGTAATTATTTTATCATATTCATTGGAAATTGTATTTAAACTACTATCTAAAAGTACCATTTTATTATTATTGTTTTTAACTAAAAATGTATTTTGATATATATCTATAGCATTTGATTGCAATAAAATATTACCACTAAAATCTATAATAGTATAATTAAATTCAGATGATTGTGTGTCGATTGTATTTGATTGTAAGATAATAAAGTTATCTTTAATATCTTCAATTATATAATCGCTAGAAACTGAAGTTTGATTTCCATCTTTATCATACCAGCCTACAGTTAATCCATCTTCACTTTCATATTCTATAGATCCATTTGAAAAAGTATTTATTTTTAATTCTGATTTATAAATTCCTGGTAAATTTACTATACTAGTTTCTGTTTCTCCATTAGATTTTTTGACTGATACACTATATTTTAAGTTAGCATACATATCAGATACAGAAGAATATTCATCTGCATAATCCAGCTGATCAGATAGAGGAGTTATTGTCATAGTATAATTAGTGCTTTTATAAATATAATTAGTTCCATCATATGTCATTGGAACAGACTTGTTATCTGCAGTTTCAAGAGTTTGCTTAATGTATAAAGGTGAATTTTTTTTGGCTAAAGGATTATATGTAAGTATTTGAAAAGCTGTATTAAAGGCTTCTAGACTTGCATTATTATAATCACCATTAGTATTAAAACTTTCTACTGTAGCATTTGCAAAATTATTATCAAAATATGTTATAAATTTTTCTAAATCACCATTTATAGGTAAGTATTTATTAGTTTTAGAAATAATATAATAAGAATTCTCTTTTTTAGCTAAAGCAATATAATAACTAGTATTATTTGCAAACACCTCATTAAAGTAAGACACTTTATCATATTGGCAAGATATTTTTTCCTCACCAGCTTCGTTAATAAAACCATATTTATTGTCTTTTTCTACAGGAATATATAATTCATTATTTGTAACACCATCTAATTTTTCTAAATTATTATATAATATAGAAACTGCACCTTCTAATTTAGAATTACTAATTTGAGCAATTAATAAACCAGAAATAATTAAAATGAAAAGTCCTCCAACTAGTATTGCTTGTATAATATAATATAAAATTATATTAACAATTGTTCTAGAAGGGCTTTCTTTTATAGTTTTTGCTTGGCAGTGTACATATATAATTTGCATTATTATAGCTATAACATACCAATGATATGCAGGTATAATATTTAGTAAATAAAGTACAGAAAGTATTATAACTACAAGATATGATATAACTTGTACCAATCTAGGTTTATTTTTTCTTATTAAAACTATATTGTATATAGCTAGGATTATAGGTAATATACCAAATAAAATTGTTGATGAGATATCTATTATATCAATATCTGCAACTTCTAATAGTACTTTTAATGGTGGTAAAAGACAAAGAATAGCAAAAATGCTTTGCCAAAAAGATATTTTAGTATCTTTTTTATTTTGTATTGCAGAAATAATATTAAGTACTGCAACTACAATAAAAGCAATTATAAAAATAGTATCACTATAGTTAAATAAAAATTCAACTATAAAGCTGTTTGATAATGATTTGCTACCTTCTGAAGTAGGAAACATATTTTTACCTAAAAAATTAGATGTAAAACCCATTAAAAGGTAATTTATTAAGAGAAGTACATTAAATATTAATATTAATCTATTTGTTCTTTTTCGATTCATAAAAAATCTCCTTTTCTTTTGAATTGTATATAGATTATATCATTAAGTTTAACTAATTGCATTAAAAAAATAATTTTTTAAAAATTACAACATTATATTATGTAAACACTTCAAAAGATTGACTTTATGGCTTTTTTATGGTAAAATATTAATATATGTGAATAAATTTAAAGAGAGGTGAAAATCTTAGAGAAATCTAAGATATATTATGAAAGAAAAAACAATCGGAATAAAAGAAAATAGATTTAGTATAATAAAAAATGCTGTTTTCGGAAGTGTCGCTGATTTCTTTAGAACACTTGGAGGCAAAGAAACAGATGATAATGACGAAATAGAAGATCCAGCATTAATAGAAGAAGTAGAAAAAATAGCAAAAACAGATTTATCAGGTGATGTAATAGAGGTAGAAGTTGGAGGAGATGCTAGTTTTGAAAAAGATAGCTTAGCAGCTTATAAAAGAAAAGTTGATCCAACTAAAGCTGTAAAAGCAAATAAAGCAAGAGTAGAAGAAAAAGATGAATCTGCAAAAACGAGAGATGCTAGATAGTGACTACAAAAGGAGAGTGGTTATCAAATTCACATAAGAGACTTATTAAAAGCTGATTATGTGTTATCAGTTTAATTAAAACACAAAAAGAAAAAAGAATTGGAGAGTGTTAATAATGGAAAGTGCCTCGGGTAATATTACTCTTAAAAAGGCAACTAAAAAAGACATTAAAGAAATTACAGAACTAATATATATTACAGAACCGGAGCCAGAGCTCGAATGGGGATATGGTTCGGAAAAAGAAATGAAAGAAGTATTAAAACAGTTAATGTCAACAAAGAACAATCGTTTCTCGTTAAAAAACTTTATTGTTGCAAAAAAGGACAACAAATTAATTGGTATGGCTTTATTAATAGATGGTAAGGATATAGACGAGTTAACAATTAATAGTGAAAGGAAAGTAGTAAAAATTCAGAAAGGATTTTTAAATAAACTAGGATATATTTATTCATCAGTAAGAGATTATTTCTTTTTTAGAGAATGTGAAGAAGATGAATTCTATATATCAAACATAGCTATAAAAAAAGAATATAGAGGTAACGGATATGCTAAAATAATGATTAATAAAATTAGCAAAATGGCAAAAAGAAAGGGATACTCTAAAGTTGCCTTGGTAGCTAAAAACGATAAATTAATTAAATTCTACGAAAGCTTGGGATTTAATTTAATGAATAAAAGAATTAGAAGAATGGTTGCTGAAATATAAAAGGTATGAATTTAATTCATACCTTTTTATTAAATATTGCTTTTAATTATTATTCCTAATTCTTCATAGTGATTTGCATATGAATGATTAGCTCCTTTAATTATTTGAATATCACAATTTTTAATATTATTATTTAAATATTCCTTTACTGTTCGAATATCTTGTGTTAATACACAGTCATCCACATCTCCAAATACAACTAATACAGGGATATCAATATTGTTAAGCATTTTACTGTTTCCTTTAGTTCCATCACTATATCTTATAAAATCGTTTTCGCCTCCTGGCAAAAAATCGTTATAAAATGTACCAGCCGAAATTAATCCAAAGGAATTAGCTGAAAAATCAATTAATTCAGATTCTTTTCCTTCTTTAACTAATCGAGTGGATTCCTGTTTTGCTTTTTCGTATTCTTCTTTAGTTAAAAATTTTACGCATTCTTGTGGAATATCACATGGTGCTAATAGAAAAATTTTCTTTATACTTTTATCTTTCATTTTATTATAAAAATAAACAACCTTATTGCAACCATAACTATGCCCTTCAAGGATAATTTCTGTGAATCCAATTTTTTTTGAATAATTAATTACTCCTTCTAAATCTAATAAGCAATCTTTAAATCTTTCATAACATCCACCTAGTGTTTTATATTCTTGACCACTTAATAGACCCGAAACATAGTCTGTTCCTCTATTATTAAA
>CALYAI010000057.1 GCA_944393475.1 uncultured Clostridia bacterium
TTAATAAATTTACTATTTTCTAAATAAGAAGTATCACCTTTAATTGAACCTTTTATATCCAAATTAATATCCATTATCTCTAAATCTAAATTTTCTAATGCCCATTCAAGAATTTTTTCGTTTTCTTCCAAATTTAATGTACAAGTTGAATATACCAAAATTCCATTAAGCTTTAGTGCATTATATGCACTTTTAATTAGTTTTCTTTGTACTTTTGCCAATTCTTTTACTGTTTTCTTTGACCAATTTCTATATGTACCTGCATTTTCGGCAATAAATCTGCCTTCTCCACTACATGGTGTATCCAATAGTACTCTATCAAATTGTTCTGGGTATTTGTTTCCTAAACTTTCACCATATCCATTTATTACTTCTGTATTTTCTACTCCCTGATTTTCTAAATTAAATTTAAGTCTTTCACATCTTATTTTATCAAGCTCATTTGCAACAATACTTCCTGTATTATTCATCATCATTGCAATCTGTGTTGTCTTGCTACCAGGTGCAGATGCAACATCCAATATTCTTTCATTGTTTTTTGCACCTAAAACAATTGGTGGTACCATGCTAGATAAACTTTGCAAATATATATATCCTTTTTCGTAAATATCTAATTTTTGTATATCCTTCTCTGTTGCATTTTTTATTATTAATGCATCATTATAAAAACTCACTCTTTCAAATTTAATATTTATTTCTCTAAAATATCTCATTAAATCTTGAATATTATATTTTAGTGTATTTACTCTTAATGTAGGATTTCTTTTTGTTGACATTCCAGATAATATTTTATCTGCAAGTAAAGGAGAATGTAATTCGTATAATTCCTCTATAAATTCCTTTGGTAATTTCTTTTTTATTTCCATTATTGATAACATATTATCTCTCCCTATTCTGCAAAAGATGAAGCTTTAGGTGGCGTTTTACCCTTTATTACATTGTGATAATAATCATATGTTAGGACAGGGGCATCACTTATTGTTTTTGAATCTGTTGCCTCTAATATAAATACTGTATGTGTTCCGCAATCTATTTCATTTATTATATTTGCTTCTATATATGCTGATGTAGACTTTGTAATTATCGGAATTCCATTGTTTCCAATAATATGATCAGTACCATTTAATTTATTAAAATCTTTACTACTTCTAAAACCAAATTTACCAATTAAAAGCATATCTGCTTCCTTAGATAAAACAGAAATATTAACCTTTTTTGATTTCTTCATCACTTCATTTGTATTATTTTCTTTATTGACTGTTACTAATATTTTTGGTCTTTCTTCTGCAGTAGCTTGAACAACCGTATTTACAACACATCCTGCAAAATGATCTTCGTATTTTGTAGTTATTATATATAATCCATATGTTAGTTTAAAAAAAGCTGATTTGTCCATGTTCTCATCCTTTCTCATTTTATTCGCTAAAATCCAATTTTCCTTGAATTATCTTTTATTTCTAACTTTTCTGCGTTTATATCCTCTTCTTTTATTGTCATTAAATCATCTTTTACATCTACATCCTCTACATTTTTAGAATGTTCTATTAATATGTCTTGATATATTTGGTTTATATATCTTGCATTTCCAAAATCTTCGATTTTTTTAGAATTCTCTATTATTCTATCAACCTTTGTTAATGCTTCTTCTGTTATTTTTAAATTGTTTTTATCCAATAATTGCTTAAATATATCCACTAATTCTTGTTTTGTATAATCATCAAATTTTATTGTATATCCAATTCTAGATTTTAGACCTGGATTGAATTTTATAAAATTCTCCATTTGCTTTTCATATCCTGCAAATATTACTATTATATTATCTTTTTGATCTTCCATTACTTTTAATATTGTTGTCATACAATCACTTGCAAAAGATGCATTTGCACCTGCTTCTACAATTGAATATGCTTCATCTATGAATAATACTCCTCCAAAAGCTGATTTTAATACATTATATGTTTTTCCAGCTGTTTGTCCGACATATTCTGCTATTAAATCCTTTGCAGATACTTCCACTAATTTATTCTTTTTAGTATATCCTAAATTATATAATATATCGCTTAAAAGTCTAGCTACTGTGGTTTTTCCAGTTCCAGGATTTCCTGTAAATACCATATGCAAATTAAATTTTGATATATCTATATTAGCTTTTTTGTTGAATTTTAATAAACTAACTAAATTATTTATTTGTTTTTTTATTTTTTCAAGCCCAATCATATTATTTAATTCTGACAATATTTCTGGCAAATCTCTTACATTATATAGATTTGGAATATCCTCTAATGACAATTCGTGTTTTTGATTACTATTGAATGTTCTATTTTCGTTTAATACTATTTTATTAAATAAAACCTTGGCATATTCAGTGTTTTTAAGTTCACTACTACCATAGCTTAATTTTATATAATTATATATTTTATCCTTTATTTCCGGTGTTAATTTTTCCGTTAAGGCTAGTCTTTCAATTACAATATTATATACTTCATCAATATTAAGCTCATCCAAATTTAGTTCTACATTAAATAAATTTTCTGATAATATTGGGTGTTTATCCAATATTCCTTTTATTATATCTTTATTTCCATAAATCATAGTAACCATTCTAGAATTATTTTTCAAAATTTTCTCTGCTAGCAAGTTTAATATTATGTTTTGGTCTTTATCACTTGCATAAATTATATTTTGAAAATCCATTATCCTTAGAATTCCATATTTAAGATTGGCTTTACCATTTACTACATCAACATACATTCTGTTTATTATGTTTTTATCAGATATTATTTCATTCATAGAATATTCGTAATATCTTGTACTGTCTTTTAGATATAGGAAGAACCACATGTATTCACCTATTAATTCTGATATTCTAACAGCCATTTCCCTATCTTCTGTATACATTACAATATTTATTGGTACAAAAGGTGTTGGTGTACTATAATTATAATTTAATACATAATTAAATAATCCTTTTATCTTATTCTTTGTCTCTTTATTACATGATAGTTTATCCACTTTATTTAAAGTCAACTCATTAAAATATTTACTTCTATTGCTTATTTTGTCCTTGTTTTTGCTTTGTAGATATTTTCTTAGCTGAGCGATAACATTTATTTTTTCTATTTTCGTTAAATATGTATAATATGCTGATAATTTATATATATAACTAAAATGCTCCTCCTCTGTTTTTTCCATATGTTCTTTAAAATCTTTTATATCCAGTTCTAGTTCATTATTATATTCGCCTGAATAAAAATCATATAATTTGTTAATATAATACTGGTAATCTTCTAATCTTATTAGGTTTAATACATTGTATTTTGCAATACCCGTTTCTTCATCATATTCTTTTAATTCTATGAATTTGTTATTTAGAATAAGCTCAACATACATTAGGTCCACTGTATCAATATTAGAAAAATCTATTTGCTTTTCTTCCAAAGATCCTACTTCTGTTTCGTTTTCATTTATTAGTAGCTTTATTAATTGTGCTACATTTATTACTGAATTATCTCTTCTTTGTATACAAGAAATTTCATACATCAAATTTCTTACTAAATATTTTATACAATATGCTAATTTGCAACTCCTACACTTAATTTTATTTTCGGTTATTTTGTCTACAAATACTGATCTTGCAGTATTTAAATCTATTCTATAGGTACAATCCATTAAAAATTCTAGGTAGTTGTATTCTGAAGGAATACAGCTTTTAATTACTGCATATCTAATCTGATTATTTTTTGCTTCTTCTTCTGTTTGCTTATATATCTCTATTAAATTATGTTTTACATACATTAATATAATTTTTAGTGTTGCTTTATCTAAATTCTTGTAAATTTCCATTTCTTTGCTATTAATTATTTTTTCCATATATTCATCCATATTTTTTCCTCCTAGAATTAAATTTTCCTTTTTAAATCTTCTAATAAAGGTTCTATAAATTTATATTCTAAAGATATATTTAAGAATTATTAATGTCAATATTTTTTGAATTTTTTTTAGTTTTGTATGGACTTTTTTTTAGTTTTTGTGTATTATTATTACATAATGAAAAGATAATATAAACAAGGGACATTTTAGGAGGTTTAAACATATGATAAAAAAATTTTTAGTAATAATTCCATTAATTATTTTTAGTTTGTTTTTTGTAAATAATGCACCCGTATTCGCAACTGGTGATATAGATATGAATCTTGCTTCAAACGAAACATCAACAGCTACAAGTTCTAGTACTTATCAAACTACATCTGCTACACAATATACTCCTACAACTACAACTTCTTCTAGCTCAAGTAGTGGATTAGATATTTCTAATATATTGAATATTTTATTAATTGTAATCGGAATATTGCTTATTTTATTAAGTATTGCAATATTAATTAGATTAAAACATTAATTTTATTTGCCAATCTTTAACTAGATTGGCTTATTTTTTTTGCATATTTTCTATGCTTTTTCTAAAAATAATATTAAGGTGTATTGACTTACACTCTTAATATTTAGCAGGAGGTAACTTATGGCTAATTTAGCTAAAAAGATTTCTTTTATAATATTTTCTGCTTTAATAGTATTTTTTATAACTGGTAATTCTTTTGCAACTAGTAATATGATGCATGATACTGCTGAATCCGCAAAAAATGGTATTGGACATACAGAAAATGTTATGCAAGATGCATCCCAAGCTATTCAAAACACTTCTAACGCAATGAAAGATATGTCTAGTAATGTTGTTACAAAAACAAAGGAACAAACAAAAGATTTTGTAAATGGTGTTGGTGATACTGCCACAGATATAAAAGATGGTGCATATAATGCAACAAGAACTGCTACTACAACTGCAACAAATGTTTTTTCTAATGGTACTGTTTGGTCTTGGATAATTGTTGTTGCCATTGTTATGGGAATTGCATTTCTTGTGTGGTATTTAGTTAAAAGAAATCACAATGAATAAACTTAAGCTGTTACATATGTAGCAGCTTAAATTTAAATATTTCTTCCATTTTATTTTATTTCATGCTATAATACTTAAAGTCAAAAAATTCGTACACTATATTTAGGAAGTGATTTTATGGATACAAAATTAATAGCAAAAAATCCAACTGCTAGGCATAACTATGAAATACTGGATACATATGAAGCTGGAATTGTTCTTTCTGGTACAGAAATTAAATCTGTTCGCCAGGGTAAAGTCAATTTAAAAGATAGCTATGCTAGTCTTTCAAATGGTGAATGCTATGTATATAATCTACATATAAGCCCATATGAACATGGTAATATATATAATAAAGACCCTTTAAGACCTAAAAAATTGTTATTGCATAAAAAAGAAATCCAAAAACTTTATGGTTTGTTAAAGCAAAAAGGCTATACTCTTGTTCCAATATCCATGTATTTTAAAGGAAGTTTTGTAAAGATTGAATTGGGTATTGGTAGGGGTAAAAAATTATATGATAAAAGAGAGGATTTAAAGAAAAAAGATGCAAATAAACAAATTGCAAAAAATTTAAGAGAAAAAAATTTATATTAAAGAAGCATCCAAACATTTACTCTAATTAATGTTTGGATGTTTTATTTAATTCTTTTTATAACTTACACACATTGTTTCCTTTGCATTACCTGTTCGAACATTTTCGTTTGGCATTATATTTATTGCCTTTAATTTGCATTCTTGTGATGTTATATCATTATATTTACAGCTTCCAACAGAACAATGAATTTTTTGATTGCATTCCATATCTTTTACCTCCTATATTTATTATTCTCCTTTTAGAAATGCATATACATAGTAATTCCTTATTTATTTAATAACATTTTTTGTAATTCGTACATATACTAAATTAGTATATGTACGAAAGGAGACTTTTATGGATTATGAAATTATGATGAATAATAATTTAAAAATTGGAATGGAAGCTCCAAAATTTGAAGGAATTTCTACAATAGGAGAAATTAAACTTTCCGATTTTAAAGATAAATGGATTGTTTTCTTTTCATATCCAAGTGATTTTAGTCCTGTTTGTACAAGCGAATTAATTGCTCTTAGTAAGTCATATCCTAATTTTAGAAATATAAATACAGAACTTATTGGTCTAAGTGTTGATGGAATAAACTCTCATTTAGCATATTTACATGATATTTATGCAAAAACTGGTACATTAATTAGATTTCCCATAATAGCTGATTTAAGTGGAATTATTGCTAGACAATATGGTATGATTTCTAACGAGATAAGTACAACTTCAACTGTTAGAAATATTTTTATTATTGATAATAAAGGAATTATTAGGGCTATTTTTATTTATCCTATGAGTGTTGGTAGGTATATTCCCGAAATACTTAGAACAGTAAATGCTCTGCAATATAATGACAAAAATACTTCCATGACTCCTGCAAATTGGATCCCTGGAAACCCTATGATTGCTCCACCTCCTAGAACATTTAAAGAATTTCAAGAAAAAGATAAAAAATAAACATCGGAATCCGGTGTTTATTTTTTATTAATATCTACGTAATTTAATAATTCTATTCCATGAGAAATCCAACTTTCTCTTTCATTTACATTCTTTGCTAAATCTGTAGAAAGATATTTTTTATTATCATCTGCAAAAACTGTGACCACAGGCTTTCTATTTTTTTCTTGCCATAATACTGATGCAATTAGGTTTGCTCCAGAGGATATACCAACACCCAATCCTAGCTCTTTTGCAATCTTCCTAGACATATTTATTGCATCTTCATCATTTACCAATATTATTTCATTAATTGCTTTTTTATCTATTAATTTAGGGACAAAATCATCACCAATTCCTTCTATCTTATGATTTGCTATTTTATATCCTTTTGATATTATTGGCATTTTCTCCGGTTCTAATGCAATTATTCTAAGATTGCCATAGATTTCTTTTAGCCTTTTCCCTATTCCCATTAGAGTTCCGCCAGTTCCTACTCCAGAAATAAATGCATATGGCTTTTCTGGTAATTGATTTATAATTTCTTCTGCAGTAGTTTCATAATGTGCTAAATAATTATTTAAATTTTCAAATTGATTTGCATAAAATCCTTTAATCTCTTTCGCCTTCTTTTTAGCTTCTTCGACACATTTAATAAAGCCTCCTTCTTTTTCCGATATTAAAATTATATTTGCACCATACATTCTCATTAAATTAATTCTTTCCTTACTTACCCAGTCCGGCATATATATATGAACTGGATGTTTGTAATAACTTCCAAGAGCTGATAAAGAAATGCCTGTATTACCACTTGTTGCTTCTACTATTGGCATATTTTCTAGTAGTTCGCCTCTTTCCTTCGCTTTTTTTATTATATAATATGCAACTCTATCTTTTATACTCCCTGATAAATTATAGTACTCAAGCTTAGAATAAATACTTCTTTCTACTCCTTTATATTTGTAATTAATTTTTACCATAGGTGTATTTCCTATTAATTTATTTATCATTTTTGCACCTCCTTTTATGTATATGGGCATAAAAAAACTATGTATAAATTATACATAGTTTTTAGTATATTATATTAATTTATTTATGCTTTGTTGCTTGAACCAAATACATCTCTAATTTTATGAGCAACTGTTTCTTCTATAATATCTCTTCCTTTACCCATATATTTTCTTGGGTCAAATATACTTGGATCTTCTACAAAAGTTTCTCTTATTCCAGCTGTCATAGCTAATCTTAAGTCAGTATCTACATTTATTTTTGATACACCAGATATACTTGCTTCATGTAATATTTCGTCTGGAACACCCTTAGCTCCTGGTAAATTTGCTCCATACTTATTACATATTTCTACAAGTTCAGGTATAACTGTTGAAGCACCATGTAATACTATTGGTGTATTTGGTATTTTTTCTTTTATTTT
>CALYAI010000058.1 GCA_944393475.1 uncultured Clostridia bacterium
GGAATTGCTTCTATTTCCATTGCTTTAAATTCTCCTAATTTCATAACAGAACCTTTACCAAATTGTTTTTCTATTTGGCTCATTGCTGCATCTAACGCTTTTCTTCTTTCTACATTTTCTTCACTCATTGTTTTTCCTCCTATGAACATGTGTTTGTCTTATTATATACTAATTATTTTTTTTGTCAATACTTTTTTTATCTTCTGTACCAATTTTCTATTCCATAAAAAATATTGTATTGATTTGGCTTTACTTCTCCAACTAAACTTGTACTATATATAACATTTACTTTATTAAAATATAGACTTATATATGGTACTTCATTTTTATAAATTTCTATAAGTTTATTTGTATTTTCTTTTATTTTTCCTTCATCTGTAATACTTATTAATTCATTTAATAAATTATTTGCTTCTTCATTTTGATAATTTGCCAAATTTCCTGTTCCAAAATATGTTACAAGGCTTGGTGATAAAGATGAATTTGTACCAGCTATTATCATACCATAAGTTCTATTATCCAATGCTGTTTTATATCTTTCATGGCTTAATTTTGAAATTGTAACATGTATTCCCGTGTTTTCTAAGTTTGTTTTTATTAGATCTGCTGTAGCACTTTGTGCCCAATTATCTGCATCAACAGTAAGATTTATGTTTAGTCTTATAGTTTTATAATTCTCTACTTTTTGCCAATTTCCATATTTATATGTCCAACCAGCATCTATTAATACTTGTTTTGCTTGGTCGGGATTATATCCCATGCTACTGCTTGCAGAGTCAAATGTCCAATTTCCATAATCCAAAGGATTATCCGCTGTATAATATTTTCCTCCAAATACACTTGTAACTATTCCGCTTTTATCTATTGAATATGAAATTGCTTTTCTAACTTCTGACCTACTTAAAAAATTATCCGATGTGTTTAATGCAATAAAGTCATGCTCTCTTCCATAATATTCTTTTTTATTATATCCAATTGTTCCGATATTTTCCTCTATATTTATATTCTCCGTTGTTAATATATCCACATTTCCTAATTTAAAAGCATTATATGCTTCTCCCATGGACGAATATTTATTTACATTTATTGTTTCTACCTTTGCATTTTTCTGTGACACATTCCACCAATTATTATTCTTTTTTAATACTATTGTACTTTCTGAATTCGATTCTATCCTATACATTCCTGTACCAATTGGTGCATTGTTTTTTTCTGTATTTTGAATATCTTGGCCTGAGAAATAGTTATTAGATACTATTGGAAAAATTAAATTATATTCAAAAAATGGTATAACTGTATCTAAATTAATCCTTACACTATGTTCATCTATTATATCAACACTCGTAATATGTTGCACATTGTAATTGTAAATTGATGATATTTGCTTTAAAGTATCTATTGTATATTTTACATCCTGTGCTGTAAAAGCTGTTCCATCATGCCATCTTACATTATTTCTAAGTTTTACAATATATGATGTGTCCCCAGATTTTGCCCATTCTGTTGCTAGACAAGCTTGTAATTTATAGTTTTCATCCAAACTTATTAATGGTTCAAAAACTAATTTTGTTATTTCCTGAACATTTCTATTATTACTTATTAATGGATTTATGGAGTCATAACTAACGATTTCCATTCTTAAATCTGTAATTATTGAATTTGATTGTGTTGTTGTTTGGTCAGATGAATTGTTTTTATTCTGACTGTCATCTTTATATATCATATAAATTGCTACTCCAACAATAACTATTACTACTACGAAAAATAAATATTTTATAAAATTTGATTTCATTTTTCTCTCCAATATTTTTTATTTTTTACTTCTTTATAATATATTAATTTCATATTTTTTTCAAGATTTTTTTGCTCTTATTCAATTTAAAAGAGGCTTATATAATAAGCCCCCTAATTTTATTTTCTAGATTCTATTATTAATTTTATACCAGTTCTATCTTCGCCTTCTACTTGAACTTCTGCAAATGCTGGTATACAAACTAAATCCACACCTGCTGGTGCTACAAAGCCCCTTGCTATTGCTACTGCTTTTACAGCCTGATTTAATGCTCCTGCACCTATTGCCTGCATTTCTGCTTTACTGTTTTCCTTTACTAATCCTGCAATTGCTCCTGCAACTGAATTTGGATTTGATTTTGATGAGATTTTTAAAACTTCCATTTTTTGCCTCCTATAATTTATTTTTTAGTTCATCTTGTGACTGATATATTTATATTATATCTGGAAATTATTGTAAAGACTATTTACCATTTTTTAGAAGTTTCTCATCGCGCATTTTGCTATATTTCGACATTTATTTAGTATTTATTCTAATAATTTCTTCTACTCGATTTGTTTCATCATTAATTTTAAATACACAACCATTAACCATTGTTTCTCCATCTGCAATTTTATATCTTTCTGGAAGTGATGTTAAAAATCTCTTTAATGATACTTCAACATCCATTCCAATAACAGATTTCTTTGGTCCTGTCATACCTATATCAGTGATATATCCTGTTCCTTTTTCTAGTATATGTTCATCTGCTGATTGTACATGTGTGTGTGTTCCATAGACTATATTATATTTGCCATCCATATAATATCCCATTGCAATCTTCTCTGCTGTTGCTTCTGCATGAAAATCTAATACAAATATGTCCACTTTATTTTTTAATTTTTCATATATTTCCTGTGCTATTATAAATGGGTTTTCAGATAATATTCCCATTTCTGTTCTTCCTATTAAATTTATTACCGCTATTTTCTTTTCTTTACATGTAAATATGGAATATCCCTTTCCTGGAAGTCCTTTTGAATAGTTTGCAGGTCTTATTATTTTTTTATCTTCTATAAAAGAAAATATATCTTTTTTACCCCATGTATGATTTCCTAAGGTTATTATATTTGCACCTGCACTAATTAAAGTATCAAATATTTTCTTTGTTATTCCCATTCCTGCCGCAGAATTTTCTCCATTTACTATAGTGAAATCTATATTATATTTCTCTTTAATTTTAGGCAATTCTTTTGATATTCTCTTTACTCCTGCTTCACCTACAATATCTCCAATCGCTAAAATATTCATAAATTTTTCATCCTTCCTAGTTCTTATTTTTTCGAACATATATATTATATAGTAGGTTGTAAATTTTTTCAATATGCAGGAATTTCATATATGTCTTTACAAAAAAAGAACTTTAAGTAAAAACTTAAAGTTCTTTAATTTTTTATTTAGCGTAATCTATTGTTCGCGTTTCTCTTATTAGGTTTACTTTTATTGTTCCTGGATAATCCATTTCTTTTTCTATTTTTTCTGCAACTTCTCTACCTAGTATTACCATTTGGCTATCTGAGATTTTATCTGGCTTTACAATAATTCTTATTTCTCTACCAGCTTGGATCGCATAAGATTTATCTACACCATCGAATGAATCCGCAACAGATTCCAAGTCTTGTAATCTCTTTATATATGCCTCCAATGTTTCACGTCTTGCACCAGGTCTTGATGCTGAAATTGCATCTGCAGCTTGTACTAATACAGCTTCTATTGTTTCTGGCTCTACATCTCCATGATGTGCTTCTACTGCATTTATTACTGCAGGACTTTCTTTATATTTCTTTAAAACTTCAACTCCAATTTCAACATGAGTTCCTTCCATATCATGGTCTAAAGCCTTTCCAATATCATGTAATAAACCAGCTCTTCTGGCAAGTTTTGGATCTAAACCTAATTCTTCAGCCATAATTCTTGCTAAATTTGAAACTTCAATAGAGTGATTTAAAACATTTTGACCATAACTTGTTCTATATTTTAATTTACCTATTAATTTTACTAAGTCTGGATGTAGTCCCATAACTCCTGTCTCTAATGTTGCTCTTTCTCCTTCTTCTTTAATAGTTTCTGCTAAATCTTCTTTGGCTTTTTCTACCATTTCTTCGATTTTTGCAGGATGTATTCTTCCATCATCAATTAATTTTTCTAGAGCAAGCCTTGCAACCTCTCTTCTTAATGGATCAAATCCTGAAATTACAACAGCTTCTGGAGTATCATCTATTATTAGATCAACACCTGTTAAAGTTTCGATTGCTTTAATATTTCTTCCTTCTCTACCAATAATTCTACCTTTCATATCATCATTTGGAAGAGAAACAATTGAAACTGTAGTTTCTTGTGAATGGTCTGCCGCACATTTTTGGATTGAATATCCTATTATTTCTTTTGCAAGCTTATTTGCTTGTTCCTTAAATTCTTGTTCTTTTTCTTTTATTAAAACAGCCTTTTCATTTGATATTTGTTCATCCAACTCTTTTAATAATTGTTGTTTTGCTTCTTCTGAACTTAAATTAGAGATTCTTTCTAATTCTTGTTTTTGCATAGAAATAATTTTTTCTAAATTTGTTTTTTCTTCCTCTAAATCCAATCTTTTTTGTTCTAATTCTTGTTCCTTTTTTTCTAAATTGTCTGATTTTTTGTCTATGTTTTCTTCTCTTTGGAACAATCTTTTTTCTTGACTTTGTATTTCGCCTCTTCTTTCTTTAATCTCTTTATCTAATTCATTCCTTGCATTCATTATTTCTTCTTTTGCTTTGAATATTTCTTCTTTCTTTTTATTTTCTGCGTCTTTATTTGCAAGTTCAATTATCTTTTTTGCTTCTTCTTCAGCACTTTGAATTTTAGATTCTGCTATTTTTTTTCTATAGGCCATTCCTATAAAAAAGAATATAACAGCAGAGATTATAATAGAAGCGATAATGATTATTGTGTTCATATCCCTCTACCTCTTTCTATTAAATTTTCAATGTACAGTGTAAATATATATAAATTTTAAAATATATTTCCTCACAATATAATTTTATCTTTTATATTCAATACTGTCAAGGGTTATTTATGTAAATTTTTGTTTTCACATAGTTAAAGCCCCTGATGCCATATCAAGGGCTTTAATATTATATTATTTTACTTTGTTCTTTATTTCTTCTTCCATTTTACTTAGGAATTCATCATTATCTATTGCTCCCAAGTCTCCTTCTTTTCTTGATCTTACAGAAATAGTATTTGCTTCTACTTCTTTATCTCCTACAACTAACATGTATGGAATTTTCCTTAATTGTGCTTCACGAATCTTATATCCTATTTTTTCATTTCTATCATCTACTTCTATTCTTATTCCTGCTTTTCTATATTTCTCTTCTATTTTTTTAGCATATTCTAATTGTGAATCTGAAATTGGTAATACTTTAGCTTGTACTGGAGCAAGCCATAATGGTAATGCTCCTTTTGTTTCTTCGATTAAAAATGCCATAAACCTATCTGAAGATCCTAAAATTGCTCTATGTATTACTACTGGTCTATGTTCTTTTCCATCTTCACCAATATATGTTAATTTAAATCTTTCTGGAAGTAAAAAGTCTAATTGGCAAGTAGATATTGTTACATCATGACCCAATGCAGATTTAATTTGTACATCTAATTTTGGTCCATAAAAAGCTGCTTCTCCTTCTGCTTCATAGAAGTCAAGATTTAATGCATTTAAAGTATCTCTTAGTTGAGTTTCTGCACTTTCCCACATTTCGTCATCATCAAAGTATTTATGCTTATCATTTTTGTCTCTTAAAGATAGTCTAAAACTATAATCTTCAAAGCCAAAATCTTCATACACTGCTAAAATTAATTTAACTACCTCAGAAATTTCAGATTGTATCTGTTCTGGAGTCACAAATAAATGAGCATCATTTTGACACATTTCTCTAACTCTTTCTAATCCACAAACACTTCCACTTGCTTCATATCTAAAATCGTGTGCAAGTTCACCAATTCTAATTGGTAAATCTCTATATGAATGTAATTTATTTTTATAAATTAGCATATGATGTGGACAATTCATTGGTCTTAATACCATTTCTTCATTATCCATTTTCATTACTGGGAACATATCTTCTTTATAGTGGTCCCAGTGTCCACTTGTTTTATACAAGTCAACATTTGCAAGTGATGGTGTATATACATGTTTATATCCAAGTTCTATTTCTTTGTCTTGAATGTATCTTTCAAGTATTCTTCTTATTGTTGCACCATCTGGTAAATACATTGGAAGACCTGAACCAACAAGTTCATGTGTCATAAATATATCTAATTCTTTTCCTATTTTCCTGTGGTCTCTTTCTTTAGCTTCTTCTAATAAATGTAAGTACTCTTCTAGTTGAGTTTTCTTAGGAAATGATATTCCATATACTCTTTGAAGCATTTTGTTATTTTCATTTCCTCTCCAATATGCACCAGATGCAGATAATAATTTTACGATTTTTACTTTTCCTGTACTCATTAAATGTGGTCCTGCACATAAATCTACGAATTCACCTTGTTTATAGAAAGATATTTCTTTTCCTTCTGGTAATTCTTCTATTAATTCCACCTTATATGGTTCTTCTTGCTCTTCCATAAATTTTATTGCTTCTTCTCTTGGTAGTGTATATCTTTCTATTGGTAAGTCTTCTTTTATTATTTTTTTCATTTCTTCTTCTATCTTTTCGAAATCTTCTTCAGAAAAATGTTTTTCTGTATCAAAATCATAATAGAAACCATTTTCTATTGATGGTCCAATTGTTAATTTTATATCTTTATATAATCTTTTTATTGCTTGTGCCATAATATGTGATGTTGTATGCCAATATGCTTTTTTTCCTTCTAAGTCATCATCTTGAAATGTATGAATTACTAAATCACAATCTTCTTCTAGTACAAATCTTAAATCTTTAATTTCTCCATTTACTTCTCCACATGTTGCAACTCTTGCTAAACCTTCACTTATTTTTTTTGCTACATCAATAATTGATTCTCCTTTTTCTACTTCCATAACTGAACCATCTTTTAATTTTAATTTAATCATATATACCCCTCCTATAAATTATTAACCTTTATATAAAAAAGCACTCCTATGGGCATGTGCCCATAGGAGTGCTTTACACGGTTCCATCCTAATTTTATCTTAATTAGATTATAACGTTATCAACGCCATAGGTTATTAGCCTAGGTGCAAAAAGGTAGTTTTTCAATTAGTTACATTTAAATTAGCTTTCAGCCAGTGACTAATTCTCTCTATAAATAAACACTAATTTACTTTTCCTTTTTATAGCTTTTCTATATTTTTTCAAGTCCAGTACTTTCTTGTACTTCGTTAATTTTAATATCTCTAACGTGGTCAATTTTCTCCCATTTAGTATCTCTTTTAAATAAAACTTTAAAGTTTATTAAAAGCCATGACCCTAAGAATAATGGGTAACAAAGTAATCCTTTCACCATTGGTTTAATTGGTCTTTTATCTAACTTCATTATTAATATACCACTTAGTATTGGTAGGAAAAATGTTGGAATAATGTATCTTGCATAGTTTAACATTAAATCCATTGTTGTCATACCATTATTTAAATACATAATTGCATTTATAAGTAATAATATGATTGCAATTATAAACATTGGAATACTTCCTAAAATGTATAGTAGTCCATCAAAATTCATTAATGTTTTATACTTTCTTACACCTTTTGCAAGTTCTTTTGTGTATTTTTGAATACATTGTATATGTCCAACACTCCATCTTGTTCTTTGTGACCAAGATTGTCTAAATCCAACTGGTTGTTCATCATAAACTATTGCATCTGTTGCCCAACCAAGTTTTTTACCTTTTATAATTCTTTTTAATGAAAATTCTATGTCTTCTGTTAATGTTTGTGTGTCCC
>CALYAI010000059.1 GCA_944393475.1 uncultured Clostridia bacterium
TTTTTAATTATTTATTTTTTATTTAAATAATTAAATTTAATAATATTTATATTTATTTAATTTTTTGATTTATTATTTATATTTTTAATAAATCATTTTTTAATTAAACAATTTATTATTTTAATTTTGATTTTTTTATTAATTTAATTTTTAATTATAATTTTATTTTTAATATTTTTTATTATTTATTATTATTTAAATAGATAATTTATTTTTCTCTATTTTAATTTTCAATTTCTTATTTCCTATGACTTTTATGAAGTCTAATTTTATTAATTAATTTTATGTTTTAATAATTTATTTATAATTAATATTTATTTTTTTATTAATTATTTTTTTAATTTAATTATTTTATTATAAATTAATTATTAATATTTTTTAATTATTTATTTTTTATTTAAATAATTAAATTTAATAATATTTATATTTATTTAATTTTTTGATTTATTATTGATATTTTTAATAAATCATTTTTTAATTAAATGATTTATTATTTTAATTTTTGATTTTTTTTATTAATTTAATTTTTAATTATAATTTTATTTTTAATATTTTCAATTATTTATTTTTTACTTTAATAAATAATTTTATTTATTATTTGTTTAATTATTTTTAATTTTTAAATAATTATTTTTTATTCATTTTAATTCTTAAATTCTTAGTTTTTAAAGCTTTCATGAATTCTAATTAATTATTTATTTTAATAATTTATTTTTAATTATTTTTATTATAAATTAATTATTAATTTTTTTAATTACTTATTTTTTATTTAAATAATTAAATTTAATAATATTTATATTTATTTAATTATTTAATTTATTATTTATTTATACTTTTAATAAACTATTTTTAATTAAATAATTTATTATTTTAATTTTTGATTTTTTTATTAATTTAATTTTTAATTATAATTTTATTATTATTTATTTTTTATTCTAATAAATAAATTTATTTAATTAATTATTAATAATTTAATATTTATCTTTTTAATAACCAAATTTATTTTATATGTTTTTTATTCAAATTGTTTATTTATGTTTAAAATCGTTCGTAATTAATTTTATCCTTTCATCAATAAAATTATACTATTTAATTTTATTTTTGTCTTAGAATTGATTCTGAGGCGTTAATTTTGTTTTCATTTTTATTTATCTTTGTTTAATTTTAATACAAAAAAAAGAAATGCATTTTTCAGCATTTCCTTGGCGGAGAATGAGGGATTTGAACCCTCGCGGCCCCTTACGAAACCCTAACGGTTTAGCAAACCGTCCCCTTCAACCACTTGGGTAATTCTCCTTATCTTATTTTATATAAAAAAATGGCGGAGAGGGTGGGATTCGAACCCACGGTAGGCTACAAACCTACGCCAATTTTCAAGACTGGTGCCATAAACCAACTCGACCACCTCTCCGTGTCTTAACCGACAATATATATATTAGCATAATCTTATATTAATGTCAATATAAAAATCCTAAGTTTTTAGCAATATCTTTTAATTAAATAAAAAAGTTTCTTAATTTTAAAAGCAGGTTACTAAATATAATAGTAACCTGCTTTATTTAATCTAATATATCATAGCTATTTGATGAAATAGCTTTATTTATTGCTTCTTCTTCTTGTTCTGATAGTGTATACTTTGATTTTCCACCTTTTACAGGCTTAGCATATATATTAGACATCTCTCTTGAGTAAATACCATTTAGTACAACACCATCATTATGTTCATTTAAAAGAGCTAATGTAAAGCTTAAATCGCTTCCTGTATCTTTAAAAGCATTATATCTAACAATTCCTACTTTCTTAATTGTCTTTGCAATTTCTTTATTTAATGCTTCACAATAATTTTCTATTTCTTTATTTTCTTTCTCGACTTTTTCAACTCTATTTATGTAAAGTTTAAGATTGTCTTCTATATTCTCACCTTTTCCTATTTTTTTCATAAAACTACGATATTCTTTATTAATTTTATTTAATTTAATAGCATTATTAATATATAATATAATTAATATTATGTTTACTATAATTACTACCATAATTATATATTCATTATTAAGTATTTCTAAAATATTTTCCATATTTTTCCTCTCTTTAATTCTTTATTAACTCTAAAATTCTTTCTAAATCATCATTATTATTGTATTCTATTATAATTTTTCCTTTTCTTTTTCCTACATCAAGTTTTACTTTGGTTCCAAAGAAATCTCTAAAAGATGATTCAATATCTCTATATATTGGCTCATATTTTCTGTCTTTGTTAGTTTTAGTTTTATTTCTTGCCATTTTCTTTTCAGCTTCTCTAACAGTATCTCCAGACTCTATAATATATTTAGCCATTGCATACTGTTTATCTTTATCAGGTACTGCTAATATTGTTTTACAATGACCTTCTGTTAACTTACCTTCAAGTGCCAATTGTATTACCCTCTCATCTAAATTTAAAATTCTAACTGTATTAGCAATACTACTTCTTGCTTTTCCCAATATATCAGCAACTTCCTGTTGCTTTAATCCATAATCTTCCATTAGGCTTTTAATTCCCATTGCTTTTTCTATAGGATTTAAATCCTCTCTTTGTATATTTTCTATTAATGATATTTCTTTATTTCTTCTTTCATCATTATCTCTTATAATAACAGGAATTTCTGTTAAACCTGCTTTCTTGCAAGCTCTCCATCTTCTTTCACCTGCTACTATTTCATAATAATCATCTTTTTTTGTTACTATAATTGGTTGCAATAAACCATATTCTTTAATAGAATTAGCTAGTTCTTCTATTCCTTCTTCATCAAATTTCTTTCTTGGTTGGTTTCTATTAGGTTCAATTTCAATTAATTTTAATTTGTTAATTTTCTCTCCTGATTGTAATTCTTCTTTTTTCTCTTCCTCTACAGTACTTGCAAATAGTGCATCTAAACCTTTACCTAACCCTGTTTTCTTTGCCATTTATATCATCACCTTTCATTATATTATCTTGATTCCATAGTTCTTTTAATAAATTCCTTAGCTAGTTTATCATAAGCTTTTGCGCCTTTAGATCTTGGATCGTATGTTATAATTGGCATTCCATAACTTGGTGCTTCACTAAGCTTTACATTTCTTGGTATTACGGTTTTAAATACTTTATTTTCAAAGTATTTCTTAACCTCTCTTACAACTTGATTTGCTAAATTAGTTCTTAAATCATACATTGTAAGAACTGCTCCCTCTATGTAAATCTCTTTATTTAAATGCTTTTTAACTATATTTATTGTATTCATTAATTGTCCTAATCCCTCTAGTGCAAAATATTCGCATTGTACAGGAATTAAAACACTATCTGAAGCTGTAAAAGCATTCAATGTAATTAATCCCAAAGAAGGTGGACAGTCTATAAATATATAATCATAATTATCTCTAATTTTCTCTATCTGTTCTTTTAATCTCTGTTCTCTTGAAACCATTGATACAAGCTGAACTTCAGCTCCTGCTAGATTAATATTTGAAGGGCAAACATCCAATTTTTTGGTATTTGTCTTTTGAATTACCTCACTAAAATCAATTTCATTTACTAGTATGTCATATGTTGATAATTCACACTCTTTATCCACTCCAACAGCACTTGTAGCATTACCTTGAGGATCTGCATCAATGATTAACACTTTTTTTCCTCTTGTTGCTAAACATGCACTTAAATTAACTGTTGTAGTTGTTTTTCCAACTCCACCTTTTTGATTTGCTACTGATATTACTTTCCCCAAAATTATTCCCCCTTGCTTAATATTAATTGATATATTAATTTAATTATGTCAATCTCTATAAATAGCTAAATATCAAGCTTTTGAGCTGTTTTCTATCTATTAGATAATATAAAAAAATTAACATATTAATCATATAAAAATATAATTAATATGTCAATGAAATTCATTAATATTTTACAATTTTTTTCTTTATTTAATTGGTTCCTTGGAAGGTCTTCCTGCTTTCCTAGGATACTGTCTAGGTGTTGATTTTAGCTTGTTTATAAGTACTATGCTTCTTTTATTCTCTGTATCTATTAAGCTAAATTTTTCTACTTTTTCTATTTTTCCTCCTAATATTTCTATTGCCTTTTTTGCATTACTTAATTCTTCTTCTATTTCAAAGCCTTTCATAGCAATCATCTTACCATTTATTTTAACAAATGGTAAATCATATTCTGATAATGTTGATAAATTAGCTACTGCACGAGAAATTGCTTTGTCATATTTTTCTCTATATTCTTTATTTTGTGCCAAATCTTCTGCTCTTCCATGAATAACTTTTACATTTTTTAATTCTAATTCATTTACAACTTCACTTAAAAAATTTATTCTTTTATTTAAAGAATCTACAAGTGTTATATTTATTTTATTATTTAATATTTTTATTGGAATTCCAGGAAATCCTGCTCCTGTACCTACATCAATAACATTGTCTTTTTCTTCTATATATTTAAATATCGTTCCACAATCAACAAAATGCTTAATTATTATCTCTTTTGGCTCTATAATAGCTGTTAAATTAATTTTTTTATTCCATTCTATTAATAAATTCATATAGCTAAAAAATTGTTTTATTTGTACATTATTTAATTCTATATCTATTTTAGACATATTTTCCTTTATTATTTGTGAGAATTCTTCAATTTCCATATCTATTCTCCTTTTTTATCTCTTTTTAATTGTTCCAAATAAATTAAAAGCACGGAAATATCAGCTGGTGAAACTCCAGAAATTCTAGAAGCTTGACCAACAGATCTAGGTCTTAATTTTGATAATTTTTGTCTTGCTTCTATTCTTATTCCTCCAATTGCTTCATAATTTATGTTCTCTGGTATTAGCTTATTTTCAAGCTTTTTAGCCTTTTCGACCTGTTGATTTTGTAATTTAATATATCCTTCATATTTAATCTGTATTTCTACTTCTTCTCTTACCTGTGCTCCTAAATCTGGTCTGTCTTCATCAATTTCCTTTAAATCTTCATATGTTAATTCTGTTCTTCTTAATAATTCTGCCAACTTAACACCATTATTAATTTTAGAAGAGTTATGTTTTTCTAGAAATTCATTAACTTTTTCCGTTGGCTTTATTGTTTTGTTGTAAATTCTCTGTTTTTCTTTTTCTATTTCTTCTTTTTTCTCTAAAAACTTCTTATATCTTTCTTCTGATATAAGTCCTACTTCGTGACCTATATCTGTTAACCTTAAATCTGCATTATCCTGTCTTAACAAAAGCCTATATTCTGCTCTAGATGTCATCATTCTATATGGTTCATTTGTTCCTTTTGTTACGATATCATCAATTAAAACACCAATATATCCATCATATCTATGTAAGATAACAGGTTCTCTTTCTTGAATTTCTCTTGCAGAATTTATTCCAGCAATAAGTCCTTGTGCTGCTGCTTCTTCATATCCTGATGTACCATTTATTTGTCCTGCAAAAAATAGACCTTTATATTTTTTATGTTCCAAACTTAATTGCAATTCTAGAGGATCAATACAATCATATTCTATAGCATATGCTGATCTTGTAAACTCAGCATGCTCTAGGCCAGGAATTGTCCTATACATAGCTATTTGAACATCTTCTGGTAAAGAAGAGCTCATGCCTTGTATATACATTTCATCAGTATCTAATCCAACTGGCTCTACAAAAATTTGATGCCTCTTTTTATCTGCAAATCTTACAACTTTATCTTCTATAGATGGACAATATCTTGGACCAGTACCAGAAATTTCTCCAGAGAACAATGGCGATCTATCTAAATTCTTTCTAATTATTTCATGAGTTTTCTCGTTAGTATATGTTAAATAACATGGCACTTGTTCAATATTTGGAGCTTTATCTGTAAAAGAAAAAGGAATTATATCTTTATCTCCTTCTTGAATTTCCATTTTAGAAAAGTCTATTGACTTTTTATTAATTCTGGCAGGAGTTCCTGTTTTAAATCTTAATATCTTTATTCCCAATTCTTTTAAGCAATCTGATAATTTATTTGCTGGAAATACTCCATCCGGTCCGCTTTCTTGAGAAAAATCACCCATAAATATTTTTCCTTTTAAATATGTACCAGTTGCTAATATTACTGTCTTTACATTATATATTGCACCGACACTTGTTTCTATACTTTTAACTCTATTGTCTTCTATATTTATCTTTGTTATTTCGGCTTGTTTTATATCTAAATTCTCCTGTTTCTCTATTGTGTGCTTCATTTCCATTTGATATCTTTTTCTGTCAGCTTGTGCTCTTAAAGAATGTACTGCTGGTCCCTTAGAAGTATTAAGCATCTTTATCTGAATTAAAGTCTTATCTATATTCTTTGCCATCTCTCCACCAAGAGCATCTATTTCTCTTACAAGATGACCTTTAGAGCTCCCTCCTATATGTGGGTTACATGGCATATTTGCTACAGCTTCTAGGCTTATTGAAAATATTACTGTTTTCATTCCCATTCTAGCAGCTGCTAATGCTGCTTCGCATCCAGCATGTCCTGCACCTATAACTGCTACATCATAATCTCCTGCATTATATTTCATTTTTTACCTCCTTTTCGTTTTTTATGGAACATAATGTGTCGTTCATAATTATTATTTTTGTTCCACACGATGTTCCACAATTACGGATATTTCAATTCAATATAAATTATTTCATTTTTATTGTTGTCTTTTAGCCAAGTAATGTTCAAGGCATCTTTTCTTACTCTCCGTTTAAGTGTACGATTCAATGTTAACCAACCGTTCAATATGTTTTTCTTTGTTCTACTATTTGCCCAAACAAAATTTTGAGAAAATTTCATTTATAATATTTTCAGAAACGTCGTCTCCAACCACTTCTCCAAGGCTTTCTAGTATACTTTTTATGTCTATTGCAACTATATCCATAGGCATATTGTTTTTTATACTTTCTATTGCATTATTATCAGCCTCTATTGCTTTATTTATCAAATTTTTATGTCTTGTATTTGTTACAATTACTTCATTGTCGACATTTATTTCATTAATCTTAAATATTTTTGATATTGTTTTATTTATTTGTTCTATTCCATCTTTGTTTAATGCTGAAATTTTAACTATTTCTTTATTTAAATCCATCAATCTCTTATCTACTTCTATTTCATCACTAACTAAATCCATTTTGTTCAAAACAATTATTGCTTTTTTATCCTCTATAAATTTAATTATTTCTAAATCTTCGTCATCAAATGGTTCGCTTATATCAAAAATAGCAATTAACAAATCAGCCTCTTTAGCAATTTCCTTTGCTCTTTTTATCCCTATTTTTTCAACTTCATCAGAAGCTTCTCTTATTCCTGCTGTATCTATTAACTTGACTGGTATTCCATCTATATTCATTAATTCTTCTATACTATCTCTTGTTGTTCCTTTATATTTGCTTACAATCGCTCTTTCCTCTCTTAATAATGCATTCAATAATGATGATTTACCTGCATTTGGTTTTCCTATTATAGCTATTTTTATTCCATCCTTAATTATTTTTCCATTATCAAAGGTATTCCTTAATTCTATTAAATCATTCTTTACATCTTCTAGCATATTCCTTGC
>CALYAI010000060.1 GCA_944393475.1 uncultured Clostridia bacterium
GCTTTCTTAATATCTATACTATCTCTTTCTACTTGTGTTGCTACTTTTTCTCTTTCAGTTGATTGTTTCGCATCATTCTCTGCAATTTTGCTATATATTTCAACTTCGTTTTCTGGCATTGTATAATTATTTCTTAAATATTTCGAAATAATTCTATGTATGAATAAGTCTGGATATCTCCTTATTGGTGATGTAAAATGACAATAATATTTGCTTGCAATACCAAAATGACCTTTGTTTTCTGAGTCATATTCTGCTACTTTTAAAGTTCTTAATATCATATTTGATATTATTTTTTCCTCAGGCTTATTTTCCACTTCTTTTAAAATTTTAGAAAATTCAGCTGGATATACTTTTCCTTCTTTTGTATATACTTTATATCCAAAGTTATACAATAATTTATTTAATTCATTTACTTTTTCTATGTCTGGATCTTCATGCACACGATATATAAATGGTGCTTTTAGCCAATAAAATTTTTCTGCGATTGTCTCATTTGCTGATAACATAAATTGTTCAATTATTTCATTTGCAAATGTTGTCTCGTATTTTTTTACATCTACTGCATATCCATCTTCATCTAAAATAATCTTGCTCTCTGGAATATCTAGATTTAGATATCCTTTTTCTAGACGTTTATTTTTTAATATTAAAGCAAGCTCTTCCATTAATTTAAAATCCGGAATAAAATCTTTATATTTTTCTACAATTTCTTTGTTAGAATTATCCAATATTGCTTGCACATCTTTATATGACATTCTTCTTGTAACATTTATTATTCCCTTAAAAATATCACTAGAAATTATTTTTCCCTTTCCGTTTATTTCCATACTAACAGATAAAGTAAATCTATCCTCACCTGCATTTAAACTACATATTCCATTCGATAACTCTCTTGGAAGCATAGGAATAACTCTATCCAACATATATATACTAGTTCCCCTTAATAGTGCTTCTTTATCTAATAAAGTATCTTCTTTTACATACTCGCTTACATCTGCAATATGAACATCTAACTTATAATTACCATTGTCTAATTTTTGTACACATACCGCATCATCTAGATCTTTAGCATCTTCACCATCTATTGTAAAAATATTATATTTTCCTCTTAAATCATTTCTGTTTTTTATATCATCTTCGTTTATTTTGGTTCCATATGCCTGTGCTTCTCTTACAACTTCTTTTGGAAATCTATATGGCAAATCATAATCTTTTATTAATGAAAGCATGTCTATACCTGCTTCATTAACATTTCCCAATACCTCTAATATCTTTCCTTCTGCCTTTTTACCTTTTTGTGGATATTTAATTATTTGTACAAGTACTTTGTGATTATTTCTAGCTTTTCCAAAGTACTTTTTAGGAATAAAAATATCTCTACATAATTTTTTATCATCTGGAACTACAAAACCAAAATTTTTATTTTTTTGGAAAGTTCCTACCAATGTATCTTTTTTATGTTCTAATACCTTTAGAACAATTCCTTCCTGTCTTAATCCTCCAGATTTTCTTTTTAGTTTTACTAAAACCCTATCTCCACTAAAAGCATCTTTTGAATCTTCTTTAGCAATATGTATATCTTCTTCCTCTCCATCCACAATTACAAAACCAAATCCTTTTTCGTGTCTTCTGAAATATCCCTCTACAATTCTACTATTATCTTTCATAATCTCTCCTTTAGAAAAAATATTAAATTTTACTTTTTAATATTTTTTAATCATAATAAAAAAAGCAGTTATTAGCTGCTTTTTCATTATTTTATAACATAAAAACAATTCCCAATACTATTGTTAATATCATAAAAACAATTCCCAATATTATTGTCCATTTTTTTTGCTTTCCAGATTTTGTTCTACTTTTATTTTTATCGTAAAAATTATTTGTAGCATTATCTGTTATAGCACCAGATGCTCCGTTATCTTCTTTTTTCTGGATTAATGTTAATACAATAATTGATATTGCAACTATAATATAAACTACTACTAATGCATATTTTAATATTTCCATTTTGTAATTTCCCTCCAAGTTTTAAACTTTTTTAATTGTAACATATATATTTTATAAAATCAAATACTTTATCCTTTTTTATCCTTTTTTATTTTCCCAAATATATTATTTGCTTTTTTTATATTTTCATGATTTCTATTTATAACAATATTATTTATTAAAATTTTCTTTAATGTTTCTTCATTTACATCTGCTATTAATGTTCCATCCTTAGCAATAGAAATCTTGCCTGTTTCTTCTGAAACTATAACTGCAATAGCATCTGATTCCTTAGAAATTCCTATACCTGCTCTGTGTCTTGTTCCTAGTTCTTTAGCTATATCTTGATCACTTGCTAAAGGCAACATACATGCTGCAGCTTTTATTCTATTATTACTAATAACAACAGCTCCATCATGTAAAGGTGTTCTTGGTACAAATATATTAGTTAATAGCTGTGGTGATACTTCTGCATCTATTATAATACCCGTATCTATTATATCTTTTATACCAATTTCTCTTTCTATTACAATTAATGCACCAATTTGTCTTTTGGACATTTCCTCTGCTGCAATCACTATTTTATATATATTTTCTTTATTTTTTGTTTCTATATCTTCGTCAAATCCCAAAAATCTTTTTAGTTTGTTTGTTCCTAATTGCTCTAGTGCTCTTCTTATCTCTGGTTGGAAAATAATTATAAGCGCTAATACTCCCCAGCTAACAACTCTGTCCAAAATTGCATGTAATATTGTAAGCTTAAATACTTCACTAAGCCAAGTTATTACTAATAATAATACAATTCCCTTAAGAACCTGCCATGCACGTGAATCTTTAGTTAATTTTAATATCTTATATATTAAGAATACTACAATTGCAATATCTATAATAAATAGTATTAAATCTAAAGGATGTTCCCACATTTGCATAATTCTTGCTATAATATTAGTCTGGTAGAAATCTGAGATTCCCGTAATTATATCTTCCTTCATTTTCTTCTCCTATTACATACCAATTAAATAATATACTAATGTTCCTCCAACACTTACTACCATTAATGCTGCTAAAATACCAGCAGTAATTCTAACTAAAAGATTGTTGCTTGAATGTTTCTTTTCTTTTTTAGCCATTTTTCTTCCTCCCTGCTTTTGTATAATTCGTATATAGTTTACCACAATTTATTTTTTTTGTAAATGAAAAGTTATGTAAAACTGACCATTCATAAACAAAAAAATCTTTGAAAACTTCGATGAATTTTCAAAGATTTTGCCTTAAATATTTACAGTTCATTTTATAACTATTCATATTGATATTCTCTTTTTAAAGTTCCTCATTCATGTATTTATTAGTAAACTTAAACTGAAGTATTACTCCTAATACGAATAATATAACATCTATTAATGTAATTATTGTAAAAGTTTCTCTTTCTACTTTTACTACTTCACTAACATAATTATTTTGATTTTCTATTTTTTGATTTTTTTCTTCTTCTGTTAAGTCTTCACTACTGCTTATTTCTTGCTCTGCAGTTGCTCTTGCATTCTCTAATCCAATCATTGTAATAGAAAAGTTTAAAGTATTTCCAAGTGTTACAAATAGCATAACTAAAATATAAAAAATAATTATATTTCTTTTAAATTTATTTAAATTAGTAGTATTCATTTTTTTTACTTTAAATATATCGGATGTCGCAAGTTTTGTTGGAAAAAATATTAATATCCCCATTGTTATAATAGAAAATATTGATAGTACTAACATATTTACTTTTCCTAAAATAAAATATGATATTACTCCCAATATTATAGATATCACAATATAGTATAAAATAAATCTCCAAATAAATCCCCATGTCATTTTCCCAGAAGTTTGCATTTCTTTGTCCATTATACTTTGTCCTCCGCATAATTATTAATATTATTTATATCATTGTAACTTTTATAATACTTTTTGTCCAGTATAAAATTATTCTTTGTCTAATAGGTCTTTAATTGTGTGCCACGCTAAAACTGCACATTTAACTCTTGCAGGCATATTTGAAATATTTTTAAAAGCTATTGCATCTTCCAATTTTTCTAGTTCATTATCATCTTTTATTTCTCTTTTAATCATTCCAATGAATGTATCTATTATTTCTAAAGCTTCTTTTTTTGTTTTTCCCTTTAAAGTATCTATCATAATAGAAGTAGAAGCCTGCGAAATTGCACAACCATGACCGGTAAATGCCAAATCCTCTATTTTGTCCCCATTCATCTTTATTTCTAATTCTATTTCATCACCACAACTTGGATTATGTCCCATCTCGCATTTATCTGGATTTACTATTTTCCTTTTATTATGTGATGCCATACTATGCTCCATAATTAAGTCAGTGTAAACTGAATCTAAACCATCCATTATTTTTATACTCTCCTCCATTTCTTAAACATATCATTAGCTTTATTAAGTGCCATTATTAATCTATCTATATCATCTTTTGTATTATAAATATACATACTTGCTCTACATGTTGCTGGAAGTTTTAAATAATGAATTAAAGGCTGTGCACAATGATCTCCCGCACGCACACAAACTCCACAAGAACTTAAAATTGTTGCTGTATCATGTGGATGAACATCTTTTATATTAAATGAAATTACTCCTATCTGATTTTCATTTGTCTTTGGAGCATATATTTCTACAAAATCCAATTTATTCATTTCAGATTTTGCATATTCCAAAAGCTCATTCTCTATTTTTTCTACATTATCCATTCCTATATTTTCTAAATAATCTATAGCAGCTGCAAGCCCAACTGCTCCACCGATATTTTGTGTTCCTGCTTCAAATTTTGTAGGTGGTTTTGCAAATGTTGTTTCTTGTTCATAAACATATTCTATCATATCTCCACCCATCAAGAAAGGATTCATTTTGTCTAATAATTCATATTTTCCATAAAGCACACCTATTCCCATTGGTGCCATTAATTTATGTCCAGAAAAAACAAAAAAATCCGCATCCATTTTTTGTACATCAACTTTAATATGTGGTACACTTTGTGCTCCATCAACAATGACTATTGCCCCAACTTCGTGTGCTCTTTTTATAATTTTTTCGAGTGGTGTTTTTAATCCTAAAACATTTGAAATTTCAGTTATACTTACGATTTTTGTTTTATCAGTTATTTTATTTTTGATTTCTTCATCCGTTATTTCGAAATTTTTATTTATATACATATATTCTAATTTAGCATTTTTTATTTTCGTTACCTTTTGCCATGGTACTAAATTAGAATGATGTTCCATAATGGAAATAACTACATTATCCCCTTCTTGCAAATTTGCTAAACCATAAGAGTTTGCTATTAAATTTAAGCTTTCTGTAGCATTTTTTGTAAATACTATTTCTTCAGGCCTTTTTGCATTTATAAACCTTGCGACTTTAGCTCTCGCCCTATCATATTCTGCTGTAGAATCTATGCTTAAATCATATGTTCCCCTATGTGGGTTCGCATTATTTTTGTTATAATATTCTTCAACAGCTTTTAATACCTGGTAAGGTCTTTGTGATGTTGCACCACTATCTAAATATGCAATATCTCTATTTTCAAATATTTTAAAGTCTTTTCTGATTGCTTCAGGATTCATTAATCTAGCCTCCTATCAACTTCCTCCAAAATTAATCTTTGTATCTCTTCTTCTTTTATTTCTTGAATTACAGAATTAAATTTAGCTTTTATAATTATTTTCTTTGCTTCTTTTTCACTAATTCCTCTTGTCATAATATAGAATAATTCTTGATTATCAACTTTTCCTGTTGCAGTACTATGCTGCCCTTCTACATCATCTTCTGTACATAAAAGCATTGGTAATGCTTTAGAGTATGATGTATCAGAAAGTAAAGTACAATATTCATTCTCTTTACCTTTTGCCTTTTTTGCACCTGTTTTAAAATCTATTGTTCCTTTAAAATTCTTTTTAGCTTTATCTTTTAAAGCTCCATTTACTTCTATATCAACATTTGTTTTTTCACCATATAATTCTGTAATATAATTTAAATCTATTTTTTGTTCTTCTTTTCCTAAATAAATAGAATGTAATTTGTTTGTTGTTTTATATCCTCTTAAGTTTGCATAATAATTAATTACATTATATTTACCACCAAATTCCACCATAGAAAATGCTGTGTTACTTTCCTCTTCTAAATTAGAGTTTACAGAATAAAAATTATTTATTTTAGTATTTAATAAATTAACAATTGTTATATGAATATTTGCATTTTCACTAATCTGTGCATTACAAACTCCATTATGATAACCAAGCGTATCCTCTTTTGAACGATATATTATAATTATATTCCCTTTTGTACCATTTTGTGCTTTTATATTTATGTTATCTATTAAAGTTTCATTTCCTTCGTCAAAATTAAATTCTACTATAATTGGCTCTTTTAATTTTTTTTCTATATTTATTGATAAATCTACATTCGAATTTTCATTTGATTGCTTTAAGAAATATTCACCAAGTCCAAATTTTAGATTTATATTTTCTTTTTCCGAAGTCACACAATTTTCATTATCAACTATTTTTATATTGTTAAATTCTTTAATAATAGGTTCTTCAAAATCTTTTATTTCTATATTATTTATTCCATAATTTTTTGACGTTCTAACTGGAGTTTCGTTTAATAATATTTTTTTCATTATCCTATACTCCCTTCTAATTCTAAGTTTATTAAATTATTCATCTCTACTGCATATTCCAAAGGAAGTTCTTTTGATATAGGGTATGCAAATCCTCTAACAATCATTGCCTTTGCCTCTTCTTCAGATATACCTCTAGACATTAAATAAAAAATTTCCTCATCACTTATTTTACCTATTTTTGCTTCATGTGAAAATTGTACTTCTTCTGTTCTAATATCACTTACTGGAATTGTATCAGACCTAGATTTATCATCAAGCATTAGTGATTCACAAGATACTGATAATTTAGAATTCTTAGCATTTGGCATAACTCGTTCTAGACTTCTAAATGTTGCAATTCCACCATCCTTAGAAATTGATTTAGAATTTATAACAGATGAAGTATTTGGTGCATTATGCACAACTTTTAAACCAGTATCTAAGTTTTGTCCATGTCCCGCAAAAGAAATTCCTGTATATTCCATTTTTGAATTTGCACCATTTAATACTGCCATTGGGTACAACATAGAAACCTTTGAACCAAAAGATCCAGTTACCCACTCTATAGTTCCACCTTCTTCTACTAATGCTCTTTTTGTATTTAAGTTCATCATATTTTTAGACCAATTTTCTATTGTTGAATATCTTAAATGTGCATTTTTCT
>CALYAI010000061.1 GCA_944393475.1 uncultured Clostridia bacterium
ATAACAAGAAGTTCAAATATAATTGGAAAAGGAACGTTTTCTCTAGAAGCCCAAAGTGAAAAAAGCAGTTCTGTTGGAAGTAATTCCTGATGAAAATCAACAATTGCAATATATAATCCAGGTAATAAAAGAGTAATTAACATAGCAAGTAATCTTAGAAATTTTAAAAAATTAGCAAAAATAGGTTTTAAATTACCATCCTCTGGCGAAGAAATAAAATCAACAAGAGTAGCTGGCAAAATAATACAATATGGATTTCCATTTATTAAGATAACGACTCTTCCTTCATATAAATTTTTTGCTGCTTTATCAGGTCTTTCACTTGATAATACTTGTGGAATATTATATTTATTATCTTCGCATATAAGTTGTTCTAATTGACCAGTGGATAAAAGAGAATCTATATCTATATTATTTAGTCTATACCTGACTTCTGCTACTAAATCTGAATTAGCAATATTTTTTAAATAACAAAAAGCACAGGGAGTCTTACTTAATTTGCCAATGGAGACATTTTCTATTATTAGATCTTCTGTATTAGTGGCACGTCTTAACATTGATGTGTTAACACGAATAGACTCAACAAAGGCTTCTTGTGGACCTTTTATTATGATTTCATTATTTGGTGGGCTTATACTCCTTTGCTTAAACCCTTTTACATCTAAATTAAAAGCAATTGTAAGAGTATCTACAAAAAGTACACAGTTACCAATATTAATTGCAGAAAATATATTGTTGAAAGTATTTTCTTTTACTAATGAATTTTGTGGTAATAATGAATTTTCAATTTCTTTTGCAAGATTATTAGAATTAAAATCTACAATAACTTTTTTCCCTTTATTAAAAGTATTTAGAGAATGAGATTTCGAAGTATTTGCTTTATTTCGTAGCATTAATGGTTCAAGAATGAATTGGTTAATTAAATTTGAATCAGCCATTCCATCAATATATATTATAAATGCAGAATATTCTCTATTGTTTGACTTTAATTTAAAATCCCTAAAAATAATATCACTATTTATTAAAGCATTATATTTTAAACTTAAAAATTTTTTATTTTCTTTTATATTGTTTGATACTTTCATATTAGAGCTATTAGTTATATTTTTCGAAGTTGAATTATTTAAAGAAAAAGAATACGAGTTTTTTGGAACATTATAATTTATTAAATTATTTATTGATTTTTTTAACTTTGAAAAATTCATAAAAACTCCTTATAATAAATAACGATTTAAATTAGTAATTTCCAATAAATAAAAAAATATGTATAAATTTGAAGATATTACTATATACAAAAATATATAGTAAATGATATAATTTATTATATATAAATATTTAACATAACGAGGAGATACTATGAAAAATAATTTTTTGACATTTATTATAATTGTGTTAATGTTGGGAATTATTGGTGGATTAGCATATTTTGTATTATCGTATATGGATATAGATACGAGTAATGTGTTATCATTTGTTACTGGAACTAATGAAGTAAGTAACGAAACAATAAAACCATTAGAACCAACTGGAAGTAGTTCTAATACATTACTTGCAACACAGGCATCATCGGTTCCATCAATTAATTCAAATAATACTACACAAAGTTCAAACGGAAAATATAAATATTATTATGATCAATTAAATGATACAGCAAAAAAAATTTATAGAAAAGTTGAAACAAATATAGAAAGTTTGAAAACAGGAACAGCAGTATTAGATTTTGGGGAAGAATTTAATTCTTTATTAAATGAAGAAAATGGAGCTGAACAACTGAATATAGCTTACCAAGCAGCATTGGATGCATTTGGACTGGATTATCCAGAGGTTTTTTATTTGGATGTAACGAAAATGGTTTTAATGATATATTCTAAGACAAATATATTTGGAACAAAATATACCGTTGATATCGAACCAGTATCTGGAGGAACTTATTTAAGTAGTTCTTTTTCTTCAAAACAAGATGTCGATAATGCATTAAGTCAATTAGAGTCTATTAAAGCAGATGTTGTAAGACAAACACAAAATGACGATCAATATTCTAAAGTTAAAAAGATTCATGATGTATTAGTGGATTATATAACATATGATTCGTCCATGCAAAAAACAAATACCAGAAACATTTATGGAGCCTTAATAGAAAAAAGTGTTGTTTGTGAGGGATATGCAGAATCATTTAAATATTTACTAGATGCAGTTGGAATTCCATGTATAGAAGTTGTTGGTACTGGTACTAATTCACAAGGAGAAACAGAGGCACATGCTTGGAATTATGTTATGTTAAACAATACTTGGTATGCAGTTGATGTAACATGGGATGATCCGACAGTTATTGGAGGAGGAACACTTCCTAAATCTGCAAAGACTAGATATTTTCTAAAAGGAGAAGATAATTTTAATAAAACACATTTTCCTAGTGGTGAAGTTTCTGACGGAGGTAGTGAATTTTTATATCCTCCTTTAAGTAAAGAAGACTATAAGTAACAATTAAAAATCCCCTTCATAATATATATTATGGAGGGGATTTTATGTGTCCTAAAGATAAAGAAAATATATTAAAGTGTTTATTTATAGTTCTTTTATTAATCATAATAATTATTCCACTTTCTATTATGCCAGAACAAAAAAATATTTTAACTACAGTTGCAACAAATGAAAATAATCCTAATATTGGTACAACAAATATAAAGTTTGGACAGAACGATATTATAATAGGTTCTGCAATATCACATGAAGTTAATTCAGATGAAATAAAAATAAACGAAAGTGGAATATACCAAATTTCTTACCAAGTGTATGGAGAAACAGAGAATCTTGGCTCATTTAAATTTAATACAGTTTTAAGTGTTAATAATAATTTTTTAGAAAATACTTTTAATGAGAGTCCAATACTAAAGCAAAATACGGAAAATCGTATGACACTTTCTGGTACAGTTATAATAAAATTAAATGCTGGCGATATTTTACGTTTACAAGCAGTAACAATAGAAGATATAGCATTTCAAAGAGCTAGAATTGATATCGAAAAAATCGCCTAAAATTTTATAATATTATACAAATAAGTCCGCCACTACCTTCATTTACAATTCTTTCTAATGTTTCTTGTAATTTTATTTGTGCATCTTCTGGCATATGTGCTAATTTACTTTGTAGTCCTTCGTTAACCAATTCATGTAGACTTTTACCAAATATATTAGTTTCCCAGATTTTTTTAGGATCATTTTCGAATTCTGATAATAAAGAGGAAACTAATTCTTCAGATTGTTTTTCTGATCCGACTATTGGTGATACTTCTGTTTCTATATCTGCTTTAATCATATGTATAGAAGGTGCTTTTGCTTTTAATTTTACTCCAAACCTTGAACCTTGTTTTACCATTTCAGGTTCTTCTAAGATTAATTCATCAATTGAAGGCGTTACAATACCATAGCCTTTAGACTTTACTTCCTCTAGAGCAAAAGAAATTTTATCATATTCTTTTTTTGTTTCGGATAATTCTGAAATTATTCTAAATAGATCACCATCATTGCAAATCTTTTCTCCAGATATTTCTGTTAAGGCATCATAAAATAAATTTTCATTTAAATCTATTTTTATATAAGCTGTTCCAGTTCCGAGTTCTATTTTTTCTATAGTAATTTTTTGTACTATTTCTGAATTGGACAATGTGTTTATAGAAGGCTCAATTTGTTTTAGTAAAGTTATATTTTTAAAAGAAGTTTTTAGGTCATTAAATATTTTTACTTTTAGTGGATAATTATCATCAAGAATATCTATCCATCTAGGGAAATTAATGTTTATTTTATTAATAGGAAATTCATATAAGACTTTTGAAAATATAGTATTTATATTTTCCAGAGTTAAGTCTGAGCAATTAATAGGTATTACAGTTGTTTCATATTTATTTTCTAAGTTTTTTGAAAGTTCAATTGTGTTTTCGGAGTCGGGATATTGTGAGTTTAAAAGAATAACGAAGGGCTTATTTATTTGTTTTAATTCTTTTATAACACGTTCTTCAGCATTAATATAGTCTTCTCTTGGAATATCCGTAAAACTTCCATCAGTAGTCATTACAATTCCGATTGTAGAATGTTCCTCTATTACTTTTTTTGTACCAATTTCTGCTGCTTCCTCGAAAGGAATTTCTTCGTCTGACCAAGGAGTCTTTACCATTCTAGGCATGTCATCTTCTAGGTAGCCAATTGCATTGTTTACGAGATATCCAACACAATCTACAAATCTTGTTTTTAGTTTAATATTATTTCCAATAGTTATTTCTACAGCTTCATTTGGAACGAATTTTGGTTCAGTTGTCATTATCGTTCTACCTGAAGCACTTTGTGGCAATTCGTCTGTAGCACGTTCTTTTTTATATTCGTTTTCGATATTCGGAATAACAAGTAAATCCATAAAATTTTTTATGAATGTAGATTTACCACTTCTAACAGGACCAACAACTCCTACATAGATATCGCCATCTGTTCGTTTTGCAATATCTTCATATACATTAATATTTTCCATTTATAAAATACCTCCTCATAGAAAATGTTTGTACTAAGTTACTTTAGTTAAGTATATTAGGAACTTGTTTAACTTATGCTAAAATATTAAAAAAATATGCTCATTGTTTAACAAATAAGAGTACATTGCAAAATAAATATTCATATGATAGAATAATGAAAGATTTAATAAATCATGGAGGCTATATATGGAAAAGAATAAAGTTCTAGAACAACTAAAAGAAAATAAACAACAAAGATTAATAGATATATTAAATAAAGTAGACGAAGAAACAAGGAATAAAATTATAGAGCAATTAAGTGAAATAAATTTAAAAGAAATAGAAAGATTATATGAAAACATAAAAGAAGTTGAAGATGTTGATGTTGGAGAATTAAAACCGGTTAAATCTGTAAATCCAGATAGAATTTCTAAAGAAGAATTGGATGAATACGAAAGACTTGGAGCAAATGTTATTAAAAACAATAAATTTGCAGTAGTAATAATGGCAGGAGGAGAAGGAACTAGATTAGGTTTTAATGGACCAAAAGGAACATATAGAGTGGATGTAGAGCCAAAGCCAAAATATTTATTCGAAATTATGGCAGATTCTATTTTAAGAGCAAATAAAAAATATGGTGTTACAATACCATGGTACATAATGACAAGTAGTAAAAACAATGATCAAATAGTTAATTTTATGGAAGAGCATAATTATTTTGGATATCCTAAGGAATATGTAGGATTTTTTGAACAGGGAGAATTACCTTTAATTACAGAAGATGGTCAATTAATATTGGATGAAGATTACAAAATAAGAAAAGCTGCAGATGGAAATGGTAGTGTATTTAAATCCATGTATGAAAGAGGCGTTATAGAGGAGTTAAAAGAAAAGGGTATTGAATGGGTATATATTGGTCAAATAGATAATATTTTATTAAAAATGGTGGACACTTTATTATTGGGAGTTGCTATAAAAGAAGGTTCAGAAATTGCTACAAGATCAATGCTTAAGGAGTTTCCAAGAGAAAGAATGGGAACACTATGTTTAAAAAATGGAAAAGTTAAAGTTATTGAATATTCAGAAATACCAGAAGATATGATAGAAGCAAAAAATGAAGATGGAGAAATGCTATTTGGAGAATCAAATGTTACATGCAATTTATTTAGTTTAAAAGCAATAGAAGAAATTAGTCAAAGAGATTTACCATATCACAAGGCACATAAAGCGTATGGTTATATGGATGAGAATTGCAAAATGGTGGAAGCAAAAGATCCAAATGCTTATAAATTTGAATATTTTATATTTGATGCATATGAATTTTTTAATCAAATTTCAGTTTTAAGAGGAAAGAGAGAAGAAGATTTTGCACCAATAAAAAATAAAGAAGGTGTACAATCACCAGAAACAGCTATAAAATTGTACAATAATTATTGGAGGAAACATAGAGATGAAAGAGTGTAAAATAGAGAATTTATATAATCTTGAAGAAACAATAGCTAAAGATATTTTTATTGGATGTACATATCCATGGGAAGTTTTACCTAAAATTGAAGAATTTATTATTAAATTAGGAAGAAGTTTACCAAAGGACGAATATGAGGAAGTAAGTAATAATGTGTGGATTGCAAAGACAGCAAAAGTTGCACCAACAGCTTATATAGCAGGACCTACAATTATAGGAAAAAATGCAGAAATAAGACATTGTGCTTTTATAAGAGGAAAAGCAATTGTTGGTGAAGGAGCAGTTGTAGGAAATTCAACAGAATTAAAAAATGTAATCTTATTTAATAAAGTGCAAGTACCTCATTATAATTATGTTGGAGATTCAATATTGGGATATAAATCTCATATGGGAGCGGGATCTATTACATCAAATGTAAAATCGGATAAAAAACTTGTAATTGTAAAAAATGGAAAAGAAAAAATAGAGACAGGATTAAAGAAGTTTGGAGCAATGGTTGGTGATAATGTAGAAGTTGGTTGTGGTTCTATTTTAAATCCAGGAAGTGTAATAGGAAGAAATACAAATATTTATCCTCTTTCTTCTGTAAGAGGGGTTGTACCGGAAAATTCGATTTATAAAAATAAAAACGAGATTGTAGAAAAAATAAATTAGTATTTTAGTAATTTTTAAAGAGCAAGATAGAAATCTTGCTCTTTTAGTTTTTGCAGAAAAAATCTGCTAGATAATATAATTGCTAGATATCTAGAATTATACACTTTGAGTACCTGGAATAAAGTAATCTACTACTCCATAAATTAAGGCACCAATTATTGCTGCCATCCAAGATATTGTGTACCCTGCAACGAAAAATTGTGTAGCATATAATGTAGCAACTGCAAGTGCAAAACCAACAATACCTCGACCAAAACTACTAGCATGTAATCCAGTAAATCTTGTAATTATATAGTCCATAATAGAAAGAACTATAGCAGCAATAGCTAATGTCCAAAGATTATTAATAGAGAAAAAAGGAGTAAAAAAAGCTATTATAGATAAAATTAA
>CALYAI010000062.1 GCA_944393475.1 uncultured Clostridia bacterium
TTCTTCAAGTTCTTCTAATAATTCTTCATCAACTTTTCTAAAATGGCTAAATACACTATTTATTTTTTCATCAAATGAATTTTTAGTTTTACTTAAACCTTCTTTTAATTTATTAAAAAATCCCATATTTTCTTCCTTCTTAATATATTTTTTTAATCCTTTGTATTGTAACATAATATTAGAAAAAATTCCATAAAAAAAGCAAAAAACTCTTGCTTTTATGTATTTTTCAGTATAAAATGAATTAGCAATTGCCGTTGTAGCTTAGTTGGTAGAGCAGCGGATTCGTAACCCGAAGGTCGGCAGTTCGATTCTGCCCAATGGCGCCATTTTTTTGTATGGGTGATAAATATGGAATATTTAGACTATTATGATGAACAAGGAAAATATATTGGAAAGGAAACAAGGGAAAATGTCCATAAAAATGCATTATGGCATAAAACTGTTCATTGTTGGCTATATGACAAAGAAGGTAATATATATTTTCAAATTCGTAAAGATTTAAATAAACTATATACAACAGCATCAGGTCATGTTAAAGCCGGCGAAACTGTAGCCCAAGGATTCGCTAGAGAAATTAATGAGGAATTAGGAATAAAAATTGATTATAAAAAAATTAAATTTGTGAATGAACATCCTTTTAAATTAGATAGGCCGGAGAAAGATGGTACTATTTTTAGAGATAGAGCATTTGCAAATATTTACCTTAGTGAATACTCTGGTAATGGTAATGATTTTAATTGTGATACTAACGAAGTTCTTGGAATTGTAAAACTGAACGCAAAAGATACCTTAAATTTAATCGAAAATAAAAAACAAAATATTTTTGGTACAATTTATAAAAACACACCAAATGGTGTAGAAATTTCAACAAAAAACGATATAAATCTTAATAATTTTCTTGTAAATAATGGAGAAACTGCAGTTGGTAAATATGGAAATATTTTAAATAAAGTAATAAATATAACTTCAGAATAATATAAAGGACAACCCAAAGGTTGTCCTTTATATTATTCAACTTTTCCTTCACTTTCTGTTCCAGAATCTGGTTTTGTCTCCGTGCTTCCACCCACATCCTCGCTAGGTTTTTCCTCTTCACCTGTAGATGGTTTTGATTCTTCTTCTGGTTTTGTATCATCATTTTCTGAAGGTTTTTCTTCTTCCACTGGCTTTGTATTGTTTGTATTTGTGTTACTTGTGTTTGTATTGGTATTTACATTTGTATTTGTCGTTTTACTATTATTAACTTTTGAACTATTTATATTGGTATTTTTATTACTTGTCGCTTTAGTTTTGTTACTAGTAGTAACTTTAGTTGTTTTTGTTGTATTAATTTTTCTACCGCTTTCCTTAGCAAATTTTATCTTGTTATCTTCAATCTGCTCTATAGACATTCCAAATAAAGAACTTACTAATTCATTTGTCTCATCTTCATCATAAACATAGAAAGATAAAATTCCTATATAATCTGCTTCTCCAGGTAACATCTCTGATTGTATATTGTCTGGATTAAATTCTGTTGCTGAAGGAATGTATTTAATAATATCATTCATATTTAAATTTGTTTCTATATTTTTAAATAAAACATTTACTATATCATCAATTTTTAAGATATTGTTTCCTGATAGGATTTGTTTTGCAGCTGCTTTTAGAAATTCTCTTTGTGTTCTCATCCTTCCTATATCTTGTGTACCATATGAAGCAGGATATGTAGTTTGATCGTTGTTATGTCTAAAACGAACTAATTGTTCTGCTTTATCTCCATCTAATAATTGATAGCCTTTATTTAAATGAATATGTAATTTCTGACTTGTATCGTCATAATTCATATTAATAGGTACATCAAAATAAACTCCACCTAATTCATCAACAACATCTCTTAAAGCATTATTACTTATAACAACATAATTTCTTACATCTATACCTGTTAAGTTTCTAACAGCTTCTAATGTTCTTTCTGGTGACTTTTGATATAATGCATTAATTTTATCATATGAATCAGCACTAGTTGTACTATCTCCTATAAATGTATCCCTTGGTATTGATAACATAGAAACCTTTTGCTCACTTGGATAATATGCACAAAGCATAATTGTATCTGTTAACTGAGCTTCGATATCCTCACTTATCCCCATTACTAAACAATAAAATGGTTCTAGGTTTTCTATATCTTCTTCATTTTGACCAATACTTGTCATTAGCATTCCTTTTAGTGATAAGCCATTTTTTGCAATCTTTACTCCAAATACAATTGTAAGAATCGATAATAAAATTGTTATTATCGTAATAATTATATATATTTTTTTTCTTTGCTCTGTTATTACTTTTTTCTTTTGACGTTTTGAATGTTTCATTTCTTTCTCCTCTATTTTTTTAGTAATTCTATTGCTTTATTTAATTGTGTATCTTTATCCTTTGGGATAGATATTAAATTCTTGTATTCATCTTCCAATTCTATTTCTACATCTGGTACTATTCCAACCTTATTTATTGTATTTCTATTTGGTGTATAATACTCACTTGTTGTAAGTTTTAATCCACTCTCATCTTCTAACTTTAATAGTTCTTGTATAAGTCCTTTTCCATATGTTGTAGTTCCAACTGTTTTTGCTACTCCATTATCCTTTAATGCTCCTGCCAATATTTCGGAAGCACTTGCAGTATTTTCATTAGTAAGAATTATCACTGGAAAATCTATTTCCTTTTCTGTTTTAGCATATGTAATAATTTCTTCTCCACTTTTGTCTTTCGTTATTAGCAATTTATCTCCTTTATTAGTAAACATATCTGCAATTGCTAGAGCTTCGTTCACTATTCCTCCACCATTATCTCGTAAGTCAAGAATTAGAGATTGTATGTTTTGATTTTTTAACTCCTCGTATTTTTCCTTAAATTCTGTACTACAATCTTCGTCAAATGAAGAAATTTTTATATATCCTATATTATCCTCATATACACTTGTTTCTATAGGATTTATTCTTACATTTTTTCTTTCTACTTCAAATTCTTTTGTCTCATTACCTCTTAATATTTGAATTTTTACAGTTGTGCCTTCTTCTCCCTTCATTTTATTAGAGGCTGCATCAATTTGATCTCCTGTAAATTCTTCTCCATCAATTTTTTGAATATAATCACCTGGCAATATTCCTGCTGATTCAGCTGGAGAACCTTTTATTGGTGACAAAACTCTTATTGCATTTTTCTCTATGTCTTGAACTATATATATTCCTACTCCAACATATTTTCCTTCTATGTTATCACTCTTATATTCTGCCATTTCTTCTTTAGTAAAATATTGTGAATATTCATCATCTAGTCCTTCAACATATCCTTTTATTGCATATTCTCCTATTTTATTTTCATCAATTTCTCCATAATAATCCGTATCCATTATTTGTTTTATACCATGTAATTTGCTTGCTATCTTTCCTGTAGGTGAATTACTGGTTACTAACATTGTAATTAGCATTGTAATTGAGGCTGTTAGTAATATAACTAATATTATACTTTTTATATAAAAACTTTTTGTATACTTTTTTTCTTGCATATTTTTCCTCCTAGAAAATTCTTTATTATTATACTATAAAAAATTCATATTAGTATATATTTTTTATATATTTTATTAATTATTTTTATAATATTTATAATTTAAATTAAATATTAATAAAAGGAGCTTTATAGCTCCCCTTTTAATTAATATTAATTTTTTAATTGTTTTGCAACTTCTTCAGCAAAGTTTTCTTCTTTCTTTTCTATTCCTTCACCTTTTTCATATCTTGCAAATCTAATAATTTCTGCACTATTTTCTTTTAATAAATCTGAAATTTTCTTATCTGGATTTTTAACAAATGCTTGATCTACTAAACATATTTCTTCAAAGAATTTTCTTAATCTTCCTTGTACCATTTTTTCTGCTATTGCTTCTGGTTTTCCTTCATTCATAGCTTGTACTTTTAAGATTTCCATTTCCTTTTGTAATCTTTCTTCTGGTATATCAGCTTCTTTAACAAATTCTGGTCTTGCTGCAGCTATTTGCATACAAATATCTTTTGCAAGTTCTTTTGTTCCACCATTTAACTCTACTAAAACAGCTATTTTTCCTTCTCCATGAATGTATTTTTCTACTAAACCTGTAGTTTCAAATCTTTCAAATCTACGTATATTCATGTTTTCTCCAATTGTAGCTATTTTATTTGTTAATACTTCTTGAACTGTTTTTCCTTCTTCTGCTATTGATTCTTGCGCTAATAACTCTTCTACATTTGCTGGATTTTTTTCTACAACTTGTTTTGCCACATCCATAACAAAATCTTTAAATTCTTGGTTTTTAGCGACAAAGTCTGTCTCTGCATTAACTTCAACTATTGAACCTATTTTTCCATCTTCAGAAATATAGCATTCAACTAATCCTTCTGCTGCAACTCTTCCTGATTTCTTTGCAGCTTTTGCTATTCCTCTTTCACGTAATAATTCGATTGCCTTTTCCATATCTCCATCTGTTTCTGTTAAAACTTTCTTGCAATCCATCATTCCTGCTCCTGTTTTTTCTCTTAAATCTTTTACTTGTGCGGCTGTAATCATTTTTATTCCTCCTTTTATCTTGTATATAAAAAACGGGAGCTAAAACATCAATTTTAATTTAATTAATATTCTACTCCCTCACTTTCCTAATTATTATTCTTCAGTTGCTTCTTCTGCAACTTCTTCCATACTTTTTTCTTCACTTTCTTCAGCTATTTGTTCTTCATCAGCAGATGTTTCGAAAGTTTCTCCTTGTCTACCTTCTATAACTGCATTTGCAATTACATCTGTAATTAGTTTAACTGCTCTTATTGCATCATCATTTCCTGGAATTGCATAATTTACGTCTTCTGGATTACAATTTGTATCCACTAATCCAACTACTGGTATATTTAATTTTTTAGCTTCTAAAATAGCTGTTCTTTCCTTCTTAGGATCTACTACAAATATAACTCCTGGAAGTTCTTCCATTTCTTTAATTCCACCTAAGTTCTTTTCTAATTTATCCATTTCTTTTCTTAAAACGATAACTTCTTTTTTAGGTAGAACATCAAATGTTCCATCTTCTTCCATTCTTTCTAATTCTTTTAATCTTTCTACTCTAGTTCTGATAGTTTTGAAGTTTGTTAACATTCCTCCTAACCATCTTTGGTCAACATAGTACATTCCACATTTTTCTGCTGCTTCTTTAACACATTCTTGAGCTTGTTTCTTTGTACCTATGAAAAGGATTGTCTTTCCTTCTTCTGCTTGTTCCTTAACAAAGCTATATGCTTCGTCTAATTTTTTTGATGTTTTTTGTAAGTCGATGATGTGAATTCCATTTCTAGCTTGGAAAATATATTCAGCCATTCTAGGATCCCATCTTCTTGTTTGATGTCCGAAATGAACACCTGCTTCTAGTAATTGTTTCATTGCAACTACTGCCATTTTAAATTCCTCCTCTTAGTTTTTATTCTTCCATAAAGTATCATCATTCTTGGAAACTCTGCTATAACAGAGCACTCTCCTCGAATTAGCTTTATGTGTTTTTTCAACGTTATATATTATATCATAATATATGTCATATTTGCAAGTGTTTTATTAAGATTTTTCAACACTTTGACCATCTTTTGAGTCTTTTACTATATAACCTTGTTCATTTATTTTTTCTCTTAATCTGTCAGACTCTTCCCAATCTTTCTTTTCTCTTGCTTCTTTTCTTAGTTTTAATAATTTTAATATTTCTTCCGGTATTTCCTCTTCTTTAGCTTTATCAATCTCTATACCTAAAACTTTATCAAATTTCTTTAGTAATTCTGCTACTTGTTTTGATTTATCTTGAATTCTAGCAACCTCCCAAACAACACTCATAGCCATTGGCATATTTAAATCATCATTTATTGCCTTATTAAAGTTTTCTTCATATTTCTTTAAGTCTTCAAGTTTTATTGTACTATTTCCATTTAAATGTTTTTGATATGAATCCCTTAATCTGTCTAAGGAAATTTTTGCTGAATCCATTCCTTCCCAAGTAAAGTTTAATTTTTTTCTATATTGAGTAGAATAGCAGAACAATTTATATACCAAAGGATCATATCCTTTATCAACAATATCTTGTAATAAGTAAACATTTCCTAAGCTTTTAGACATCTTTCCACCATTTATTAATAGAAATTCTCCATGCATCCAGTAATTAGCTGGAATTTTACCACATAGTCCTTTACTTTGTGCAATTTCATTTTCATGGTGTGTCGGTATTAAATCTATTCCTCCAGTATGAATATCGAAAACTTCTCCCAAGTATTTTTGACTCATAACAGAGCATTCTATATGCCAACCTGGGTAACTAGGTCCCCATGGGCTATCCCATTTCATAATATGATTTTCAGGGGCTTTTATCCATAATGCAAAATCATGTGGATTCCTTTTTTCCTTATCGATATCTACTCTTGCACCAGCTTTTTGATTTTCTAAATCTAAATTAGATAATACAGGATATTTATCTAATTTAGATATATCAAAATATATTGCTGTTGATGTTTCGTACGCATAACCTTTTTCTAGTAATTTTTCTACTGCTTTTAACATATCTTGAATATGTTCGGTTGCTTTACAAATTATTTCTGGTAATTCTATATTTAATCTATTTAAATCTTTAAAATATAATTTTGTATAGTGTTCTGCAATTTCTAAAGGTGTTTTTCCTTCTTCTTTTGCTGATTTTACCATTTTATCTTCCCCAACATCACCGTCAGAAACTAGGTGTCCAACATCCGTTATATTCATAACTTGTTTTACTTTATATCCATTATATTCTAACACTCTTCTCAAATTGTCTTGAAAAATGTTTGTTCTCATATTTCCTATTGTTGCATCTTTGTATACTGTTGGTCCACAAGAATATATTTTTACTTCATTATTATTTATTG
>CALYAI010000063.1 GCA_944393475.1 uncultured Clostridia bacterium
TATGAAGATGAAAAATTTGAATTTGGAAAAGGAGTACAAATTGGAAATAGAACAGATGCTACAGTAATAGCTACAGGAGTTACAGTAGCAGAAGCTATAAAAGCAAAAGAAGAATTAGAGCAAAATGGAGTAAATATTAGAGTTATAGATATTCATACAATAAAACCAATAGATAAAGAAATTATTATAAAATCTGCAAGAGAAACTAAGAAGGTAATAACCGTTGAAGATCATAATATAATTGGTGGTCTTGGAAGTGCAGTGTGTGAAGTTTTGTCAGAAAATTATCCAACGAAAGTTTATAGAATGGGTATAAATGATGAGTTTGGAAGATCAGGAAATGCTGTAGAATTATTAAAATATTTTAAAATTGATAAAGATGCAATAGTATCAACTATTATGGAAAAAAACTAATGTGAATTTTTTGTGTCTACTATTGCAATAAATAATATTTATTGTTATTATATCATGTAGATACAAACGAAAATATATCGAATTAAGGAGCAATTTAAGATGATAGAATTTAGAAACGTTTGCAAAAAGTACGAAACAGGTACAGAAGCATTAAAAAATGCTAATTTTGTAATAGAAAAAGGAGAATTTGCGTTTTTAGTCGGAGCTTCTGGTTCTGGAAAGTCAACAATAATCAAATTAATATTAAAAGAAGAAGATCCTACATCTGGGAATATAATAATAAATGGAAAAGATACCACTTTTCTAAAGCCAAACAGAGTACCATATTTAAGAAGAAGTATGGGAGTAGTATTTCAAGATTTCAGACTATTACCTGACAAAACAGTATATGAAAATGTTGCATTTGCAATGTATATTGTTAAAGCAACACCAAGACATATAAGAAGACAGGTACCAATGGTATTATCTTTAGTAGGATTAAGCGCGAAAGCGAAAATGTATCCAAATGAACTATCAGGAGGAGAACAACAAAGGGTAGCACTTGCTAGAGCCTTAGTTAATAATCCTTCAATGTTAATAGCAGATGAACCTACAGGAAATTTGGATCCAGATACAGCATGGGATATAATGACATTATTAAATGATATTAACTTAAGAGGAACAACAGTTGTTGTTGCAACACATGCTAAAGATATTGTAGATCAAATGAACAAAAGAGTTATTCATATTCGTAAAGGTTCAATAGTAAAAGATGATGAAAAAGGTGGGTATGAGTTGTGAGATATAATGTAATAACCTATTTAATAGGAGAAGGATTTAGAAATGTTTTTAAAAATAAAAAATCAACAAGTGCTTCAATAATTATAATGAGTCTTACAATGCTAATTTTTGGAGTTTTCTTTGTAATTACAGAAAATATTAATAGCATAATGGAACAAATAGAAAGTGAACAAGGAATAGAAGTATTCCTATATGACATATCAGAAGATCAAACTAAAGCAATTGGAGATTACATAAGAAATATAGATGGTGTAAATACAGTAGATTATAAAACAAAAGAAGATGCTTTAAACCAATTAAAAAGTCAATTTAAAGATAGGGAAGATTTATTGTCAGGATATGATGAAAACAATATATTTCCAGCTTCATATGTTGTAACATTAACAGATTTAACGAAAAGTAATGAAGTTATAGAAACAATTAAGAAATATGATCAGGATAAATCCGATACAGAGAAAGTTATAAAAAATATTACTAGCAAAGATGAAACAGTTACAACATTAATTAACTTAGCTAATGGAATTAGAATAATAACAGGTGTCATACTTGTAATATTAGTTATAATTTCAATATTTATCATATCAAATACAATAAAACTTACTGTTCATGCAAGAAGAAAAGAAATATCTATAATGAAATATGTTGGAGCAACAAACAGCTTTATAAGATGGCCTTTTATTGTAGAAGGTATAATAATTGGAATAATTTCTGGTGCAATATCAATAATTATTTTAGGAATTAATTATAATTTAATAGCAGGAAAAATATTGGAATCACAAGTTGTGTCTGCAATGAGTATAAATTTATTAACTTTTGCAGATATGTTTGGACTAATAGTATTAGTTTATACAATATTAGGAGTTGGAATTGGTGTTTTAGGAAGTTGTATTTCTATGCGTAGATATTTAAAAGTATAGCAAAGGAGTATAATATGAAAAAGGTTCTAAATATATTAATGATAACAACATTAATAATTTTGAATATTGGATTTCCTATTGTTTTTGCAGCTGATTTAAATAATTTACAACAACAGCAATCTCAAGTACAAGCAAATCAAGACATGGCAACAACACAGCTTCAGGCTGTAGAAGAAGAATTAACAACAAATTTACAACAAATCCAAGAGTTAAATAATAATATAACTCAATACGAAGGAGAAATAGCTAATTATAATTCACAAATAGTTGCTTTACAAGATAGTATTGCAAGTTCAGAACAGGAACTAAAAAAAGCAGAAGAAAATTATAATAAGCAAAAAAAATTATTAGACGATAGATTAATTACAATGTATGAAGCAGGAACAACGGAATATTTAGATGTTGTTTTAAGTTCAAAAACGATAACGGACTTCTTATCTACATATTATTTATTATCTATATTAACAGATAATAATATGGATTTTTTGGATACTATTGAACAACAAAAGAAAACAATAGAGGAAGAAAAAAAGAAATTAGAGGAACAGAAAAAACAAGTAGATACAGCAAGGGAAGAAAAAGAAAAAGCATCAATAATATTACAAAATACAAAAACAATGAAGGATACATATACAGCTCAGTTAACAGATCAGGAAAGACAAATACAATCAGAAATTGATGCATATCAAGCACAACTAAATCAGATAGAAGCAGAAATCCAATCAATAATTTCAAATAATTTAATAATTAATCCGAATTATGTAGGAGGGATAATGCAATGGCCAGTGCCAGGGTATACAAAACTAAGCTCAACATTTAAGATGAGAGTTCATCCAATAACAGGTGTGTATAAATTACATACAGGTATAGATATACCAGCTCCAATAGGAACAAGTTTCCTTGCAGCAAATGATGGTATAGTGGTAAAGGCAGGGTACAATACTGCATATGGAAATATGGTTATGGTAGATCATGGTGGAGGAGTTACAACTTTATATGCACACGGAAGTAAAATAATGGTGTCATTAGGTCAAAATGTAAAAAGAGGAGATATAGTTTTACAAGTTGGCGAGACAGGATATGCAACAGGACCACATGCACATTTTGAAGTTAGAATAAATGGTACACCAGTAGATCCATTACCATATGTAACAAATCAAGACGGAGTTAACTAAAAAACGGAGGATAAAAATGAAAAAAATATACCTAAAAATACTAATAATATTCTTAACAATAGCAGTACTTTTTAATTCATTACCAATAGCATATGCTGCAAGTAGTGAAAAGAACGAAATAACTAAAAAATTACAGGAAACAAAAGATGATTTAAAAGAAGTAAATGATCAAAAAAAAGAATCACAAAACAAAGTTAATGAATTATCTAATAAGATAGATTCATATGAGACACAAATTAATTCTTTAAAAAGTGAAATAGATACGAAAACTAAAGAAGTAGAAGAAATGCAGAAAAAATTAGACACTTTAGAAGCTGAAAGAGAAAAAAATCAAAACTTACTAGATGAAAGATTAGTAACTCTATATGAATCTGGAGAAGTATCATACATGGACGTATTATTATCTTCTGCAGATATTACTCAATTCATTTCAAATTATTATATGATAGAGACATTAACAGCAGCAGATAAAGAATTAATACAAAAATTAGAAGATGAAAAAAATGAAATTGCAGAAACACAATCAAAATTAAATGCAAGCTTAGAAGAAATAGAAAATAAAAAAGCTGAATTAGAATCTGTTCAGTCAGAATTAAATAAATCAAAAGATGCTGAACAGTCAAAAGTGGATGAACTAACAGAACAATCACATGATTTGGAAAGTGATGTTGCAGCCTATGAAAAGAAAATGAAAGAATTAGATGCAAAAGAAAAAGCACAAGAGGCAGCACTAAAAAATAAAATAGAACAAGCAGAAGCAAATTATAGTACTTCTGGAACTAGTTCAAAGGGATTTATAAGACCAGTAAATAGTGGAAGAATAACTGCCACAATGTATTATTCTAGTGGATCATACCATGGTGCAGTAGATTTTGGAGTGTCTGTTGGAACACCTGTATATGCTGCAGCAGATGGAGTTGTTGTAACAGCTACATGGGGTGGATCAGATAGCTATGGTTATTATATAAAGATTAAACATTATAATGGCTTATATACATTATATGCACATGCATCTTCATTAGCTGTAAGTGTAGGTCAAGTTGTAAAACAAGGACAATTAATTATGTATTCAGGAAATACAGGAAATTCAACAGGACCACATTTACATTTCGAAGTAAGAACATCACCAGGAGGATATAGCAACAGAGTAAATCCACTAAACTATTTACCTTAATAGTATATGAAGACATAGGATTAGAACCTATGTCTTTTTTGTTTTAAATAACTATTTATTATATAAATCTTTTTCGTACAAATCTTCAACAAACACATCTCTTTCCTCGAAGTTATCAATAAATCCAATCCTAGCAATATTATTATTGACTTCTTGTACCCATACAGGCCTTTCATTATAATATATATCAATTTTTTCCTTATTTTTTAAAATCTCATTAATTTTTGAAATTTTCATAATATCATCTCCTTAAAACTTGTACTAACAATATATCCAAAAATAAGAAAAATATTCCAAAAAAATAAAAAGGAAAATCCCCACGGCAAATGCATACCGTAGGGGGTCCTCCTTTTTACCAACTCCAAACCCACAACGTGAGCAGTACGAAAACCACGATCTTAAGACCGTATATGATCTTCTTTTGACTATCGGAGCAGGAATCTGGCTTCATGATCTTGTTGATGAGCCAATTGGCAATCCAGATGAGCAACAAGGCAAAAGCCAGGTCGCACACAAGGTAGAATGTGAAGTCACCCGAATAAATCAGTATGGCGACTACCAAGAGAAAAATTGCAAATGCGGTAAACATATATTCATCCTCCTTATTTTTTACACAACGAAGTTGTGTTGATAGCAAAAGTTACTACAAGTGCGACTCCTTTCTTCAATTGATTAATATAATATATTATAGCATATTTTTAAGAAGAAATCAAAATATTGTTCGCTTTTAGACTTATGATAGTGTTTGAATTGAAAAAAAGAGTATCAAGTAAAAATAATAAAATACTTGATACTCTAATAAAAAGTGGTGACCCGTACGGGAATCGAACCCATGATTCAGCCTTGAGAGGGCTGCGTCTTAACCGCTTGACCAACGGGCCATACAAACAATTATATATATATCATAAAAAAAGAATATAGTCAATACAAACAAAAATTCGTAAAAAGTATTGACAAAATTAAAAAATACTATATAATAAAAACGAACAAAAGTTTTAGAGACGAGGAAGAAAAAATGGAAGAAAAAACAAGATTGGATATTAGTTTAATAAATAGAGGATATTTTAAAACAAGACAAAAAGCACAATATGAAATAAATAATGGTAATATATTTGTAAATGGTAAAAAAGAAACAAAATCTAGTAAACTAATAAGTGATGAAGATAAAATAGAAATAAAAGGACCAACACTAAAATATGTAAGTAGAGGAGGGCTAAAATTAGAAAAAGCTATAAGCTTTTTTGGAATAATACTAAAAGATAAAATTTGTGCAGACATAGGTGCATCAACAGGAGGTTTCACAGACTGCATGCTAAAAAATGGGGCTCAGAAGGTATATGCAATAGATGTAGGTCATTCTCAATTATCAGAAAAATTAACTGAAGATGAAAGAGTTATTAATTTAGAGGGTACAAATATAAGAGATATGGATACATCAGGATTAGAAAAGATGGATTTTATAAGTTCAGATGTTTCTTTTATTTCAGAAGCACATGTTCTTCCTAAGATTTATGAGTTATTAAAGATAAAAGGAAGAGCAGTAATATTAATAAAACCACAATTCGAAGCAGGAAATCAAAACTTAAATAAAAATGGTGTTGTCAAAAATATAAAAATACATCAAAAAGTAATACAAAATATTGTAATGCTTGCAAATAAATTGGGATTTAGAATTATAGATGTAACATATTCGCCAATAAAAGGACCGGCAGGAAATATAGAATATTTATTATACATAGAAAAGAATGAAAATAATTTATTAGATATGTATAAAATGAAGGATAATGCTATAGAAATTACAACAGAAGCATTCAAAAAATTAAAATAAAGAGGTGTACATATGATATCTACATTACACATAAAAAACATAGGAATAATTGATGAAATAACGATAGATTTTGCAAAAGGTTTTAATATTTTAACAGGTGAAACAGGTGCAGGAAAAACCTTAATTATAGGCGCTCTGGGAATAATAGCAGGTGGAAGATTTTCTAAAGAAATGATTAGAAAAGGTCAAAACCATTCTTTTGTAGAAGTAAGTATATACTTACCGGATAATCCGAATTCAATAGACGGAAATATAATAATATCAAGAGAAATTTTCGAAAGTGGAAGGAATACATGCAAGATTAACGGAAGATTAGTAACAGTAGCAGAATTAAAAGAATTTATGAACAATATCATAAATATACATGGACAAAATGATAACCAAAATTTGTTAGACAAGGAAAATCATATAAAATATTTAGATAAATTTTTAGGAGAAGAATTTTTAAAGCAAAAATCAGAATATCTAAATTTATATAATAAATATATTAGCATAAATAAAGAATTAAAGGAAAATTATGGTGATGAAAAAGAGAAACAAAGAAAACTAGACTTATTATATTATCAGGTAAAAGAAATAAAAAATGCTAATTTAAAGTTAAATGAAGATGATGAATTACAAGAAAAACATAATTTTAT
>CALYAI010000064.1 GCA_944393475.1 uncultured Clostridia bacterium
GGTGTAGTTCAATGGTAGAATTCCAGCCTTCCAAGCTGGCTATGCGGGTTCGATTCCCGCTACCTGCTCCATTAAAAAGTCTTACTTTTGTAAGACTTTTTATTTGTGCTTTTTTTATCATTATGCTATACTCATAATAACTTAATCTATAAAAGGAGAAATATTATGGATATAAAAAATATAGCTTTAGTTAGAGCAACAAATATAATACCTTTTGATGGAATAGTTCATCCAATAAGCAATACACCTTATTTGTATAAAGCAATTGGTACAGGTTATTCTTTTATAATAAATGATTTATTGCGAAAAGAACATAAATTAAAAGAAGTAGATTGGTCAAATCCAAGTACTTTAGAAAGTATTACTCATGAAAACACTTCCATATTAAAACAATATCTACCATATATGTCAGATTATAATTCTATGGTTCTATGGTCTTTAAATGGTTTAGTACCAGATGATATTAATAATACTTTTTCGAATAAAACTTGTGCAATAATTGATGGCTTGGAAGAACATATGGAAGATGCAGAATTAATCTCACTAGTACCTACAGATACAGCAATTCAAGGAGATGTTCCTTTATCTTCACATGCTTCAATACTAATAAAGAAGAATAGATATGATTCCCTATCTGCTCAAGAAAAAGAAACACTTAGTAACTTAGATTTAAATGTCATTATTTTTGAAGGTGATATAAAAGATGCAATTGAAGAACAACTTAATTCTTCTAACAGATTTACTGCAGAAACATTGTCATTAAGTAGAGCTGATAGAGGCTATTTAAGTTCAGATACCAGCGAAGAGCTTATATCTGCCATAGATGATGTTGCAGAAAAAAATGGAATTGCTCAAGTTTTGCATTTTGATGTTTTAACTGGTCAAAATGATGAGCAATCAAAATTATTATCTGTAAAAGATGAACTTGCCAATAGTTTTCTTGTTGGTGAATTCTATAGAAATACTTTTATAGAATATTTATCACATGAACTTGGTATTGATGAAGATTTAAAGGATGATTTAATCAATTTTCCTAATTCATCTGAATATTTAAGAGCTTTAGGAGAAAAAATTAGCGAAATTGGTTTGGAAAAATATAAAAACATAATTGATAGATATAATGACTCATTAGAAAAATTAAAACTTGCTGGCAAATTGCCTACTCCTCAAAATATAGTTGACTCTGTAAAAGATGGCAAACCTACTATTGACTTACTACATTCATTAAGAAATTTTAAAGACTCTAATATCTTAGGAAGTGCTATAAATGCAACTAAAGAAAGTACTCGCTCATCAGAAATTTTAGAACAAGCAAATTCTATAGTAGACAGAATTCCTGAAAAAGATGAAACTAAAGATGTTGATGAAAGAAATTAATTTATTATATAAAAGAATAGGAAATTATCCTATTCTTTTATATTTTCTAATTCTTTTTCCACTATATCTTCGCTAGCCCTCATAGCTAAAATTGTTTGTTCAAATAAGTCATTTAATTCCCAACCAAGTTGTTCAGCTCCTTCTCTTATGGTATCTCTTGAACAACCTGCTGCAAATTTTTTATCTTTAAATTTTTTCTTTAAGCTTGAAACTTCCATATCTTTTGTACTTTTTGATGGTCTCATCTTGGCTGCAGCCCAAATAAGTCCTGTTAGCTCATCAACAGCAAATAATATCTTTTCCATTTCATGTTCTGGCTTTATATCTGAACATATTCCATATGCATGACTACATACTGCATGAACTAATTCATCACTTGCATTTATTTCAGCTAATAATTCTGGTGCTTTCTTACAATGTTCATCTGGATATTTCTCAAAATCTATATCATGTAATAATCCGACTAGCCCCCAAAATTCTTCATCATAACCTTTTTCTTTAGCAAACCATCTCATTACTTGCTCAACTGTAAGTGCATGTCTTAAATGGAATTCTTCTTTATTATATTTTTTCAAAAGTGTAATTGCTTCTTCTCTAGTCATCTATATCTCTTCCTTTCTTCTTACTGCAATTAGTTATATATTAAAATTTATTTACTGTCAAATTGAGTTTAAAAATTTATTGTGTTATAATTTACACAAATTTAAATAGAAGTAGGTATTAATATGACAAGTTTTAGTTTGAAAATTATTGCAATAATTACTATGGTTTTAGATCATTTTGGTGATGCTTTTTTTAAACAAACTACATTTTTTAATTTAATAGGAAGATTTGCTTTTCCTATATTTGCATTTCAAATTACAGAGGGTTATGTGCATACAAAGAATTTAAAAAATTATTTTTTTAGATTGTTTTTATTTGCAATTATTTCGCAAATTCCATTTATGCTATTTCGTTCCCTTTTTGCCAATGGAATTTCTTTAAATATTTTCTTTACATTATTTTTCGGATTATTAGCAATATTTTTATTTGATAAAATTGAAAAATCTGAATTTAAGCTTTGTAAGAAAAAAAATATAAATATGGCAATAAAATACTTTATAGCTTGCCTTCCTATGGTTATAATAGGCATTATTGCACAAGTATTAAATTTTGACTATGGCTTTTTTGGAATTTTTATAATCTTTACTTTTTTTGCTTTTAGAAGAAAAAAGATGTTAATGGTATTAATATTTATTTTAGCTTGTATTTTTTATTATACAATAACGATATTACGTTATGGATATCATTATTTATATATTTTTCTTGCACTATTTACCATTTTGCCAATAGTTTTTATATGTTTATACAATGGTAAACAAGGTAAAAAAATAAAATATTTTTTATATGCTTTTTACCCTGTTCATTTACTCATTTTATATTTGCTATTTCATTAAAATCTTGGGGAAGGTTACTTCCCCAATTTTTAAAATTTATATTCTCTTAAAATTGCATCATATTCTTCATATTTTGGAAAATATGCTTTTAACATTTTATAAAATCCTTTTGCATGTGTTTTAAATTGTAAATGGCATAATTCATGCATTATTATATATTTTATGCAGTTTTCATCCAACTCCATTATTCTAGGATTAATAAATATTTCTTTTGTATCATAATTAAACTTCGCAATTTTATCTTGGTTTTCTACAATTTTATAGTCTTCCGGTGCTAAACCTGTTTCTATTCTTATTTCTTCAAACACATTTTCTAAATGTTTTTCTGTTAATTTTACATACATTTTATTTAAAATCATATCTATTATTTGGTTATTATTTCTACCTTTTATTCTAGAAGGTAATATTATTTCTATATAATTATTATTTAAATTTAATTCTGGACTTTTTACATTTCTTGAAATAACTTTTACAGCATAATTAATTCCTAATATTTTTGTTGTTTTAAATAAAGAAACATTTTCCATTTCTTTTAATTTTTGTAATATCCAATTTTTATTTTCTTTTATAGCTTCTTGTATACGTTGTCTTGAAAAATACCAAGGAGCTTTTACTACTACTTCTCCATTATTTACTAATATATCAAAATCACTAAATATAGCCTTATTTATAGTATATGCAATTACATTTTCTTTAACTTTTTTCATAATAAAACCTCCCTTTATTTTTTCGAACTCTTGTTTGCTTTTGTTGAATGTATTTTATATTCTTATTTTATTTTTGTCAATACTTTTTTCGAAATTTTGTTCGGTTTTTTCTAAAAAATTTAATGCCTTTATAAAACAGTTATATAAAGGCATCTTGGTTCGGGTAGTTAGATTCGAACTAACGATCGTAGGGTCAGAGCCTACTGCCTTACCGCTTGGCCATACCCGAATATTTAAGCTAGATATATAATAATACATATCTAGCTTTTTTTCAACACTTATTTAAATTTTATATAAATATATTTTTACTATTTAAATAATTGTGTTACTTTTGGAAATAAGTAATGGCTTCCTCCAACAGTATTTGCATTTTCTATCATGCTTAAAACTACTAAGTTTTTTTCTGCATTTTCATCTGCTGTAAAAGCATTAAACCACCCCAATACTTCTCCATCTTCATCTTTACTAGCCTTTAGTTCAGCTGTTCCTGTCTTTGCACCAATTCTTATTCCGTCTATCTTTGCATCATGTGCTGTTCCATTTTCACTTTCTACTACCTGTACTAAATCTTCTTTTATAGTATTTGCTGCTTCTTCTGATATGGCTTTTTCTTTTAAATATTCTGGTTGCTTATTTTCTTGATATATTATTGTTGGCTTTAACATATTTCCATTATTAACAAATGCAGAATATATTGAAGCCATATGCACTGGATTTACTAATATTTGTCCTTGACCATATCCACTATCTGCAAGTTGAACTTCATCATCGATCTTTCCATCATTATCATATGTAGATTTATTTAATGAAAGTTCAAAATTTATGTCTTCATTAAACGCTAACTTATTAAGCCCTTTCATAAATGCATCATATCCAATTTTTAGTGCTGCTTTAGCGAAATATATATTATCAGATCTAATTAATGCATTTCGCATATTCGCTGTTTCATTATATGGAGTTAATGTTGTTATCATATAATTGCCCCAACTTGAATCTTTTTGCCAGCTAAGCCCACTTCTTCCGAAATCTTCATCTGGATTTACTTTTCCATCTGTAATTCCAATTGCCCCTGTAACAGGTTTAAATGTTGACCCAGGAGACCATGTTTGTGAAAATCTATTTAATAAAGGCTTATTTTCGTCTTGATTTAAAGCATTCCATTCATCAGTACTCATACCTAAAACAAAATCATTTGAATCATATGATGGTGTACTAACTAAAGCCAATATCTCACCTGTTTTAGAATCCATTGCAACATATGCACCTTTGTTTTCTTCTAGACTATTATATACTTGCTTTTGAGTGTTTGCATCAATTGTTAACTTAATATCTTTTCCGTTTTCTGCTTCTGTTTTAGCTATTGTTTTCTTCTTTTCGCCATCGCTACTTTCTATATAAATTTCTTTTCCATCTTTTGCTCTTAAAGTATCTTCATATGCCTTTTCTATTCCTGCTTTACCAATTACACTATTACTATTATATCCTTTTCCTGCGTTTTCTTCTAATTCCTCCGCACTTATTGCTTGGACATATCCAACAACTTGTGAAGCTTCTTTTCCTAAAGTATATACTCTTGAACTTTCTGTTGTAATTTTAACACCTGGAATTGTTAGCGCCTGCTCTTTTAATGTTGACTCAGTTGTTGCTACATTCTTTATAGGTACAAATGTATCATCTTTTACATATGACATACCCAATTTATTATTTATTGACTCTACAGAAACATTTAATATATTTGATAATTTTTGAATGTCCTCATCTCTGTTTTCACTCATTTTTCCAGGGACAAGTCCTATTGATGAAATATTACCTTTACCTGCAAGTAGCACATTGTTTCTATCATATATATTTCCTCTTTCTGCTTCTAAAGTTTTTACTCTAACTTTATCATTGTCTCCTAATTCTGGAAATATTACACTATTTGACCAATTTAATTTATACTTTTTATCCTCTTTTACTAATGTCACTGAATTTTCGAAACTAATTTCTCCTGCTGATGTGTTCATTTTTTGATTATATGTAATTCTCTTTCCATCATTAATTGATTCTACATTTTTTATTTCAGTTGACAAGTCTTTCATATCAATCCCACTATATATTGATTCATTTTTATCCATATACATTTCTTTAGCAATTTTATTTTTACTTGAATCACTTAATCTTTCGTAGGCTGCTTCATAATCCTGTTCATTTATTTTTGCAAAATAATCTTTTAAAGCATTCTCTGGATTTTCTGCTTTGTTTATTATTGCAATTATTACTATTGCAAGTATTACAATTATTAGTACAATTAACATCCTAATTAATATTTTTTTATTTTTCATATATCCCCCTCCAATATGCTTTCTTGAAAATATATTATACTAATTATCGACAAAAGTAAATAGATATGTCTTTAACATATCTATTTAAATGTTTATTCATTTAATTCTTTTTCTATATTCAATAACCTGTTATATTTTGCAATTCTGTCACTTCTGCAAGGTGCACCAGTTTTTATTTGCCCCGCATTAGTAGCAACAGCTAAATCTGCAATTGTCGTATCTTCTGTTTCTCCAGATCTATGTGATATAACAGCTGTATATCCTGCTTTTTGAGCTATTTGTATTGCATCCAATGTTTCTGTTAATGTTCCTATCTGATTTGGTTTTATTAATATGCTATTTGCTACTTTTGTTTTTATTCCTTTTTTTAATCTATTAGTATTTGTAACGAACAAGTCATCTCCTACTAATTGAATTTTATTTCCTAATCTTTGTGTTAATCTTTTCCAACCACTCCAATCCTCTTCTGCAAGTCCATCTTCTATTGATATTATTGGATATTTAGATACTAATTCATCTAAATACTCTATCATCTCTTCAGTTGTTTTAAATTCACCTGTTTTCCAAAATAAATATCCTTCTTTTTCTTGTTTTTTTGCTTCTTCATACATTTCCGTACTAGCAACGTCCAATGCTATAGAAATATCTTGTCCCGGAATATATCCTGCCTTTTCTATTGCTTCAACAATTACATCCAATGCTTCTTCTTCATTTCCTAAATTTGGTGCAAAGCCTCCCTCATCACCAACAGAAGTTACAAGTCCTCTAGCTTTTAAAATGCTTTTTAAATGATGATATGTTTCCACTCCCATTTGTAATTTTGTTTTAAAATCGTTTCCCGATATTGGCACTATCATGAATTCTTGTGAACTAATATTATTATCAGCATGTTTACCTCCATTTAATATATTCATCATTGGTATTGGTAATTTTTTGCATTTACACCTCCAATATAATTATATAATTCCATTCCTAAGGAATTTGCTGCAGCTTTAACAGTTGCAAGCGATACTCCTAAT
>CALYAI010000065.1 GCA_944393475.1 uncultured Clostridia bacterium
ATTTACATTCTAATTTATTTATATTAATACAGGTTAGTGTTTTTGCTCTGATTTTTAGCATAATACATACATATAATCTGTCCATGTATAGTTATAATAACACATTACTATACAAATTTCTAGACAATTTCAGAAAAATATTTATATATATACACTTTCTGCCTCTGTCGAAAAGACTAATTTTAAGCATTAATATTAATCGACAGTTATTTTATAAAAAGTTAGAAGTTTTATCATCCTCTATCTTTCCCAGAAATTCTTTATCTAACCATTTGGAGTTTCTACTTTTAAACAAAATTACACTATCTTTTTCCTTTCTTATATATTTATCTAGCTCCGCCTTTAGTTTTATTGCTTGCGATTCTAATAATTCACCTTCAAAAACCGAATTTTGTATATGAATTAAATATTTCTTACAGGTTTTAAACACTTTATTTAGTATCTTCTGACCCGATTTTTCTTCTAAATTAATATCATAAACTAAAATAACATACATATTACCACCAAATTTTAAACCCTTCATATTTTATATCTTCTGTCAAATATTTTATTAGTTTGTACAATTCTAGTCTAATTAAATATTCATAAGACACTTCTCTACCTAAAGTTTTATGTTTTATAACAGTCTGTAATCTTTTATCCATTTCTTTTGTGATATTTTTTCTTGCACCATCTTTTATGTATAGAAAGTTTAAATTCTTCTCAAAATCATTTTCTGTTATTTGTTTCTTATTTAACATTGAAAATATTAATCTGTCTGCTAAAATTGGTTTAAAAATCTCAGCAACATCTAAACAAAGTGAAAATCTTCTTTCAGAAGGTTGATGTAAATAACTTATTGTTGGATTTAGTTGTGTTTTATATATTTCAGAAAGTACTCTTGTATATATAATAGTATTTACATATGATATCAATGAATTTATTGCATTATCTGGTGGATTTTTTACTCTTTTTTCAAATGCTATATCTTGATTTATTATTGTATTCCATGAATCGTAATAACATTTTCTTATGTTTCCTTCTATACCCATTAATTCTTCCACACTTTTACATAAATCAATTTGTTTTCTAAAATAAGATATTTCTTTCATCCAGGGATCTAAATTTTTACCTCTATTATTATAATAAACTAAATTTCTATTAATATTATAGCTTGCAGCTTCTATGAAAGCTTTTGCAATCTCTAATCTTTTATTAGGATTTGTATAACTTTCTACTTGTTTAATTAACAATTTACCTGACACAAATTGTTCTTTGGGATAATATGTTCCTGTATAAAATCCATAATAATTAAAAAAGTGAATTGGTATTCCATATCTTCCTATAAAATTTAATAAACTAGTATTAAAATCAAATTCTGTCATAACATATATGTCATCTACTCGTTCTATTGGAATTGATTTTTTTGTATTGTCTTTGTACACAACTTCTATAGTATTATCTTTTCTTTGTATTCTACCGCTTCTATACAAATAATATGACTGTTTCATTTTCCCTCCTATACATAACATAAATCATAATATGCACATTTTTTACATATTTTTTCATCTATTTTTTGTGGTGGCTTTTCTTCAGATGCAATATCATTTATGTTTTTAACAACATTTTCTAAAATTTTAATATCATCATCTTCTAGTATGATTTCTTTCTTCTCTCTCAATAATGGAAAGTCAATTTCTGCTTTTATCGTTTGTACTCCTCTTTTTTGTAAATAATACATATAATATTTTAATTGCCATATGCCCGCTTCTTCTATTGACTTTGTTTTCTTTACTTCATGTAATATAGCTCCATTCTTTATAAAATCAATATTGATAGTATTATCTATAAGAATACTCTTTTTCTCTCTTTTATAACTTGTTTCATCTAATATTTTTCCAATAGAAACTAATTCACTATTTTGTTCCATGTTTATTTCATTTACAAAATACCATAACTTTCTTTGACATACAAAATAGTAATATATCATTTCTCCTGTTATATTCATTAATTTCCTCCTAAAACATTCTTGATTCTATATTGTCATCTATATTTTCTGTTAATAATAATCCTTCTTCTTTACTATACTTCATATCTATTCCCTTTATATTTTCTATTCCTATATCAAACAATTTATCTTGCAAACGTATAGCTTGTCTTTTGCTAATATTAGTAGATAGATTTTCTATTTTTCTTCTTATTATTCTCTTTTCATTATAATTCTTTTCTGATTTTAATTTTTCGAATAAGTCTTTATTTTCATCAAATATGCTTTTAGGTATTACTTTAACATTTTCTATATTTCTTAATATTTTTTGTGCATCCTTTTTACTTGTATCGTAATCTACTATATTATCTAAAACTCTCATTCCATCTTCAAATTTCTTTAAGAATTCAGTATCTTTCAAAGATTCTTTCGAGTACAAACTATCAACCATTTTAACCTTATCTTCTTCTGATAAAACTTGTCTATTGTAGTATTTGAGTAGTTCTAAACTTTTTTCATAAATTTCTTTGTCATATACACTTCCTATTCCAGAAATATTTTTTGTATATATGTATACATTACAATCTTCTCTTTCCCACTCTCTTCTCCTATAACATCTTCCTAAACGTTGAAATAAACTATCTAAAGTGCTCATTTCTGTATATAAATAGTCAAAATCTATATCTATAGATGCTTCTACAATTTGAGTAGTAATCCATATGCCTTTTTTATCACTTTCAGCAAATTCTTTTATTTCTTTTTCCTTTTCCTCTCTATCAATTGCTATAAAACGTGAATGCAATGTGAAAACATTGCCTCCATTTTCTTTTACTTTATGATACATCTCTATTGCTTTTTCAATTGTATTTACTATTATAAGTATTTTATTACTTTTAGATTTTTCTATAATTTCCTGTACATCATTGACCATTTCTGTATCTTTTATTTCTATTTTATGCCTTATTTTTTTACTTAAAAATTGATTAGTTTTAAATGGTATATTCATTTCTATTAATTTATCTTTATATATTCTTGGAAGAGTTGCAGTCATAATTAAAAACTTTCCACCAATGTTATGTATCATTTCTAATCCTTTTAAAATAACTGCTACAATTTCTGGGGAGTATGCCTGTATTTCATCTATAATTATTTTTGAATATGCAAGTGTCGCATAAACTTTTTCATAGCCTGCATATTTAAAGACAAATGTAAATATTTGATCTATTGTACAAGTGGTAATTTTATTAGATAAATTCCTAGCTTCTTCATTTTGTAAATAATTATATTCATATCCTTCATTATTTTTACTTTCTAGATAATCTAGTGCAGAAGAATGTAATAATCCAACATATTTATATTTATATTCTTCTCGAATTCTGTCATAAATTGCATTTATACTAATTCGTATCGGTAATGTAAAAAATGTTTTGCTACCTTCAGACCATAATAACCCCGCTTCTGTTTTTCCCATTCCTGTTGAGCCGATTATTACCATATTATCTTCAGGATTTTCCTGACAATATATTTGTAACTCATTTTTTGTAAAATTCTTTTCTTGCATTACCTCTTCTATATTATTATTAATTGATTGTGAAGTAACATCTTCTATATTTATATGGGCAGAAGCACTATGATCTAATCTATGTAATAAACCTTTTAACAAAACATATTTTATATAAGAAGTATTTCCTTCTCTAATTCTCTTTTCCCTTCCTACATAACCTAAATAATAATTTGTTGGATTTTTATTTACATTTATTTTTAATTCTTCTTCTATACTACCTATTCTAGGAATTATATCTTCTTTTATAATTTTCTCTATTAACTGTTGATCTAGTATAACATTGTCCCTTTCATGATGATAGAAGATTGTTTGAGTTAATATTTTTTCATCCTCTTCTGTAAGCTTCATTATTTCTTCATCTGGTAAAAATAGTGGGGACAATTGTTCATGTTTTATATCATTACTAAAACTTGTTTCTAATAATGTCTCATGTATTTTCTCTAAAATCATATTTTGGAATGGTGTATAAACTTTACCTATATCATGATAGGTACAAGCAAGTGTAAGTAAATTCCAAAAATTTTTTTCATCTATGTTTTTTTCATTTAATATTTCTTTTCCGTAATTTTCTATTAAAATATCTAGCCTTTTTAGTAGTTCATTAGTATGTTCTTCTATACTCTCTTTGGGGTTTGATTTTGCATATAACATTTTTTCTCCTTATCTAAAAAGGGATTTGCTAATTTCTATTGCAAATCCCTTTTGTTAATTATTTATAGAAATATATAAAGTCTCCATCTTCATCTTGTAATGCATTTCTTAATTGTACATTAGTATTTTTTTCAATATAAGTTACATCTACTTTCTGCCATTTTCTAATGTCATTTTCTTTTGTATAAACTGTGTTTAGTCTATATTTTATACCTGGTACATCATGTCCTGGTATATATGCACTATGGTTTGCTAACTGCCTTGTTACCATTTGGGGCTCTGGTATTATTTTTATCTCATCTATTCTTACCAAATCTTCATTTCTTCCCAAAGTAACTGTTTCTTTCCCATCTAACATATTTTTATATATTTTTTCAATTATTTCATCATCAGCTTGAACATGTATAATTAAATTAACATTTAACAATTGATGAACATTTCTTGGCATTGCTGTTACTTCTCCACTTGCTTTAAACATTCTTAAATTCTGATAATTAGAAAATATTCCTTCATATTCTCCTTGTATTGATATATTCATATCAAAATACTCACCATTTTGAGCTTGTAATACCTTATGTAACATTCCTATAACTGTTGAATATGGTGGTAAAGGATACGTTTCTGCAACTTTAAATGCAAATGGCTTTTTATAACATGCTGTTTCTTGAAATAACTTTAATTTTATAATCTTCATTTCTTCCATTCCTTTCTGTAGGAACTTTACATATAATATTCTTCTACTTGTTTTTCTAAGTTTTCAAAAAATTCTTGAATGCTCTTTACTTTATCAGAAAAAGTTTCCTTTATTTCTTGCTCATTTGCAAATTCACCTTCTATAATACCTATCGAAGTATCTTTTTCTATTTCTTCATCTCCAACTTTTAAGTTCATTGTATCTTCTAATTCTTTAGTAGATATAGCAAACTTTCCATTTTTAGCTTGTAAATTGATTCTTCCTAGGAAGAAAGGAGAATTTATCTTGTATATTCCACCTATTATGAATAAAGGACTTAAGTTTTCTTCTCTTCCACGTATTTCTCTGTTCAATATCTTAATGATTTCTAATAATTGTTTTACTCTTTTAACTTTTTCTTCATTAGAAAGTTCTATGTTTCCGTCTTTGCCTACTTTTTCTAAATCTATGGTAACAGTATAAGTATAATAACTAAAATGCTGTTCAACATTTGCTAAATTAGGAAATTCATTTATTCTATCAGCTAATCCTTTATTATTTAAAAAGTCCATATCTGCTTTATACTCTTCTAAAGAGATTGCATTACTTAAACGTACTGGTGCACTTCTTGTAACTGTATCTCCATCAGCTTTTTTAGACGTTTTCATGAATCCAAAAAGATCCATTTCTTGAGAGTCTTCTATTGTATATTTATCACTAAATTGTATTGTTCCTTTTGATTTGTCTACTACGTCTAGATTCCAGTTATACATTTTATTTCCTAGTCTTGCTATGTCATATCTTAATGCTTGTCTTGATGCAAAAGTATATACTCTTCCATCTCCTCTTGATAATTTCTTTAATTCTGATATATTTCCTATACCTTCTCCATAATTTAAACTTTGAGCTTTAAATATCATTGTAATTGTTAAACCTTTATTATCCATTATTTTCTACCTCCTCATTTTTTTCATATCTATTTGATGCAAGACCTGCTAAATAGCTGTGTCCAATATCTTCAAAAGCTAAATCTCCTTCTTTCATACTTTCTATAAATATTGGTGATATACTTTCTTCAATTGAAATATGTAATCTTATAATTATATCCATAAAATCGTTTTTGTTACCTTGTTTAATACAATTAAGCATTTTATAGATATAACCATCTAGTTTATTTTCTATGTTTTTTTGTTTAAATTTTTCTCTTGTAGCTATTCCAATGTTATAAATAGCTCCAAGCTTTTTATTATTTTTCTCTATATCTTCCATATTCTTATCTCCTTTCTTTAATAAATTTATATCCATTCTTGCTTTTGTTGCATAATATGAGTCTATGTTGTTTTTTATATCATTTGTGAAATTATCTCTAATTCTGTTATTTATAATCACTTTAATATCTTTATTTTTTAAAATGTAATCTACTACTTGAACTCTGTATTTATAATCTTTTATTTTATTTAAACTACCTATTGCATATTTAGTAAAAAACTCAGCTACTGGTCTAGTTATATTAAAATACTCCATTCTGCTAAATGCTCTATACTCAGCATCAAATTCTACAACAAATATATTTTCTAATTGCCAATTACTAATTTGTTTGTTTTGATCTACTATATCTAAAATGATTTCTGCATATGGATTATAATTTGCTTTTTCTTTTTTAGATCTATCTCTAAAGTTGTTATTTGTTTTTATAAGTTCGGTTATATTAGTATCATAATTTACAAAACTGTAAACATTTTGTTCTTTATATTCTCCATTATCTTTTACTGTTTTTATTATTGAAGTAACTCCAGCTGGAAT
>CALYAI010000066.1 GCA_944393475.1 uncultured Clostridia bacterium
ACCAATACCATTCTTTAATTCTTCCATGTTATCTATATGATCCATCCATTTTTGGTCAACTACTTTTAGAACTACAACTCTTTCAAGTTCTCTTATTTCTTTTTCTCCGAATTCTTGTTCTTTAGCAGAATAAGCATAATTTACTTTGTTCGTTAACTCTTCTGAAACTTCTACAATATCTGGTTCTTCCTTCTTCATGCTGTCTAATTCCATAATTCCAAATTCATCTGCAATGTCTTGCATTAAAGCTTCTTTATTTAATTTTTCGCCTTCTGCTAAATTAAAGTGTGTTGATAATACATCATCTATTATTGATTCAAACATTTTTGCAATATTATCTTTTAAGTCTTTTCCATCAAGAACTTCTCTTCTTTGTGCATATATAAGTTCTCTTTGTGCATTCATAACATCATCATATCTTAGTACATTCTTTCTTATGCTAAAGTTTCTACCTTCAACTCTCTTTTGCGCATTTTCTACTGCATTTGTTATAATTTTAGATTCTATAGGTAAATCTTCTGATGCATTTAATTTGTCATATACTTTTGTTATAGCTGCTCCACCGAATATCTTCATTAGGTTATCATCTAGTCCGATATAGAATCTTGAAGAACCTGGATCTCCTTGACGACCACTACGTCCACGTAATTGGTTATCAATTCTTCTTGATTCATGTCTTTCTGTACCAATAATTTTTAATCCGCCAGCTTCTATAACTTTTTGTTTTTCTTCTGCTATTTCTTTATCATATTTTTCTACTAATTCTCTAAATGTTTTTCTTGCATTTATAATGTCTTGATCTTCTGTTTCGTTAAATGCTGTAGCTTGTTCTATCATTTCTGGAGAATATTTTCTACGCTTCATTTCTTGTTTTGCTAAAAATTCGCTATTTCCTCCAAGCATAATATCTGTACCACGACCAGCCATATTTGTAGCTATAGTAACAGCTCCATATTTACCAGCTTGTGCAATGATTTCTGCTTCTCTTTCGTGTGCTTTAGCATTTAATACTTGGTGCCTAATTCCTTCTTTTGTTAATATATTACTTAATTTTTCTGATTTTTCGATAGAAACTGTACCAATTAGAACTGGTTGTCCTTTTGCATGACTTTCTTTTACATCATTAACAACAGCTCTAAATTTTGCTTTTTCATTTTTATATACTATGTCTGGTAAATCTTTTCTAATCATTGGTTTATTTGTTGGTATGGAAACAACATCTAAATGATAGATTTCTTGGAATTCTGCTTCTTCTGTCATAGCAGTACCAGTCATACCAGATAACTTTTCATACATTCTAAAATAATTTTGGAATGTTATTGTTGCAAGTGTTTTTGATTCATCTGCAATTTTTACGTGTTCTTTTGCTTCTATTGCTTGGTGAAGACCATTGTTATATCTTCTACCATACATAATACGTCCTGTAAATTCATCTACAATTAATACTTCTCCATCTTTTACGATGTAATCAATATCCTTTTTCATAACACCATGTGCACGTAGTGCTTGGTTAACATTGTGTACGATTTCTGAATTTTCCAAGTCATTAAAGTTTTCTACTTTAAAATACTCTTCTGCCTTTTTTATACCTTTTTGTGTTAAAGATGCTGATTTTGCTTTTAAATCTACGATATAATCATATTTTTCATTATCTTCAGCTTGATCAAGATCTTTAACATCTTCTTCTACTATAATTTTTGCTTGCAAAGTTCTTACAAAACTATCTGCTTTTTTGTATAACTCTGATGATTTACTAGCTCTACCAGAAATAATAAGTGGTGTACGAGCCTCATCAATTAAAATACTATCTATTTCGTCGACTATTGCATAATTTAATGGTCTTTGAACAAGTTGTTCTTTATATAAAACCATATTATCTCTTAAGTAGTCGAATCCAAATTCATTATTTGTTCCATATGTTATATCTGCACCATATGCTTTTCTTCTTTGGTCAGGTTCTAATCCATTTACAACTAGTCCTACAGAAAGACCCAAGAATTTATATAATTTACCCATCCATTCACTATCTCTTCTAGCTAGGTAATCATTAACTGTTATAATGTGAACACCTTTTCCTGTAAGTGCATTTAAATATGCTGGAAGTGTTGCAACTAAAGTTTTTCCTTCACCTGTCTTCATTTCAGAAATTCTACCTTGGTGTAATATAATACCACCAATTAATTGAACATCGAAATGTCTTAATCCTAAAACTCTTTTAGACGCTTCTCTAACAACAGCAAAAGCTTCTGGTAATATGTCATCCAATGTTTTACCATTTTTTAATTGCTCTTTAAAATATTCTGTTTTCCCTGTTAGCTCCTTGTCCGTTAATTTTTCCATTTCTGGTTCTAAGTTGTTAATCTGCTCTACTATTGGCATTACTCTTTTTACTTCTTTTTCACTGTATGATTTGAATATCTTTCTAAATACTCCCATTCGTCTTTTGCCTCCTAAAAATCAATATCATGTGTACTATATCACTAAATTTATTTTTTCGCAATATTTTATTTTAAAAAAACATATATATGAAAGTTTTTTCATACTATTTATAAATGGAGGTGTATTTATTTTGTTTATATATAATATAAAAGTAAGTGGAACTCTAATATTTAAGATTTTTTTCGTTATAGTAACTATTGTAATTCTAAGTGTCTTTTCTGTATGCTGTTATAGACTTTTTAATGATGCTAAAAATAATGTAAGTGTATCAGATAATTCTTCATCTGTTATAGAAATAGATCCTAAAAATTATACCAATATCTTAAAAGATTCACATGAACATATTGACAATTATGTTGGTAAATCCTATAAATTTTCTGGATATATTTATAGAGCATATGATTTTACAGATGAGCAATTTGTGCTTGCACGTGATATGGTAATTAGCTCGGATTATCAGACTCTTATAGTAGGATTTCTTTCTGAATATAAGGATATAAAAGGATATTCAGATGGCACTTGGGTTGAAGTAACTGGCACAATAAAAAAAGTAGACTACCATGGTGATATGCCAGAATTACAAATTACTTCTTTAAAAGAAATCGATAAACCAAATGATGAATATGTTTATCCTCCTGACGAAACATATATCCCAACTACATAAATATTATCTTTCCATTATAGATTTTACTACCCCTCTATCTATTAATGTGCTAAAAATATTTCTTAATATAATTAATATTATAGGACCTAAAACCATACCCCATATACCAAAAATTTTAAATCCAGTATACATTGCAACCAAAGTAAATATCGGATGAATTCCAATTTTATTACTTATTAATTTAGGTTCTATAAATTGTCTTACAATCGACATAATTCCCCATAAAATTAAAAGTGCTATTGCAAATTCTATTTTTCCTTCTGTTGCAGAAATTACTGACCAAGGAAGCATTATTGTTCCAGATCCGAGTATTGGTAAGGCATCTACAAAAGCAATTCCCAGAGCTATTAATAATGGATATTTAATTGTTAAACCAATAATATTAAATATATAAAAACCTATTAAAGATATTATAAAAGACACTATTACAAGAATGAATTCTGCTTTTATATAATTGCTTACTGATGAAATTATTTCTTTTAGATGTATACTTAATCTTTTTGTCCAATTACTTGGCAAATGATGTTCTATTTCATCAACCATATATATCTTATCGACACACATAAAATATAACGCAATTAATGTAATAGATGTGTATATCGCAATCGTTGGAATTTGCATTAAAATATCTATTAATTTTGTTAATGTACTTTTTATCCAAACACCAATGCTATTAAAGAACTCATCTCCTGAACTTTCTATAACTTGTTCTACTTTTTTGGGCAAATGAAGTCTTTGCACATCAAATTGAGACGAAATATTTTGTATTTGATTATATGCTTTATCAATGTAATTATTTACGCCTTGAATTAAATTCGAAGCCTCAGAAATTAATGTGGATATTCCCCATATTAATGCACCTGTAATAATTGTTATTGATATTAAAAATATTATTATACTACTTGTCCTTCTTTTTAAGTTGAACTTTTTCATAAAATACCTTATGGGATGCTCTAATATTAATGCTAATATAAATGCAACAAGAAATGGCATATAAAATATGCTTAATTTATACAATATTATTAGGATTCCAATGCTTAATAATATTATAGTAATTCTTTTTAAAACTTTAGTTATATAGCTTACATCAAATACCATCTCTTCCTCCTATTTTTAGTATATGTATATTTATGGTATTTATGACTATATAAAAAGGAATTTCCAAAAATGGAAATTCCTTTTAAAGTGAACTACTTAAATTATATAATATTTATTCTGCATTCTTCGTATTATTACAATAAATATTCTCCCAAGTAGCATATATTCCGTCATTATTTATTTTTTCGTTTTTACTTAGGTCTCCTAATGTAATAATTCCTACAACCTTATTTTTATCAAGTATTGGAATTCTTCTTACCTTGTTTTCTGACATTTTATCTTCAACAGCTTCTATAGTATCTTCCGAATTGCAAGTATAAACATTACAAGTCATGATATCACTAACTTTTGTTGTATTACAATCTTTATTTGATGCAATACATCTTAAAGTTATATCTCTATCTGTTACAAGTCCAACTAAATTTCTTCCTTCGTCACATACTGGTATACAACCAATATGATTTTCATTCATTAGTTTAGCACAATCTGCAACAGTAGAATTTGGCAAGCAATAGTAAACTTTATTGCACATACAATCTTTAATTTTCATTTAATATACCTTCCTTGCTCTAAAATTATAACAACAAAGTGCTGGTATATTATTATAATGCCCTTTTTCTTTTAAAAAATTCTTACAATTTTATGAAATTTCATGAACTAGTTTTTTAAATTGTTCTCCTCTATCTGCAAAATTTTTAAACATGTCAAAACTTGCACTAGCAGGAGAAAATAAGACAACTTGATCTTTCTTTGCAATTTTATCCGCTGTTTCTACCGCTTCTTTTAGAGTTTCACAATAATATATTGGTAATTGAACATTTCTTGCTTCCATTGCTTTTGATGTTGCATTAAATATTTTTTTAGCAGTATCTCCAATTAAAATTAACCCTTTTACCTTATCTACAATGTATTTTCCTAATTGAGCATAATCTAAATTCTTATCATATCCACCTGCTATTAAAATAATATCTTCGTCATATGCTTTTAATCCTGCAATTGTTCGAGATGGACTTGAACTTGCTGAGTCATTATACCATTTTACTCCATTTAAATCTCTTACAAATTCCAATCTATGTTCAACCGCATTAAACTCCTTAATTGCTTGAACTGCTATACTTTCATCTACTAAAGTCTTTGTTGCTGCAAATGCTGCACAAATATTTTCGAAATTATGAATACCTCTAAGTTTTATATCTTTTGTATTTAAGATATGTCTCCTTAATTTGTCTTCACATTCTTTAATCATATTTCCATCGACAATATATCCATCATCTAATTTTTCTTTACTACTGAAATATATTACTTTGGAATTTGCTTCCTGTTTGCATTTTCTAGTAATTTCATTATCATAATTTAATATTATAATGTCATCTTCATTTTGATATTTAAAAATTGTTTTTTTAGCTTCTATATATTCTTCATATGAACTATGAATATTTAAATGATTTGGCGTAATGTTTGTAATTACTGATATGTTTGGACTTACATCCATACCCATTAATTGAAAACTACTTAATTCTAAAACTAAAATATCATCTGGTAAAATATCGGATAACTTAGTAAACAATGGATTTCCTATATTTCCACCCAAATAACAATTATATCCCGCATGTTTTAATATTGAATATATTAAACTTGTTGTAGTAGTTTTTCCTTCACTTCCAGTAACTCCAATAATTTTACAAGGACTCATTTTCATAAGCATCTCTATCTCTGTAGTTACAATGGCACCTCTTTTAGCTTCTTCAACTAATTCCGGTTTTGTTGGTAAACAACTTGGTGAACGAAAAATTACGTTAAACCCATTTAGATTTTTTAAATAATTTTCTCCAAAGAAAAATGGAATAGCATATTCTGTTAGTTTATCCATAATTTCTTTTGGTATTTCATCCATTGTTTTGCCATCAAATACAGTTATATTTGCTTTTTTACTATGTAAATATTCTATTAATGGAATATTGCTTACTCCTAGCCCAATAATTGCAACTTTTTTCTGATAAATAAATTTTTCGAATTCTTCTAATTTTGCATTTACATATCCCACAAAAATACACCTCTTTAATTAATATATTTCATAATTTCATTTGCTTCGTCTTCTACAGTTTCGCATTTTGTTACATCAATTACTTTTGTTATTGGATGGATTTTATAATATCCTGATTTCATTTGGAAATCATCACGTTGCTTTATATGTTGCTTTAATTCTTCCATTGTTATTTTACCTTCATATTGGTGATATTTCCTTTTTACCCTTTCATTTAAATCTGCAACTAGAAGGAAATGATAATTTACCTTAGGATACATATTTACAATATCTCTTGAAGATAATATAACATTGTATTTTGCTTTTATTTTTTCTATAATA
>CALYAI010000067.1 GCA_944393475.1 uncultured Clostridia bacterium
TTAATTTTTTTCTTGGTTATTGAATAAGTAATACCTAAAATTGATATTATGATCATTATAATTACAACTATATGGCATAAATACAAACATGTCCACATATTTATCTCTCCTTTATAAATTCATAAAATTTATTATATTATACCTTTTTTTGACATATTTGTATATTTCCTTCATATTACTTTTTTATTACATTTTTATATCGCAATATTTTTTTATTTACATTATGATATACTAATTTAAATTAATTTTGGGAGGTAATAATATGACACCACATAATGAAGCAGAGCTTGGTGATTTTGCAAAAACAGTAATTATGCCAGGAGATCCTTTAAGAGCAAAATATATTGCCGAAAATTTTTTAGAAAATGCAAAGCTTATAAATTCTATTAGAAATATGTATGCATATACAGGATTATATAAAGGAAAACGTATCTCTGTTATGGCACATGGTATGGGAATACCAAGCATTGGAATTTATTCATATGAATTATATAAATTTTATAATGTAGAAAATATTATAAGAATAGGATCATGCGGTGGCTATTTAAAAGATTTGAATTTGTTCGATGTTATTCTAGCAGAAAATGTTTATTCAGAAAGCAATTATGCACTTACATTAAATAATGAAAATACTCATATAGTATCTGCAGATAGCAATCTAAATAACCTTATAAAGCAAGTTGCTGAAAATTTAAATACAACTGTTTTGGTTGGCAATACAGTATGTACTGATGTATTTGATTTATATATGACAAATCAAAATAAATTCTTTAATAGATTGCCTAAAAAGTTTAATCCTGTTGCAGCAGAAATGGAAGCATTTGCTTTATTTTATAATGCAAAACTTTTAAGCAAAAAAGCTGCATGTTTAATGACTGTTGTTGATTCAAAATATATAGATAAACAAGCTTCTCCAGAAGAAAGAGAACATGGATTAAACAATATGATCAAAATTGCTTTGGATAGTGCCATACTTTTATAATTATAATAGGGATTAGTGATCTATTCACTAATCCCCTATTAATTCTTGTTTTATTCTTATTGCTAGATCTTTATTTATGCCTTTTACTGTCATTATCTCTTCTGGCGAAGCATTTTTTATATTATTTATTGTTTTAAATCTTTTTAATAATAAATTTCTTTTTACTTCTCCTATTCCACTTATATTGTCCAATGCAGATTCGGTCATTTCTTTATCTCTTAATTTTTTATGGTATGAAATTGCCGTGTCATGAACTGTATCCTGGAATTGGGTAATTAAATTTAATAATTCCTCAGATATTTCTATTTCTTTTCTATCTTCGTCCATTAATGCTCTCGTTCTATGTTTATCATTTTTTACCATTCCGAATATTTTTATATCAAGATTTAATCTATCTACAACTCTCCTTGCAGCTCTTATTTGCGTTATTCCACCATCAACAAAAATTACGTCTGGTAAATTTCCAAATCCAGAATTATTTTCTCCAATTGAATGTTTTAATCTCCTTTCTATTACTTCCTCCATACATCTTGGATCATCTTGTCCATATACTGTTTTTATTTTAAATCTTCTTGACAAATTCTTTTTTATAATTCCATTTTGCATTACGCACATTCCTGCAACAGTATTTGTTCCAGATATGTTAGAGATATCATAACATTCTATTTTTCTTGGAATTTTATCCATGTTTAATACATTCTTTAATTCTAACAATAAACTGTTTTTATCTTCAAATTTATTTTTTAATGTAACCTCAGCATTCTTTTCTGCCATTTCAACAAAACGTAATTTTTCTCCCTTTTGTGGTGTTTTTATTTCTACTTTTCTATTTGCAATATTAGAAAGCCATTCTTCTATTGTTTCTTTGTCTTCTGGTTCATATCTCATCATTATTTTATTTGGTAAATTTGGATTATCCATATAATATTGTTTAATAAATCCAGATAAAATTTCACCATCTTGCATATCTATTAAATCTTGGAAGAAATAATACTCCCTTCCTATCATTTTACTTCCTCTTACAAAAAATATTTCAATGCAAACTTCTAGCTCATTCTTAGCTATTCCTATAACATCTATATTATTTTCTGAAATATTAGAGACTTTTTGTTTTTCTGATATTCTCTCGATTGCTACCATTTTGTCTCTTAAATATGCAGCTTTTTCAAAATCCAATTTCCCAGATGCTTCTTTAATTTGCAAATTTAATTCTTTTATTATCTTACTAGTTTTTCCTTCTAATAAATCTATTATTTCATCAATTTGTTTTTTATAATCTTCTTTAGAAATATATCCTACACATGGTGCAAAGCATTTTTTTATTTGATAATTTAAGCAAGGTCTTGTTGTAGATTTAAAATTTCTACATTGTCTTATTCTATATTTGCTTTTTATAAAGTCTACCATTTCCTTTGCTGCACCAGAATTGGCATATGGTCCAAAGTATTTTGAGCCATCATTTACAATTCTTCTAGTCATTATTACATTTGGGAAGTCAGATTTTACATCTATTTTTATATAAGGATATGTTTTATCATCTTTTAATAAAACATTAAATTTTGGTCTATATTTTTTTATTAAATTGCATTCTAAAATTAATGCTTCTGCTTCGTTATCTACAACAATATATTCAAAATAATCAACTAAAGAAACCATCTTTTTAATTCGTTCAGTTTTATTTGTTTTTCGAAAATATGATGTTACTCTTCTTTTTAAAGAAATTGCTTTACCCACATATATAATATTGTTATTTTTATCATGCATTAGATATACTCCTGGTTTTGAAGGTAAATTTTTTATTTCTTCTTCTATATTAAATTTATTTTGCATTCTCTAATTCATACCTCACTTTTTGTTCGATATTTTTATTTTGCACATATATTATACCATATTTTTATGTGTTTCTGTACTTAAATTTTATAGGACTTGATACTTTTTCATTTTTATTATAATATAATAGCATAGGTCAAAAAGTTACATATAATAATTTTAGAAAGGAGGATAATTTTATATTTTATAAATGACAATTAAGCGCCAGAACACTTTTGTGTTGACGAGGTCAGAGTTTATCGAGTTTTCGGCGGGTACTCTGTGGTTTGCTACAACCATAAATATTAGCAAAAACTATTAGTGATAATAGAACAAATCTAATTGTGTAGCTATATTGTACTTTTTGACTATTTTTAGGAGGTACAATTTATGTGTGGAATAGTTGGTTATATTGGAACCAAAAAAGCAAAACCTATTTTAATTAATGGTTTGCTTAGACTTGAATACAGAGGTTATGACTCTGCAGGAATTGCAACAATGGAAAAAGACGGAATAAAAATCGTTAAAGAAAAGGGCAGAATTGCTAATCTAGATGCAAAAGAAGAGATTAATAGTTTAGAAGGAACAATTGGTATTGGTCATACTAGATGGGCTACCCACGGAAAGCCTTCTGCAGTTAATTCTCATCCTCATTATGATAATAGTAAGACTTTTGCAGTTGTTCATAATGGAATTATAGAAAATTATCATGAATTAAGAAAATTTCTAGAAGATAATGGTTATCATTTTTTATCAGATACTGATACAGAAGTTATACCTAATTTAATACATTATTATTATAAAAAAGAACATGATTTTCTAAAATCTGTAAAATTAGCTTGTGATGATTTAAAAGGTAGTTTTGCTCTAGAAATTTTATGTAATGATTATCCAGATAATATGATTGTGGTAAGACAGGACAGTCCTTTAGTTATAGGAAAAGGATTAAATGAAATTTATATTTCTTCAGATATCCCTGCAATACTTTCATTTACTAAAGATTTTTATTTTTTAAATGATCGCGAATATGCGGTACTATCAAGAAAAAACATAGAATTTTACGATAATAATTTAAATTCGATCGATAAAATGGTAAAAAGTATTGAATGGAACACTGCTTCAGCAGAGAAGGATGGATATGAAGATTTTATGTTAAAAGAAATTTATGAACAGCCAAATTCCATTAGAGAAACAATCGGCTCTAAATTATCAGAAAATAAAATTTCTTTTACTGACTTTGAAATATCAAAGGATTATTTAGAAACAATTAATAGAATTTATATCGTTGCATGTGGTACAGCAAAAAATGCTGGTCTTGCTACAAAAGCAACTTTCGAAAATTTCTGTAAAATACCTACTGAAGTTGATATCGCTTCAGAGTTTAGATATAGAGATCCTTTAATTAATGAACATACTTTATGTATTTATATTAGTCAATCTGGTGAAACAGCAGATACAATTGCTGCTTTAAAATTAGCAAAGCAAAAAGGTGCAAAAACCATAGCAGTTGCAAATGTTATAGGAAGCTCTATAACTCGTGAATCTGACTACTGTGTTTATACACATGCCGGACCAGAAATTGCAGTTGCTTCTACAAAAGCTTATACATCACAAGTTGTTCTTCTAAATATCTTAGCACTTTATTTTGCAGAAGTATTGGAAAGAGTTCCTGCTTTGGAAATTGATAATATTAAAAAAGAAATAATGGATTTACCGAAAAAGGCAGAAATAACTCTTGGAAATGTTGCAGAAATAAAGAATTTTGCAAATACAGTATATAAAGAAACAGATATCTTTTTCTTGGGTAGAGGTATAGATAGCTATGTTGCAGAAGAAGCTTCTTTAAAATTAAAAGAAATTTCTTACATACATTCAGAAAGCTACCCTGCAGGAGAATTAAAACATGGTCCTATTGCTTTAATAGAAAATGATGTAACTGTAATTGGAATTATCACAAATCCAAAACTAGTGGAAAAAACAGTTAGCAATATTCAAGAAGTAATTACTAGGGGAGCAAAAACGTTGGTTATAACAAACCAAAAAATTAATGATGAGCAATTTTATAAAACAATTCATATACCTGAAGTAAATCCTTGCTTATCTCCAATTTTATCTATAATACCTTTGCAATTACTTGCATATTATATTTCTAAGGAAAAAGGATTGGATGTTGATAAGCCAAGAAATTTAGCAAAATCAGTAACAGTTGAATAGTAAATATTTATTCTTAAAAAGGTCTCCTAACAATAGTTAGTAGACCTTTTTAAATTATAAAAATTTGTAAAAGAATTAACAATACTGCTCCTGGTATTCCAAATATTCCAATAATTATGGCTGTAATTATATTTAGTCCTATATGGAAATTAAAACTTACTCCTATACTGTTTATTAAAAATATTAATAATAGTCCTAGAATTGAATTTAATAATAATTTGGACATAAATTTTAATGGTCTAACAAATATCCTTCCAAATAAAAATATAAAACAAATTGATGCTGATAGTACAAGCATATTATTATAATCCATATAAATCACTCCTAATAAAATTTATGATTATATATGGACAAATATGCATTATAATGCTTCTTGTTTTGTAGAAATTCTAATATCTCTTTCTGTTATATTATCAATTATTAATCCTCTTCTTTTTATCTTTTTTAATAAATAATTTATTTTTGCTTGATTTGCTTTTATTTGATATACATAATAATCAACTAATTCTTCTTCTGCAAATTCAAAATTTTTATGTGCTAACTCTAAATCCATTTTTGTTTTTATTAATGATTTTACCAAGTCCAAGCTTTTTTCGTCATCAGTTTTATCTATAATTTTGTTTTCTTTTATATATACTTCATAAATCATGATATCACCTCGAATATACTACTAATAAGTATATTCAAAATTTCATAAATTATTCCAAAAAAAAATACATCTAAAATTAGATGTATCTTTTTTTAGTTTATTTTAATAATTCTAATATTGCCATTTCTGCTGCATCACCTTTACGAGGTCCTATTTTTAATATTCTTGTATAACCTCCGACTTTTCCAGCTGATGTATATCTTTCTGCTAATTCTCCAAATAATTTTGCTGGAATATCTATGTTTCTTCCATCTGCATCTTTTACTTTAGAAACAGTATTCATTATTTTTCTTCTAGCATTTAATCTTGATGGCATATCTTTTTGTCTTTTTTCTGTTACTTCTTCTTTAACAACTTTTAGGTATTCATTACCATTTTTGCTTTTTACTAATTCAGTAACTTTGTTTCCATTAGCATCTCTTTTTGCTCTTACTATTTTTGTATCTACTTCTTCATAATTATCTTTTTCTTTAATAGCTAAAGCAATTAGACTATCAGCTATAGCTTGTGTTTCTTTAGCTCTAGCTAATGTTGTTGTGATTTTTTCGTTTACTAATAAATCAGTTACTTGTGTTTTTAGCAATGATTTTCTTTGTGCAGTTGTTTTTCCTAGTTTTCTATTTTTTGCCACTTTTTTCACACCTTTCTAATTTATTTTAATCATCATCTGGCGCAAAGTCTAATCCTAATGAATGTAATTTATTAGTTACTTCATCTAAAGACTTTT
>CALYAI010000068.1 GCA_944393475.1 uncultured Clostridia bacterium
CTTCTAAAGTTGCTTCTATTAAATTATCCATGCTCCTATATTTTTTAGCCAATGTTTTTGCTGCTTTAACACCAATGTGTCTTATTCCTAATGCTGCTATAAGTCTATATAATTCATTGTTTTTACTATTATTTATGGCATCTATTAAATTTTGAGTAAATTTTTGTCCATTTTTCTTTAATGAAGCTATATCTTCAAGTGTTAAATAATAAATATCTGCAATATTACTAATTAGTTCTTTACTAATTAACTGTTCTATTATCTTATCTCCTAGACCATCTATATTCATACAATCCCTAGAAACAAAATGTATAATATTTCTTAATAATTTTGCTGGGCACTCTATACCTATACACCTACTAACAGCTTCTCCCTCTTCTCTTATTACAGGTGCTCCACACACTGGGCAAACCTTTGGCATCTCAAATATTTGCTCGCTACCATCTCTTTTTTCTTTTTTTACTTCTAGTATCTCTGGTATTACATCTCCTGCTTTTTGAACAACAATTGTATCACCTATTCTAATATCCTTTTCTTTAATAAAATCTTCATTGTGAAGTGTTGTTTTTGATATTACAGAACCGGCAACTTTAACTGGCTCCAATATTGCCATAGGTGTTATTGCTCCTGTTCTTCCAACCTGGCATATTATATTTGTTAATTTTGTTTCCTTGCTTTCTGGTGGATATTTATAAGCTATAGCCCATCTTGGTACTTTAGAAGTTGACCCCATTATTTCCCTTAGGTTTAAATTATCGACCTTTATAACTGCTCCATCTATTCCAAATGTTAAATTTTCTCTTTCGTCTCCAATATTTTTTATTGCTTCTATCGCTTCTGGAATAGTATTACATGGTATTAATACTGGATTTACATTAAAGCCTAACTTTTTTAAATAATTTAGCTCTTCAAAATGTGAATTGAATTCTTTTCCTTCAATTTTTTGAACATTAAAGATATAAATATCTAAAGGTCTTTTTTTAGTTATTCTAGAATCTAACTGCCTTAGAGAACCTGCTGCTGCATTTCTTGCATTTGCAAATGTTTTTTCTTCATTTAATTCTTGTTCTTCATTCATTTTTTCAAATTCTTTCTTTCCAATAAATACTTCTCCTCTAACAATAATATTTATTGGCTCTGCAAGTTCTTTAGGTATACTTTTTATTGTTTTTAAATTTTCTGTAACATCTTCTCCAATTAATCCATTACCCCTAGTTGCACCTCTTATAAATTTTCCGTTTTTATATTCCAACGCTGCTGATAGTCCATCTATTTTTGTTTCTACTACAAATTTTACATCTTTTTCTTTTATTCCATTTTCTTCTGCTGCTTTATACACTCTTTCTTTGAATTCTTCTAATTCTTCGAATGAAAAAATATCTTGAAGACTTTGTAAAGGTACTTCATGTTCTACTTTAGTAAAACCATCTTTAACATGTCCACCAACTTTTTGAGTTAAAGAGTCTTTTGTTACCAATTCTGGAAATTCTTTTTCCAATTTCTTTAACCTATTCATTGTCATATCATATTCATAATCCGATACGACTGGATTATCTTCATCATAATATTTATTTGCCCAAATTTCCAATTGCTTCCTTAAGTTGATAATTTCTTCATTAGCTTCTTTTTTGTTCATCTTACTTTACCTCTTCTTTAAACAAGTCTTTTCCCTTTAATATGTAATCTAAGCCTGAGAAAATTGTTGCTATAATAGATACTGTCATTAGTATTGTCACTACTAAATTATACCACCAAGCAAATCCTGTAATTCCACCAATAAAACACTGTGCAAATCCATTTTGATCCACAAAAGCTAATATGATTGCAAGCATTTGTGTTACAGTTTTTAGTTTTCCCCAAACTGATGCAGCAATTACCTTTCCACCTTTTTCTACAGCTACTAGTCTATAACCAGAAACCATAAATTCTCTAAGCATTACTATTATTGGAATTATTGCTGGCAATTTATTTGCTTCTACTAATATAAGCATTGCTGCTAAAACTAGTATTTTATCTGCAATGGGATCCAAAAATTTTCCAAATGTAGTAACCTGGTTTTTTGACCTTGCTAAATATCCGTCTAGTTTATCCGTTATTGAAGCTATTATAAAAATTATATCTATTACTATCCATTTTATATTAAAATCAAAAAATGGTATTATTGCCATAATTGGTACTAATATTATTCTAAAAATTGTTAATTTGTTTGGTAAATTCATTTGTTCTGCTCCTTCCGTTTTTAATACACATATTATATACAATTCCTTATTATTTTTAAAGTCTATTTATAATTTTTGTCTAATTTATTTATCTAATATTCTTTGTTCTTTCAACAATCTCTACTATATCCGTTATATATTCACTTATAATTGGTATATTTAATTTTATTATTTTTTGTAATATTAATATTATTATGGCAGTTACTAATGTTACACCTATACCAATCCCTATTCCTTTCCATATTCCAGAAAATAAATTTCTAAAAATCATTTCCTTTTTACTACCCATAACCTCTATTAAATCTATAAATTTGTTTTTATTTAGATTATAATTTAATTTTTCTATTTTTTCATTTAATATCTTTATTGATTTTTCTAACATAAAAAACACACCCATTTATATGGTGTGTTTTTTGTTTTATTTTTATTCAATTTCATTTATAGCTTGTGTATCGGTCATCGAATTTGTTTCATCTAAAGAGTTCGTTTCTTCGTTTTGAATTCTTTCCTCTTCTTCTTTTTGCTCTGTTACTAATTCTTCTAATCTATCTATTAAAGATTGAAGACTTGCAATATCTTTACCCATCATTTCCCAGTCTTGATTCTGTGTTGAGTTTTCTACATTTTTATTTGCTTTAATTATTTCTTCTATTATTGATTCTATATTATCTGTGTTTGAAACTTCAATATTAATTGCAGATTGTGAACTTAGATTTCTCATTGCTTCTGCTAAATTATTTCCAATTGCAACTTTATTTCCCACTGCAACTATTACCTTTTTAAGTACTGGAACTGCTTCCGTCTCATTTAACATTACTTGATATATTGGCTCAACATATAATATTGTATTATCTATTGGAACCATTATCATATTTCTGATTAGTTTTGTTCCTGTAACATTTAGATTTTGTATTGTTGTTGATATTTCTTCATCTTGCTCTATTTGTGTATCTAACTGCATTGGGCCTATTACATTACTATCTGCAGAATATTTATATATTGTTAATTTACTATTTCCATTTTCATCACATGTTCCAACCAAATAAGAAATTAAACTTTGTTTTTCATATAATGTATATGGTAAAACTAACCCTAATTGTGGTATATCACTATCAATTGTTTTTACCATAGTATAATATGGATCCATTGGTGTACCTGTGGTTTTTAAGTTTTTACCAGTTGTATGAGTTGCTCTATCCCACACATCACTACTTCTATATAATACATCTGATTTTACATTATGATATCTTTCTAACATATCAGCTTGTATATTATACAAAAATTCTGGGTATATAAAATGTGATGCTATGTCCTCTGGAATTACTTCATCTTTATCTGCAAATAAGTCTGGATATATTTCTTTATATGCCATTATTATTGGATCTGTAGTATCTGTAATATAGAATTTTACTGTTCCATCATAACTATCTACAATTACTTTTACAGAATTTCTAATATAATTTAATCTTTCTCTAGTCCCATTTCTTTCTATTACTGACATTTGTGAATATGGATAGTTAGATGATATTGTATATCCGTCTATAACCCAAACTATTTTACCTTCTTCAGTAATTACTTGATATGGATTTTCATCATAAATTATATATGGGAAAATTTTCTCTACTCTTTTTAATATATTTCTATTTAATAATAATTTACTGTTTTCTGTTATATTTGATGAAAATGCTATATTAAAGTTTCCTTCTCTTATTCCTAAAATAATTCTATCAATTAACCCTACATTTAAACCTGCTTTTCCATCATATGTATTTTGTGCTGTTTCTGTTTCTGACTTTGGATAATCAAATTCTGATTTATTTTTTGAACTTGTTATTATTGGTGAATTTTCGTTAAGTCCAAAGTAAATTCTAGGTTGTGTTACATTTATTTTATTGTCACTTCCGTCAAATGATTTTTGTATATATTCCATATTACCTGCTTCATCTGTGCTTGTAGCAGAAGTAACCACTGTTCCATAACCATGAGTGTATTCATATATTTTATTATCTGAACTAGAAGCATTTCCACTTTCTATTTGTCTTGGAGATAGATATACTAGTTCATCTTTTCCATCTATATTATATTTTCCGATTTGTGTTGTATTGTAATTATAATAATTAGCACTAGTTTGTTTATCTTTTAGTGTATCCTGTGTAACATCTTTGCTTACAATTGCTGTGTTATTAACTGTATCACTATTTGAATTAACAACCTGAAGGTTATTAGCTTCTTTACCATCTAATTCATTTTCTTGAATATTTATATTATATGCTGTCCTAGTATATTGAATATTAGCTTCTATATATTGTTTTTCTCTGTCCAGTTCATTTGGTTTTACAAATGCAAATTGGAAAATTGTCATTACAAGAAATAATGCTACCAAATACCCAGGAATTATTGCTAATGAAGCAATCATTTTTTTAGTTTTTTTCTGTTTAAAAAATTGTATCGCTTTAAAAACTGCTATAACCATTAATATTGCAAAAATTATGTATCCCCAAAGCTTTAGTATTACACTTGTAAATCCAGCTCCATATATTTGTACTGCATCATCGCCTTGTAATGTTACACTTTTATCTATTCCTAAATTTTGAACTTTAAATATTATATATATAGCTAAAAACACAATTGCGATTTTTAAATATTTAAAAATTTTATTTAATAAATTACTCTTCTTTAAAGTTTCTCTATCAATTCCATCAAAACAAACATTAAATGTTACTATATAATATATTATTGAATAAACTAATACACCTATCGTAATTGTTATTAGTAACATAATTACCAATTCTATAAACGGTTTTTGAAATATGAAATATCCTATATCTAATCCAAATACAGGATCACTGATTCCAAATTGCGTACTATTTATAAATAGCATTGCTTGTTCTGTAAAAACACTCATTAATATTGCACTGCCAATAATTGATACAACTAAAGCTAATGATTTATTTAGTAGTTTAGGCTCTTTCTTTTTCTCTGCATCAAAAAATGGTTTTAACTCTTTTTTTATACCTTTATTAGTGATGTAAATTATTATATATAAAATAACAAAACTTATTCCAAATGTAACAGCTTTGTACGTTAAATTTTGCCAGAAGACAGTTGTGTATTTTTCTCCTATTTCTAATAATTCTAAATACTGTCCTCTTAGAGCAATATAGCCAATTACTGAAACTATTACTAAAAATAACAATACTAACATCATTCTTGTCTTACTCTTTTTTTGTTGTTTTGCTTGAGTTTTTGTTTCTACTTTTTCTTCCATTTCATACCTCCAATTATATAATTGCATTTACAAAATCTTCTGAATTAAATTTTTCCATATCATCTATTTGTTCTCCAACACCAATAAATTTAATTGGTATTTTATTTTCTGCAACTATACCTATTACAACTCCACCTTTTGCTGTTCCATCTAATTTAGTTAAAACTAATCCTGTAATATCAACTGTTTCCCTAAAAGCTTTTACCTGCATAATTGCATTTTGACCCGTTGTTCCATCTAGCACCAATAATGTCTCTTTCGTTGCATCTGGTAATTCTTTATTTATTATTTTATTTATTTTTCCTAATTCATCCATTAAATATTTTTTATTATGAAGTCTTCCTGCTGTATCACAAATTAATACATCTGCATTTTCTTCTTTTGCTACCTTTATAGCGTCAAATACAACTGAAGCTGGATCTGAGCCTTCTTCTTTTTTTATCATCTTACATCCAACTCTATTTGCCCATATTTCCAACTGTTCAACAGCTGCTGCTCTAAATGTATCTGCTGCAGCAATAACTACTTTTTTGCCTTCACTTTTTAATCTATTAGCAATTTTACCTATTGAAGTTGTTTTCCCAACTCCATTTACTCCAACAACTAAAATTACTGTTGGAATTGTATTTAATTGTAAAGAATTATCTCCAACATCAAGCATCTTTTTCATTTCTTCTCGTAGTACTTTTTTTACATCTTCTTCGTCTTCTATTTTTTCTTTTTTTTTTTTTTTTTTTAAATTATCTATAATTT
>CALYAI010000069.1 GCA_944393475.1 uncultured Clostridia bacterium
TTATTTGTAAGACCTGTCGCCATTAAATCATCCATTAAGTTTACATCATATATATATTGTTTTCCGACATTTGAAAAATTCTGAATACTATATGATCTTTTTTCTTTAAATCTATTGTCTACATATTTTTGAAAAGAACTTAATGTTGGATATACCGCATCTTTACAATCATCAGAAAGCATATTATATGCAGATTCATATTCTTTATTATTACATCTTTGGACAAATGTATCTATTGTACTTTCTATTGTAGCTTGCCATTTTTCTGGTACTTCATCCTCTGTCATAACAGAAACATTTGGTTCATATGTTGTTTTTGGAATTTCTTCTTTTGGCATATTTTTTAATATATAATTAACAGTAAATATTATTGCCCATGCTATAACAATAAAAATTATTATTTTCTTATATTTTTTAAAAAATCGTCTAATTCTTAACCTAGTATCAATTAAACTCATTTTTGCTCCTTACTTTAATAATTTATTTTAATTTATGAATTTTGTCCTGGATTATTATTATTACTATTATTATTTTGTCTTGTTTGAAGTTCTTGCATTTTCATTAATGTTTTTTCCATGTCTTTTGCTATATTTTCTTGAGATACTCCCATTTTCTCAAAAGTACTCTTATATTGTGCTAAGCTTTGTGCTAATTTTTGGTCATCTGGATCTTCCATTTTATTTATATCTTTTCCTTGTAAAACATCTCTTGCTATGTTTTCATACATACCTGCTGCTAAGTCTGGTCTATCTTGTAGGCCTTTTGCTCGTATATATTCATTATATGCTTGTCCTGTTTGTGTTCTAACTTCTGTTTTTTGGTCACGTTTTTCGACCGCATTATTTATAATATTTTTCTCTGCTTTATAAGCTCCTTTTCCTACTGTATATCCTACAATTGCTCCATTCATACCACCAGCACCTGCTCCTATTGCTGTAAGGGCAAATTGTGGAGCATATTGTGCAAGTGTTAATGCTGCACCGGTACCTTTTCTTGCAATCCAGCCTACTGGTTTTCCTACAAAGCCAAGGGCTTTTCCAGCTTTTGTATTTGCAAGTTTTTGCGCACCTTGTTTTGCTTTAGATATTACCGGATTAGTCTTTCTAGCTTTATCGAACGCATCACTAACATTATAATTACTATTAGCATTATTTCTACCTTGATTTGTTTGTTTTGGAGTTTGTGTTCCTGATTTTGCAGGTGCATTTCCTGCTGCTTTACCTCCAGATCCGCTTGCAGCAGATTGTCCAATTTTACTTAAACTGCTTCCTAAAGATTTAACAACTGCTAATGTCATAAATGTATCTCCTAAGTTATGAGCGTGTTCGAAGCTGAATATTCCTCTTACTATATGCTCTGCTTGATGTATAAATAATAACATTATACAGCCTAAAATTGATGCCCCCAGTGTTTTATCTTGCATTAAATCTAATGCTGTCGTTGCAAAAACTATATAAATCAAGCACTGGAACGGTTGTATCAAAACAGTATATACAAACTCTTTTACCCATTTATTTAAAGCTTGTGATTGCTTATCACCCATCTTATCTATAGAATATGTTATTGTAACAATAGGTGATATTATTACTAAAAATGCTAGTGTAAGCATACGTTTTATATAAAATACTAAGAAAGACATAGTAACACCAACTAATATACAAAACGCTATTGCAGATCCAAATCCAATTGTAAATGAGATTGGATTTACTCCTTGTAAAGCAAATGTATCCATTACATCCGAGAAAATCGAATTGTCTACAGCTTTTCCCATTGCTTTTTCTAAAATACCAACTAAAGCATTATTAGCATTTAATGTAAAAGCTATTATATATTGAAGCATAAATACTAAAACAAAGCTTACTAACCAATCTTTTAACATTGATTTGTATTTTGCTTCTTCGGAAGCCACTGTAGAAATTGCCATTCTAATTCCTACATATACTAATATAGCAAGTAAGATTCCTATTGCTAAGTTTCTTAAAGCATAATACCATATTGCAATATTTTGTCTTATTGTTAAAATTCCTGCACTTAAATCAGAACCATCTGCTCTTTTAAAGCTAAAGAAATTTACATCTGTTATTTCGAGTTTATCGAATAGAATATCTTGCGGGCTAATATTAATATTAAATTGACCTCCTGCAATACTTGCAATTCCTCCTACTACTAATCTTAATGCATAACCAAGTGCTACCATTAGTATTCTTAATGGCCAAGTAAGTAAACCTGCTACACCATCAGCTAATCCACCTATTCCTTCTTCAATTGTTTCAACTAAACTATTTTCTTCTTTTTGTCCTGCTGTTGCCTCTTCATCTGCATAAACAACACACATTACATTTGGTAGCACAAAATTTAACGTTGTAATTATACATATAGTAATAGTTAATATTTTGAATAAACTCCTTTTCATGTTATCTCCTTTCCCCATCTATATCTATGTTTCTAAAAGTTAAACTTGTTAGTACATTTTTTAAATTACTATGTTCATCATTTGGTGCATGAATATTTGTGCTGGTCCTATATAAATAAGAACCTTCTTTATTGCTTTCCAAATTTGCATATTCTCTGTCTATTCTTTGTAATTTTTGTATGTGCTCCCTTAACTCTTCCATCCCTTTTTCTGCTCTTTTATTTGCATCATGCTTTTTCATAAGATCTTCAATTGTAGATTTTAATTCATCCGCATTTATTGTTTCTGAATAATCAAATCTGTCACCTTTTATAACATATGGATCATTTGCTAATTTTTCATCTTTATCTGTTCTATCATCTACTTCTTTGTCCAAATCTTTCATGAATTTTGATACTCTCATTTCTGTTTCTTTTGCAATTTTTTGTTTTGTTACTTCGTCTAAAGGTTGATAGTTATTATCTCTTGAATATTGTTCTCTTAATTTATCAGAAATGTTGTTTTTAACTTGTTGTTGAACTTTTCTTTTTACTGTATTTATACTATTTTTTCCTATAGTTTTGTCATCAATTCCTAACTCATCTTTATATGGTTGTAAATGTTTTTCTCTATCTATTCTTTCATCTACTATATCAGATATGCTAAATACATCTTCTACAGTTCTCCTATATGACTCATTGAAAGAATCTTTAGCCTTTTGTTTTATTTCCTTATCAGTTTTTCCTTGTGCTCTAAAGCCTTCGAATTCTTTTTCTCTTGATCTTCTACCTTTTTTATACAAATCAATAACATCAGATTCTTCGCCCTTAGCTTCGTTAATTTTTGCCATTCTCTCTTCGTAAGTATCATAAATTTTAGCTGTTGGTTTTAAGAAATCGTTATTAACCTTATCTTTCATATTTTCTTTTATATCTGTTTTCTTATTTCTTACTGCAGTTTTTGCAGTATTAACAACTCCATTTCTTCTAAGACTTGATAATTTTCTTTTTAATCCAATTTTAGGTTTCTTTATTTCCTTCTTTTTACTATTATTTTCTCCTCCGCCTAGAAGAACAGATGCTATATTAGCTGCTCCTAGCTCTTCAAATCCAGAAATTCCCATCAAAGGAAGTGCTGTAGCTATTTTTAAAGCATTTGTCATTCTTCTATCATGTATTGAATATAAATCCTGTACAAATTTTCTTCTTGACTTTCTTCTATTTTCTCTAGTTTTTAATGTTTCTTTATTTAAATCTTCTGATAGTGAAGTTAATTTTTCTGCTTTTCCTTTTGGTACAAATTGACCTGTAGCTGCATCTATATTTTTAGTTCCAAGCCAACTCTTTCCTAGAGCTTTCTTACCTAAGTTACCATATCCCAAAGCTTGTAACTGTGCTTGTTTTCTTTTCTCTTTTCTACTTGTTGTATTTCTTTTTAAATCTTTTCCAAATTGAACAGCTCCGCCGGCCATACCTTTTATTGACTTTCCAATTTCTCCAGCTACAAACATAGTTCCTAAGACTTCTTTTCTTGGACTAGATTTTAATATTGTATCTAGTGACCTTGAACCTCCATCTTTTTCTCCTACCATACTAAATATTCCTGTAAAGATGTTTGTTGCCTTAAACATGAAGTTCATAACGATTAATGCTATCATAATTCCTGCCATTGATTCGTTTGTTAATTTTAATACTACAGTTACAAAACAGGTATATATTAATGCATGTACACTTTGTATTAAAACTAATAATGTATAATCTTTCATCCATCTAGAAAAAGCCTTTGCTTTTCCAGTTCTTACTTTTGATATAGCATAACTTGCACCCATCATTGGGGCCATAATAATTAATATGCAAACTCCTAAAAGTCTTTTTAGGTATATATATAAGAATTTTAGCATTAATACTATTAATACTATGTATAAAATAGTTCCTGTCATTCCAGCAGATAGTTTTATCTCGTAAGCCTTTGTTCTTACTGTTTCATATATACTATCTTCATAGCCCATGCTTTCTTGAGCATCCATTATCCAACCTAATATTGTAGAATTTAAGTTAAGTACAAATATTAAGAAGAAATGAATAACAAATATTATAAGAAAACCAACAAGCCAGCTTACTAACATTCTCTTGTATTCTGCTTTTTCTGAAGCAATTGAAGATATTGCTATTTTTATACCTATATATATTAAAACTACTAACATTATTGCGATAGTTATATTTCTTATTGCATAATACCATGTAGCAACACTATCTCTTATAATTTGTAATGAAGAATCTTCTTTTAATTTATAACCGCCTGCAGTATCTGAAAACATATTTACATCTAATAATGGTATTTGATTAAATATGATTTTATCTATCGTTAATTTATCATCGCCCTCTGGTTGTAGTTCTGTTGAAGATGGCGTATATAAATTATCACTATCTAATATTGATTGTGGCTCTTCTGCTGTTTCTGAAGTTACAACATTAGTTTGTGCTGTTTCGTTTGTATTTGTGTTTTTGTTTTCGTCTTCTACTGGTTCTTCTACTGCTTCACCAGTAAGTGCATCAAGTGATTCTGTAATAATATTAACAAAAATATTTGCCCATCCGATTATAACAACTTTAATTATCATAGTCATAAATCCAAGAACATAATCAACTAATTGTGAAATTAAATTAAATAGCCATGCTAATAAATTAGTTGATTTTGATCCGGAAAAAGAACCTTGTGCTAAACCTTGATAGTAAAATTCATCTGCTGGGTCTTCTGTAGCATTATTTTCTTCTTCTAATAAGTCATCACTTGCAGGTACACTTCCTGATGGTGTTACTTGGACATCTTCGTTTAATGCAAATATTTTTTGAAATTCACTACAATGTCCTATTTCATGAATTACCATAGAAGGCCCTTGACCTTCTACTCCTTTAGATCCAAAATTAAAATGTCGTAAATCTGTTGTACCGTTAGCACTTGGGTTACTTGCCGCTACCATCTCAACATGGTTTGGTCTTACCAAAATATCCCCTGGTTTTGCTTCTGCGGGTGATACTTCATGCCAATATTCATTTTGCAATGTTGTAAGGTTATCAGTAGCCCAGTTGCTATAACCGTATCGTTGTTAAATCAAGTCCTAGAAATATTTGATACATATAAGCAACACCTGTAGTACAACAACAATAAAATATAGATTTATCTTCGTTAAAACGTGCAGGTACATTTGCTCCATTTGTACTATATAATGAAATTGATTGATATTGATCTATAAATTGCTCTGTTTGTTCTGCTAAAAAAGATCTAGCACCATCGTCAAAATTTCTTGCAAAAGAAGATGATGTATTTGCAATTATAATATAAAATATTAAAAATGAAATTAATATATTTTTAAAAAACTTCTTTATTTTGTTCATCATCTTCCCCTTTCTTTATAATTCTATTTTTATATCTTTTCCATCATATGTTAGTATCTTATTTACATGGTCAAAGTTTGTCACTTCAAACTTATCTGTTCCACTAACAATCGTCTTTGTTTCTCTCGTTGTTGCATTATATATATATATTCCTTGATAATCTATGCTATATATAAAATTATCATCATCATACCAATAAGTTGTACTTGCATATATATTTTTACTTAATTCGCTATCTGGATTACTTCCATCTATAGAGAAAAATGCAATATCATGTTTTTTTCCATCTTCGTTAGTAGTTGATTTTTCCGCATATTTGGTACTTAAATAAGTATCACTATCATTTGGAATCTCACTCTTATCCATTTTTCTGCTTAATTCCTGTTCAATTATTAAGCTATCGTTTGTTTTATAATACAATTGATAATAATCCTTATGCTCTTTTTTTAA
>CALYAI010000070.1 GCA_944393475.1 uncultured Clostridia bacterium
TTGCCTAGTATTTTTGAAAGTTTCGGATATAAAATAATTTTTGGTCCAATGAAAATAATGAACCTATACATGTCCATGTTTCTAAAGGTACTCCTACTCAGAACTCAACTAAAGTCTGGTTAACTCAATCTGGTGGGTGTATTTTGGCAAATAATAAAAGTCAAATTCCTCAAAATGATTTAAATAAACTACTAGACATTATTTCTAGACATTATTTTTTAATCGTGGAAAAATGGAAAGAATTTTATCATGTCGATATAGTTTCTTATTATTGTTAATAAAAAAGATTTGAAATATTTCTATTTCAAATCTTTTTTGTTCCTATTCTTCTTTTTTGTCATAAATATTATCTTTTTTTACCCATACAGATACACTTCCACCTGGACAATAGAATATTCCATTTCCATTTGCATCAACATATACTGTTTCATTAAGATTTCCTGTACAATCGTAAAATACAGTATTTGCTAATCTCTCCCCCATATTCATTTCTATATATCCACCAGCATTATCACTCATAACAACAGCTAGTCCAGAATCTGTATGGTCAATATCTCCTTCTCTTACCCATCCAATTATATTTTCGTTTTTAAAATAATCTCTCTGTTTTCCATAAGAAAAATGTTTTCTAGCTTTTATCATATTTTCTAGTATCTTCTTTTTCGCTTCTATATTATCATGTGGAATTCCGTAATAGTCACCATAAAATATGCAAGGTGTTCCCTCTTTTCTTAGTAAGATTAATGCATATGCAAGAGGTTTAAACCAATCTTGCACCCAAGAATTTAATGATTGACCTAATTGAGTATCATGATTATCTACAAATGTTACAGCATATTCGGGATTTTCCTTTACTAATGTGTTATCCAATATTGTCCTCATGTCATAATTTCCAGCGGAATTTGATGCATTAAATAAATTATAATGTAATGGAACATCAAATAATTTCATCGAATAGTTGACTTCATTTAGATAATTATTTATTGCAAGAATATTCGTGCTCCAATATTCACCTACTGCAAAGAAATCCTTTGCAAATTCCTCTCTTATATTTTCTAACCACTCTTTATAAAAACCTGCCCTAATATGTTTTACTGCATCTAGTCTAAATCCATCAACATTTGTTGTATTAACATACCAGTCACCCCATTTATTTAATTCCTGAATTACATCTACATTATTAAAATCTACATCTGCTCCCATTAAATAGTCAAAATTTCCATTTTCTTTGTCCACATCTACATCCCAGTGTTTTCCGTAAAATTTAAAAACACCCTTTTTCTTTGTTTTTTCATCCCAGTCTACTCCATGGAAATGTGTCCAATTCCATTTAAAATCTGAATATTTATTATTTCTACCATCAAAATTATATTTCGTCCATGCTTCTATCACTGTTGGTGTATTTAAATCTATGTTTCTATTATCTGCTTGATCTTCGACAGCCATAACTTCTTCTAATCCGTCTGCACCTAAACGATGATTTAAAACAATATCAGCATATACCTCTAAATTATTTCCTTTTAATACTTTTATTGCATTTATGTATTCTTCTTTGCTTCCATATTTTGTATTAATTGAACCTTTTTGATTGAATTCACCTAGGTCATATAAATCATATACTCCATATCCTGTATCATTATTTCCTGCTTGACCCTTATATGCAGGAGGTAACCATATTCCTGTAATTCCTATACTATCTAAATAACTTGCTTGATTCGCAACTGTTTTCCATAATCCGCAATCTGCTGGTAAATACCATTCAAAATACTGCATAATTGTTTTATTTATTTTTTTATCCATTTTTTCATCTCCATCTTTGGAAAAAGGAGTTAATAGATATCTATTAACTCCTTTCCTTAAATATATGTGTTATATATCTATCTTTTATTCTTTTGTTTCTTCTGGATCTACTAATTCTATGCTAACAACTTTTCCACCATCATTAGTTCTCATTAATGTTACACCCTGTGTTGACCTTCCCAAAATACTTACATCTTTAGCTTTAATTCTAATAATTGTTCCTGTATCTGTTATCATCATTATATCTTTTGAATCATCTGTAATTCTAATTCCTACTAATTTTCCAGTTTTTTGAGTAACTTTATATGTAATTACTCCTCTTCCGCCTCTTTTTTGAACTCTATATTCATCTAAATCTGTTCTTTTTCCAAATCCATTTTCTGTTATTGCTAATAATGTTGCTTTTGCACCATCTATAATAGATTCCATTCCTATAACTTTGTCTCCATCACCAAGTTTAATTCCTATTACACCTTGTGCTGTTCTTCCCATTGGTCTAACATCTTGTTCACTAAATGTTATACATAATCCATCAGTTGTTACTAATACAACATTATCTTCACCATCTGTTAATCTTACAGCAATTAATTCATCTTCATCTTTTAATGTGATTGCTTGTAAACCTGTCTTTCTTGCAGAGTTGTATTCTGTTAAAGCTGTTTTCTTAATAAATCCTTTTTGTGTTGCCATTAGTAAATATTTACCTTCAGCAAAATTAGAAATTGGTATTACTGCTGTAATCTTTTCTCCTGCATCCAAGCTTAATAGATTTACTATTGCTGTACCTTTTGCAGTTCTTCCAGCTTCTGGTATTTCATATCCACGTAATCTATACAATTTTCCTTTATTACTAAAGAATAATATTGTATCATGTGTTGATGCAGTAAATATCTCTGTAACAAAATCTTCAGCTCTCGTTGAAATACCTGTAATTCCTTTTCCTCCTCTATGTTGACTCTTATATGTATCTGCAGGCATTCTTTTAATATATCCAAAATGTGTTAATGCTACTATTGTTTGTTCTTCTTTTATTAAGTCTTCTTCTTCGATATCTCCCTCTGCAGGTTTAATTTTTGTTAATCTTTCATCTCCGAATTTTGTTTTTATCTCTGTTAAATCTTCTTTTATTATGTCATATACTAATTGTTCATTGCTTAATATTTCTCTTAGATGTGCAATTAATTCCATTAATTGCTTATATTCTTCTTCGATTTTTTCTCTTTGCAATCCAGATAAAGTTTTTAATCTCATGTCTAATATTGCTTGAGCTTGTATATCTGTTAAACCAAATCTTTCCATTAATCTTTCTTTTGCATCATCATAAGAATTTCTAATAATATTAATTACTTCATCAATATTATCTATAGCAATTCTTAAACCTTCTAATATATGGGCTCTTGCTAATGCTTTATCTAATTCAAATTTTGTTTTTCTTATAATAACTGTTTTTCTATGGTCTATATAATAATCTAAGCATTGTCTTAATGTTAATATCTTTGGTTCTCCATCAACTAATGCTAATAAAATTGCACCAAATGTATCTTGCATTTGTGTATTTTTATATAATTGATTTAAAACAACTTGTGCCCTAGCATCTCTTTTTAATTCTATTACAATTCTTACTCTATCTATTCTGTCTGATTCATCTCTTAATTCTGAGATTCCTTCTATTCTTTTTTCTCTAACTAATTTTGAAATATTTTCTATTAATCTTGCTTTATTTACTTGATATGGCAATGATGTAACAATAATTCTTTGTTTATTATTTGCCATTTCTTCTATCTCTGCTTCTGCTCTTACAATTATTTTTCCTTTTCCAGTTTTATATGCTTCCTTAATTCCATCTTTTCCAAGTATCATTCCTCCTGTAGGGAAGTCTGGTCCTTTAATTATCTTCATTAATTCTTCATCGGTTGTTTCTGGATTATCTATTATTTGAATAAGTCCATCACATACTTCTGTTAAATTATGTGGTGGTATGTTTGTTGCCATACCAACTGCTATACCTGATGAACCATTAATTAATAATTGTGGTATCTTAGCTGGTAAAACTGTTGGTTCTTGTAGTCTATCATCATAGTTTGGCATAAAGTCAACTGTATTTTTCTCGATATCAGTAAGCATATATTCCGCAATTTTAGACATTCTTGCTTCTGTATACCTCATTGCAGCTGCTCCATCACCATCTATAGAACCAAAGTTTCCATGTCCATCTATTAACATATATCTTAAAGAGAAATCTTGTGCCATTCTTACTAATGCATCATAAACAGATGCATCACCGTGAGGATGGTATCTTCCTAAAACGGATCCAACTGTATTTGCACACTTTCTGTATGGTTTGTCCGAAGTAATTCCATCTTCGTGCATTGCATATAGTATTCTTCTATGAACTGGTTTTAAACCATCCCTTACGTCTGGTAAAGCTCTTTGTACTATAACACTCATAGCATAACTAATGTATGCAGTTTTCATCTCGTTTTCGATGTCTCTTTCAATTATTTTTCCGTCATTATTGTCCATTTCTTTACCTCTTTTCTTGTTCTTGCTACACAATGTATTATACTAAAACACAAAAAAATATGCAAGGAAATTATCCCAAAATCTTACGGAAATCTTATTTCTTTGGATTAATTATAAATTTATGCTAATGCTGTTGCAGCTTCTAATTGTATCTGATTCAAATTAAATTTTTGATTATTGTTTTTTATGATATTATGAATATTTTCTATTTGCCTTGCTTCTTTTATTAAATTTTCTAATGGAATAATTTTATTTAAATTATTTTTTATTTTTTCTAGCTCATTTTCCATTGAATAAAAATCTTCATTTTGATATGCCTTTTTCCAATTATTTATTGAATTTTCAAATTGACTTATTTCATTTCCTTGTTCTAGAATCATTTCTTCTATATTGCTACTAATATTATCTAAAATTAAATTTTTTCCTTTTTTTATTACGTTTGTTATTGTGCCATTTAATTTTCCTTTTTCATTTATTTTATTTAATGCTATATCCAATCCTTTCGAAACAGAATCGATTATGCCTCCTGTTTCTACTGCACTCTGCATTTGATCTATATTATCAAATTTACCGGTAAATATTCCTAGTGCACTTTTCCCTAAATTTATCGCTTCTTCTATTGCAGTATTTAATCCTTCTTTAAAGCCTTCTTTTATTATTGAATCTTTAATATTTATAACCTCATCCTCTAAGAAATCGGGTAATAAATATTTTATTCCAGCATCTAACCCTGTATTTATAATTTTTCCTAAAGTTGTATCTAAAAAATTCTTTTGTTCTTTTTCTATTTCTATATTATCTTCTGTTAAATTATTTTTTAATTCAATTTCCATATTCTTCTCCAATCTTTTTTATTTATTTAATTTTATTTTTTATTTTTTAATTAATTTTTATATTTATATTTAATATTTTATTTTTGAATTTTTATTAAATATTATTATTTAATAATATTTAATTTTTTTATTATTTTAATTAATTCTTTTTCTATTAAATTTATTTTTATTAATTTTCCAGTATTTAAAATTTTTTCTATTTTTTTATCATATTTAATAATTCCTAATATTTTTATTTTTTTATATATTTTATTTAATATTTCACAATCAATTGAATTTAAATTATATTTATTAAAAATAATATTAATATTTTTAATATTTAATTTTTTAATATATTTATTAATTAAATTATTTATTTTTTTAATTTCTAATAAATTACTTTCCGAAATAAAAATATTTATAGAATTATTTATTAATTTATTTTTTTCTAAAAAATAAATATTTGGATTATCAAAAATAATTATATTAAATTTATTTATTTCTTTTTTTATATATTTATTAAATAAATAAAAATTATTTATTTTAATTATTTTATTTTTTATTTTTTTATTAAATATTTTATAAATACTATTATCAAAAAAATTAGAATCAATTATTAAAACATTTAATTTCTTTTTTGCTAAAGCATTAGCTAATAAAACCGATATAATACTTTTTCCAGAACCATTATTTCCAAAAATATTTATTATTTTATTAATTAATTATCTCTCCTTTTTCTATAATATTCTTTTCAAAATCAGAAGCATCTATTTTTACTAAAATATGATCATTTCCAACAAACATTAAACACTCGCCTTTTGAAAATGATTTTATTTCTATTTTTTCTTTTTCAGATAGCTTTGCATATTTTTCTAGTATATTTATATTTTCTTCTTCTAGACAAAAAAATACTTTTATATTTGAATTATTTAAAATACTTTTTCCATATGTTCCATTATCCAAACTAAATAAATCAGAAACATCTTGCGTTATAGCAACACCACTTCCGCTATATTTTCTTATTGTTTTAAATATTTTATAAATAAATCCTGCAACATCTTTATTTGAAGTTACTCCTATTAATCTCCATATTTCAT
>CALYAI010000071.1 GCA_944393475.1 uncultured Clostridia bacterium
AGAAATAATTTAAATATTTTTGCAGAAGATGAAAATTTAAAAGTTAATATATTATATAAAGATGTATATTATGACCATGAAATATATAGTGTTACTTTAACAAATAGATCTACACACCCAATTGTAATTGCAGATGGAACAACAAATAATGAAGTGGTAATAAATACAGGAGAAGACGAAAGAAGTGAGAAGAATGTAGGAACATATGGAATTGTTTTACAACCAAATGAAAGTAAGAGTTATAAATTCCAATTTAATAAATACTGTGATGATGGTAATGCTCCAACTTATATGATGTTTAATAACATTAGAGTATTACAGTCATATTCTGGAAATGAAAGTACAAGACAAGCTGAATTAGATAATGCAATTAGGATATATACATTAAGAATTAATTTCCATACAGAGGAATAGGTGGTGATATTTTGGCAGACGGTAATGAAAATTTAAATGATACAACCAGTACCAAGCAAACTTCAGGTTCAGAAAAAATAGAAAAAGCTGGTAATGCTACAGCAGGAGCAGTAAAAAAAGCAAAACTATTAAGTAGAGTTATAAAAAGTTTAAAAGGACTAGGAGCTTTGGGAGTTGCTGGAATTGTAGTAATAATCATAATAATAGTTATTATTATAGTTGTTGGAGTAATTGGATTTTTTCTAGAAATGCCAGGGTTGTTAACAAATAAGCTTACAGATTTGGCAACAGGATTTTTTACAGAGCTACAAACTTTTTATTCTGGTAACTCTGCACGTATTGGAGTTGAGGAACAAAAAAATTTAGCAGATTACTTAACAAATATGGGTTATCCACCTTATGAATATGGATTTGGAAAATACGAAACTGATGAAGACGGAAATATTAAAACCGATTCAAGTAAAAAATATTTAAATGCGTATTTAACAGCAGATTATAATACTTATGTACCGTATGAAAAATATAAAGTAAGAGTTTCAAAGTTTTTACATATGGTAGGTGATACAGCAGGCTATATACTTGGAATGGAAACTAAAAAGGATACAGGAGAGCCACAGTTTGGTATGTTATACTTTGATAAGGGCTTGTACGAAAATGCAGAAGGAAATGATGATAACATTAAAAAGATAGGTTTCTTTGATAGTATTAAAACAGATGTAGAATCGAAAACGTTAACATTTAAAGTTTGGGAATCTCCATTTAAGACCTCATATTATACATATAATATGGAAGGGTGGACAGCAAGATATGGTAAACCACTGGAATTGTCATTAACACTACATTTGGCAACTATGGCACCAGAGTTGGTATATAGGTTTGATATGGATAAAGAAGAAAGTACAGAGATACATATAAAAACAATAAAAAGTGATGTAAATGTAAAATTTGAATATCACATAAAAACACCTATACAAGATGGAGGAACAAATTTTGCTAGTATAGATGAATCTTTAGCCAATTTAGATATGCACGTAAGTAGTGATAATAAATTATCTGTATCAGATTTACAAACTATAAAAGACTTTTTAGATGAAAATGAAACTTCAGATACAGTAAAAAATATACAAGCTGGATATAGTAACTTAGAATCATTTATTTCTGCAAGTATTGATAGTGGAAATAACAGAGAATACTTAAGAAAAAATGAAACTATACTCCAAAGATATGACGGAGCAGATGATTCTGCATTATTTAATTATGACTATTCTATTGAGAATTTGTTTAATAAGTATTTAGATGATGCAATTGCAGAAGTTAAGAAAGATAATCCTGATGTTAAGTTTTATACAGATGTAGTAGGAAAATCTTATGCAGAAATAGTAGGAAAAACAAGCCATGACAGTATATTTTCTAGTGGTTGGGTTTATAAAAATGATACTACAGGAATAATGGATGAGTACTATAAAAAGTTTGAAGAGGCCAAGGAAGGTGGCCTAACAGAAGATGAAGAAAACGAATTATTCGAATTTTTACAAGATAAATTTAAAGATATACAAGAATACGTAAAAGAAGATGTTGATAAATTAGTTGAAAATGATGGTAAAATGGAAGAAAAGCGAAGAGCAATAGAAACAGAATTAGAAAAAATAGGTTTGTCAACAGAGGCTATAGAAGCTGCTATAGATTATAATAATGCGGAAGGAGAAGGAGAAGGTACAACAGTAAGTAGAATTCAACCATATATAACACAAGTAAACAAACACTGGTATAGAGATGTTATATTTTTGGATGAAGATGGGGAATATGACAATTATGATGCTTATAGTTTGAGTACAAGTCAAACTACTTACGAAAATAAATTCGTACCAGTTGAGCAGTCTGATGATAGTATATTAGCAGAAAATGATAAAGGTGCTTTCTATACTGTAGAAACTGTAGGTGCTGGTAGCGAACTAGTTCAAGTACAAGATGCTATAAGAGGAAAAGTTAACGAACATACAAAAGAACTGTTTGCCGGAACAGACGGACAACCTGCAAAATATTTTATATATGATGGAAGCAAAGATACTGCAGAAAAAATAGACGAATTAAGAAAAGTTTATAATGATGCATATTCAGTAGCATGGGATGCAAATCATAGTATATTTAGTGATGCTGACGATGTAGATAAAGCTGCTAGAAAGGCTGCAGAAGAAGCAGTAGAAGCAGAAGAAGATAAGAATGGAACTAATTTATATAAAGAAGTTAATGTAAGACAAAATGCACTTTCAGCATTTTCTATATTAGAAAATTCGAAAACAGAGGATTCTGAATATATATTAAGAGATTTGAAAAAATTATTTGTAGAGCTAGGATATTTTACAAAAGACGATTTAAGAGTAGAAGATACACACGTTTTCCAATGGCCAATAAGTGGATATGTTAATTTGTATTGGCCAATAAGAAGATATGAAAAGCAACAAGCAGATTATGGAACATTAATCAGAAGTAAAGTTTCTACAGATAATATTAAGGCAGGATACGAAGCAGATGGAAGTGAAAGAATTGAAGAAGATGAAGAAGTGCAGGTATATAAGCCAAACTTTAATCCAGATTCAACAGTAACCTCAAAAGATGAGAATACGGATGATAATGCTGATGACAATTCTGATTCAAATACAAGTTCATCTTCATCAGAAGATTTCGTAACAGAATTTTTAAATGCAGCGCAAGAAGTTACAGATTATGTAAGAGAAAATGGATTTACATATGGAAATGCAGAATATATGCCACCAAAGAATGGAGAAACCAATAGTGATGGTGTAAAAAGAATTAGCTGTGATAGATTAGTTTCTTGGGCATTATATAAATGTGGCTATACAGATCAACCAGAATATGGTTTAACAACATCAGCCGCAGCCAGTCCATTAATGGAATATTGCAAAAAACAAGGTTGGCAAAAAATCGAAAGTAAAGATGATATACAAGCAGGAGATATTGTTTTTGTTGGTAAAACAAATGCGGATAAAACAAGTGCATCACATGTTTTCATATGTGCAGGAGAGAACAAAAGATATGACTGTGGAAATGCAACTAGAATTCAATCTCAACAACCATTTAATGAACCTATTTCTGAAGATTTAGTATGTGCTTATCGTCCAGCATCAAATGGAAATGATAGTGCAAATTATGATGGATTCGAACCTGATTTAAACGTAGTTTCACCAGTAACTGGAGAAATTATAGAAGAAGGCGAAGATTATATAAAAATAAAAGTTTTAGACACTTCATCTATTTCAGAATATAAAAGATTTTACGAAGAATATAAAGGAATATGTACAGGATATATTATGTACATAAAAGGATTCAAAAAAGGAACAATTGATGCTAATGCACAATCTGAATATCAACAAGTAAAACATACAAAGAGATATTTTATAGAAAATGGATATGCTGATGATTATAGAGATGCAGAAACAATCGCAGAAGAATTTGAAAAAGAAGAGCAAGAAAGAATAGACGCTCCAGCATATATAGAAAAAGATGGTAAAAGATACATAAAAGAAGGAACTGTTATAGGTACAACTACAAATTCAGATATAGCATTATATTTGTTAAATAGAGAAAACTCTATTGTTGAAGATGTAGAATCATATATTAGATTGGTAGACAACCAGCTAGAAACAGATTGGGCATACTTCTATTGGGTACCTTACGAATCAGGAGGAACAGATACTCCAGGAGGAGGACCAGAGGCAGTAGGATTTACAACTTCAGGAGAGTTAGCAGTAGGAATTTCACAATGGACTACAACACATAAGGCTGGTTCCCCAAATAATATTCCAGAGTTCTGTGAAAAAGCAATAGAGTTAAACCCAGGATTATGCTCAGAGTTACAACCATTTGTTGGAAAATCGATTGATGAAATTTTAGCAATGGAACCACAGATAAAATCCGCATTCCAATCTATATGTGCAAAAGATAGAGATGGATTCCTGGAAGTACAGATGCAAGTTACGATAAATCAATATTTAATAGAACCGTACACAGGAACGGATAAAGAATGGCTACTGGATAAAAACCCAATAACTCAAGGAACATTTATGTCTTTGGTTAACTGGGGTATGGGTGATAATTTCTGGTTTTCAGCATTTTCTCAATCTGATTCTGATGAGCAAGCTGTTAAATCATTATTAACTAAAGCATTGGGTGTTAACTCAACAGCAGGATTTTTAACAACAAGATGGACTTCACAATATGTATTGGCGAAAGATGCTTTAACAGGAGCAATTGATGAAGAAGGAATTATTAATTGGATAAAAACTAAACAACCATCAGATAAATATGGTGAAGGTCAGAATATGTCGGCATTACCGTAATTATAGAGGAGAATTAAAATATGAAACATATAAAATTTTTACTAATAATTATGCTAATATTAAATTTAATTATTTCTATAATATTAGGAATAGAATCTGAACATATTAGAGAAGAATTAGTTAATATTAAATTAGCAGAGGAAGTAGAAGATTTTTCTAAAAAGACAGAAAACATTACATATATTACTAATGGAAATGCTTTTAATTCTAAATATGGAGGAAATATGACTAGCACAGAGTTAAGTAAAAAGATTTCTGACTTTATGACAGGGACAGTTCCTCAAATTGCAACAGAAACTAAAAATATGACATCACAGGAAGAGCTAAAGCAATACTATACTGAAAATAGTATGAGAAAATTAACAGGAATAAAAGATCAAGATATTAACGAATTCTATTCTTTAGTTAATGAAATAAAAAAATTGGGAGAAACAAATTTAGAATTTGAATCAGCAGAATATGATGAAAATTCTATAAAAGAAAAGAAGGGCAGTAGTTTATCTGCAGTATTAATGATAAAATACAAAAATGTAGAAAAAACTTTAGATTGTTATATTACAGCTAGTTATTCGTCAGCATATGTAACATTTTTGCCTAATAGTTCCAATTAATGATTTTAGGAGGATAGAATGAGAAATAAAAGAGATCTAAAAATAAGAAATCAAAAAATAATTTTAATAGTACTAACAATAATTGTAGTAATATGGACAGTTATAAATATTAATACTGTATTTAAAGTAATGAAAAATGCCGAAGAATTAGAGGCTAGTAAAAATCAAAATACAGTTAATGCAGTAGAAGAAAATGTTGTAACTGCAGAAGAAATAGAAGAAAATACGAATCAATTAGAAATAGAAGACTTAAAAGATAAAGATGAAAGAACTAGAATGCAACAATATTGTGGAAAGTTCATAAGATACATAGAAAGTAAGGATTATGATAAGGCTTATGCCTTATTATATCCTGACTTTAAAAACAATTATTTCCCAACCGAAGAAGATTTTGCTAAA
>CALYAI010000072.1 GCA_944393475.1 uncultured Clostridia bacterium
TTTCTTCCTCTACTTTCTCTACTTATTGTAGTAAATCATGTATTGTTCTATAAATTCTTCTAGTTTTTCACTATATAATCCATCTCGTTTTAGTTCTCTTTTAAAATTGTCTATGTCTTTTATGCTGTTTTTTGAACTTTCTTCTATTAAGTCATATATCTTATATAGTTCATCTTGTGCTGATTTTAATTCCCAATCAGCACTATCAATATAATCTTCTATTTCATTTAACTTTCTTTTTATATTTTCTTCCATTCCTCACTTTTCCTTTCAAAATATTGTTTTATATCTTCTTGTGTAAAATTTCCATCGTGTTCTTTATCTAATAATATTCCATTACCTTTACATAGCCACTCAATTCTTTCTGCCATTAAATCTATTTGCGTATTTTTCTTTTCTAGTTCAATTTGCCAACCTTTATTTAACATTTCTAAATCTTCTTTAGACTTTGCTGATTCCTTTATACTAGAAGTAAAATTTTTTGCTATATTTCTTACTAATGCTTGTTTAAGTTCTTCTATCTCTTTATCTTTTTTATTTATTATTCCTTTATAGCTTTTATTTATATGTTCTAGTTTTTTAATCTGTCCTTTATAAGATTTAACGTTATTTATTAATTTGTTCATTTCTTTTTGTTTTTCATTTAGTATCGCTAATTCTTCTTTTTGATTATTCCTTTTTTCTTTTTGATGTTCTATCTCTTTATCTTTTTCTTTTAGCATATTTAAGACTGTTTCTAACATATAGCTTTCTTCTCTTAAGTATGTAGCTTCTTCGTCGAAATCGTTATCATCGCATATATCTGCATTTTCGTTACATATTTTAATTCGTGTTTCTATATATTTTATTACTTCTTGTTCTTTTGTCATTGGTTCAGCACCTCCTAATTTAACCAGTATTGTTTTATATATTTAAGTGTATGTGGTTTAAAATGCCACCATTTATCTTTACAATATATCTTTGCAAATATATAACCAATAATTTCATTTTTTATTGCATATATACTGTTCATTGAACAACCTATTTTTTGACCATTCAATATCAATGTTTCTGTTTGTCCCTCTTCTTTTACTATGTAATCGTAATCTATGTTAAAGGCTTCACAAATAGGCTTTATGGTCTTTAAGACTTCTTCTCTTTTATTTTTTAATTCTTCATATCTTTCTTTTGTCATTTAATCACCTTCTTTTAACTTTCTTCCACACATTGGGCAATAATTTAAATCAAAAGCTCTCCAATTAATTGTCCCAACATTTCTCTTTATACCTTTTCTTTTTGTTACTGTAATTAATCTAACTTTTAAAATATGCTTTATTCCTGGTTTATCTTCTGGTCTATTTTCTATTTTTTGTAAATCTTTTATATAATTACAACATTCACACATATTATTTATCCTCCAATAACTAATCTAATGTTGCGATATTTCTCTCTATACCTAGTATTTTTTCACACATATTTTTTGCTCCTAAATGCTTCCACATACCTAATTTTAAGGTTTCGTTCGTTTCGCTTTCTTTTTTATAAACTTCATATCTTTCTTTCTCTTCTTTTAAATAATCTTTTACTTTTTGTTTTGGTATGTAATTTTCTGCAAATTCTGGTGTATCTATATATACTACTCTTTTATCTTTTAAATCATCTTCTAATACTTCTAATTCTTTTAGTCTTGCTTTATCTTGTTTTCGTTCTGATAAAATATTTTGCATAGAATAAGCTACATTTTTACTGCCATCGCAATATCTTCCTGTCGAAATCACATTTAATTCATTACAATCACAATAACCTTCGTCTAATACTAAATTAATATATTGTTTTATATTTTTTATATCTTTTTCTATACTACTCATCTACCCACCCCAATTCTTTTGCTTTCTTGTTTATTGCTTTTAGTTCTTGCATTGTAATTCCATATTCATTTTTGTCTGTAATATCTAAAATTTTATATTGATAATTAAACGAGAATGTTTTTGCTAAATCTTCATTTTCCCATTCTTCCCAAAATCTCGAAAATATAAAATCTAGTTGTTTCTTTTTATATCCCAACTCTTCAAACATCTCATCTGCTTCACTCATCTAAAACACTCCTTTTCTGTTCCAGTTCTAGCTGATAGCTTTTCTCTTTTTCGCTATCTAATTCTATTTGCAAATTTGTTATTTTTTGTTTTTGCTCTTCTATTAAGTTGTTTCTATAAGTTATATTTGCTATTAAAAACATTATTAGTAAAAATAATATTATTAGTGTTATTGTTCTTTCGTGTTTTTGCACTGTTTTTTCTCTCCTTTCCGCTTCTTAACGAACTTTTTTATTATTATTTATATTTAATCTTCGTTCTCAATCCTTTAATTTTTCTACTAACTTCTGCTTGTGAACATCCTGTAATTTTAGCTATTTGTCGTTGTTTGTATCCTTTCAAAGTTAATTCAAAAACTGTTTTTTCTTTTTCTTTTAAGTTGCTATTTCTAATTTGAGAAATGTAATTTTCTATATCTAAATTATTTTCTAGTTTTTCTATGTAATTATTTTTATCTGCTAAAACATCTTCTAGTATCATATTTTCTTTTATTTCTTGCTTTAAAGATATTGTGCTATGATTTTTCTTTACTGTTCGTAAATAATAATTTATTTCGTTAGATATAACTCTATAAGCATATGTGCTGAATGCGTATTTGTTGTTGAATGTTAGTACTGCTTTCCATAATCCCATCAGCGCAATTTGTTTTATATCTTCGTATTCACTAGCATAGTTTGTTAAATATTTATTAGCTATTTTATATGCTATTTTTATATTCTTATTAAACATTTCTTCATTTGTCATATCTAACTCCTTTATTGTGTTTCTTTTATTTTACACTATCTTTTAAAACTTTCTGAAAATTGTTTTAATGTAGTTCCTGCCATACATACCGCTTCTTTAAACTTTTTAAAATCAGCTTCTATTGATAATTCCATTCTTTTTCTTATTTCAACTCTCTCTATTTGATTTGCTTGTAGATATGTTATTTGATTACATTCTGTTCTGTTGCAAGTTAGAAATTTTACACAATTGTTACATTTACCCATTTTTCTCTCCTATTTTTCTATCTTTTAAAATCCTTGGTTCATATTGTCTATTGTTTTGTCTTTTTTGTAGTTTATATAGCTCTTTAATTAGTGTTTTTATTTCGTTCACTATAAATTTATTGTTGTATTTGTCTGTAAAGCTCTTTATTGTTTTTACTCTTTCTATGTCGTTCTTTATTACTCTTCTTTCTTTTCTGACTTTCTTTAAATCTATTGCTACTTTTGTTATTTCTACTGCATTTAAGTTGTTTAGTTCTAATTCATGTAATAGATCTTGTTGTTCCGCTTCTTTGTTTGATAATTCTTGTAACAGATTACTATGCTCTATACCTATTCCTTCAAAAAAATCTTTCATTATCTTTAATATTTCTTCTGCCGTTAATTCCATTTTTATCACTCATTTCTTCTTGTAAATTGTTACTTTCTTTTTAGTTAAGCTATCTCCTTTTGTTCCGCACTCTTCAACTAATTTAAAATCTTTAACTAGCTCTGTTAATCTTGGTCTTACATGATTCATATCAAAATAAGAAGAATAATCCTTTCTGTTCATTTCTACTTCTATTTCTCTTGCTGTCATTTGCTTATTTCCTAAAATTTCTAATATTTGAACGTACTTTGTTTTCCTTGATGGTTTTATATCTTCAAAACTTAATTGCTTTGTTTCTATCATTTCTTAACACCTCGCTAATGTGTTTTTATATCTTGTGTATATACTGCTTGTCCTCTTATAATTTTTATTAATATCTGACACCTTTCTATGTCATTTGCTTTTCTTATATCTTCTTCATTAATTACTTTTTTCATATTCTTTTACCTCTCCAAATTCACAAATTCACTTAATGTTTTGTTGAATTTTAATTTTAATTTTCCTGTGTTTCCAGCCCTTTGCTTTTGCAAGTCTATTGTTACTTTGTTATCTTCTACATCTTCTTGATATAGAAAAATTACATTATCTGCATCTTGTTCAATTGAGCCACTTTCTCTGATGTCTGCAAGTGTTGGTTCATTCTTACTTGCGTTTCGATTTAATTGGCAAAGTGCTATAATTGGTATTTCTAGTTCTAGACTTAATAGTTTTAATGTCCTTGAAATATCTGCTACTTCTTGTTCTCTACTTCTAAAATTACCTAAATTTTTGACTAATTGTAGATAATCTATAATTAATAAATCTATCTTTCCTTTATTTTTCAACTTTCTTGCTTCTATTTCAATTTGTTGTATTGATTTTAATTTTGTGTATAAGAATAAAGGTAAATCGCTTATTTCTCCACATTTTATATAAATGTTGTCTAGTTCTTCTCCTGTTAAATCTCCGTTTCTTATTTTTCTTGAATTTACTCTTGCTTTCTTTGCTAAGATTTTTTGTATTATTTGTTCTTCTGACATTTCTAAACTTACAAACATTACACTTTTGTTATAACCTGCTATTCTTTCTGCAATTTGAAGTGCAAATGTTGTTTTGCCTGTAGCTGGTCTTGCTCCTATAATTGTTAATTCTCCTTTATGTAATCCGTCTGTTAATGCATCTAATTCAAAAAATCCTGTATAGTATGACAAATCATCTTTTTTCTTTATACTTTGTTCAATCAAATCTGTTGTTCTTGCTATTAAGCTAACAAAGTTTTCTTGTTTTTCTGTTTGCATTTCTATTTTTTGTAGTTTTGATATTGCTTTTTCTATTAATAAATCAATGTTCCCTGTTTCGTTTGTATCTTTAATTATTTCTTTTGCTAATAAAAATGTATCTCTTTTTTTAGTTAGTTCTTTTATTTTCTCGTATATATTTTCTGCTGTACTTCCGATTGTGTATGTATTTAATTCAGATAGATATTCAAGTATATTTTTTTCATCTTTAATTTGCTCTGATACACTCAGTAAACTTATTTCTTGTTTACTTAGTTTTAATTTATTTATTGCTCTTATTATTTTTTTATTTATTAGACTTACAAAATCATTTTCATTTAGTTCAAATTCTGCTTTTTCAAAAATTATAAAGTATAACATTGCTTTTTCTAGTTCTTCGTTATACATATCTTTTTCCTCCGTTCGCTCATTTTTTGTTTGTATTCTTCTTCTGTCATTTCTACTTCTTTGTATGTTTCATTTTCTTGTTTTTCTTCTTCTTGTTCTGTATAATCTAATATTCCTTTGTTAAAAAATGTGTCTCCATGCTTTATATACTGTTCTTCAGTTCTATTATTTTTGCATTCTGTTTTATATTTTCTTACTGCATTTTCTATTTGTTCATTAGTTAGCTTTTTATTAATACCTGCTATATTTCTACCTTTTATCCATTGTTTGTAAAATTCAAATGCTTTCGCTCTACCTCTTTTACGTGGATATTCTTCCCAAATTTTTTTAAAGTTTTCCTGCAAAATATCTTTTTGCGGTATATATATATTATTATTTGTATTATTAATTGTATTATTATCTGGGCAGTTTTCTGCACCACCTTTGGAATTATTCTGCACCACCCCTCGTGCACTTTCCTGCACTACCCTAGTGCATTTTTCTTCACTACTTCCACATATTGTTTTTTTTGGATACGGTGGTCTTTTTATTTTCAACACTCTTTTTTCTATTTCTT
>CALYAI010000073.1 GCA_944393475.1 uncultured Clostridia bacterium
TCAAATACTCCATCACCAATATCTAGTATAGAAACATCAAATGTTCCTCCACCTAAATCATAAATCATTATTTTTTGGTCTTGGTCTTCTTTATCCATACCATATGCAAGTGATGCTGCTGTTGGTTCATTTATAATCCTTAATACATCAAGTCCTGCTATTTTTCCTGCATCTTTTGTTGCTTGTCTTTGGCTATCACTAAAGTATGCTGGAACTGTTATAACAGCTTGTGTTACTTTTTGTCCCAAATAATTTTCTGCATCTGCTTTTAATTTTTGTAATATCATTGCAGATATCTCTTGTGGTGAGAATTCGTCTCCTTCAATTTTAACTTTTTCTGCTGTTCCCATTTTTCTCTTGATTGAAATAACTGTGTTCTCTGGATTTGTAACAGCTTGACGTTTTGCTATTTGTCCAACTAGTCTTTCCCCATTTTTAGAAAATGCTACTACAGATGGTGTTGTTCTATTACCCTCTGCATTAGGTATAACTACTGGTTCTCCTCCTTCCATAACTGCAACACATGAATTTGTTGTTCCTAAGTCGATTCCTATAATTTTTCCCATTTTAAATTCCTCCTAAATAATAATCTTTTATATTTTTGCCTATATTAACAATATTAATTGGCTACTACTACCATAGAGTGGCGAATTACTCTATTACCAATTTTATAGCCTTTTCTATAATCTTGTTTAATTTCTTTTTCGCCTAAATTTTCATCTATGACAGAGCCCACTGCCTCATGTAGTTCTGGATCAAATGTCTTTCCTACAGCTTCTATTTCTTCGACTCCATTTGCTTTTAATAAATCTTGTAATTGCTTATAAACAAGCTCTACTCCTTGTTTGTAATCTTTGTCTTCAGTTTCTGCTTCAACAGCTTTTTCCAAATTATCCAATACAGGTAAAATTCCAGACATTATGTCTCCAAGAATTGAATCATATAAATGATCTCTTTCTTTTGAACTTCTTTTTTTGTAGTTTTCGAATTCTGCTAGAACTCTTTTATATCTGTCCATTAGTTCATCATATTCTTGTTCCTTTTTTACAAGTTTTTCTTTTTTTACCATTTCGTCTGCGTTAATTACTTCTGGATCTTTTTTTACTTCCTTCTTTGGTTCCTTTTTTTCTGCCAATTTACATACCTTCTTTCTTATTATCTTCATTTAATTTTTTACTTATGTATTTCATAACAGCTATTACTTTTGCATAATCCATTCTTTTAGGTCCAATAATTCCAATTGTTCCTAAGTCCTTGTCACCCATTGTATGTTTAAAAGTAATTATACTAAAATCTTTCAAATTACTGTTTTCGCTTTCATCACCTATAAATACATTTATATCCTCTGCTTCACCAGAGTTAAAAATTTCTAACATCTCATCTTTTGTATCTAATAAATTCACAAAATTTTTAGCTACTTTCATACTCTTAAATTCTGGCAAGTCAAATGCATTTTTAGCACCCTTTAAAAATATATTATTATTTTCTTCATCAACTATTTTATTTATTTGTTCTATTATTGCTTTCATAATTCCAACACTATAGTGAACTTCGGAAAAAATATATTCTGCCATTGGTTTATCTATTTTAGATAAAGGTTTTCCTTTTAATCTTGTATTAAATAAAGTATTTAATGTATCTACTTGACCATCTGTTATATCTTCATCAAATTTAATTATTGTTTCTTTTACTAGACCAGTATCTGTTACTATAACCACCATCAGCATTCTTTGACCGAGAGATACAAATTTTATTTCGTCAATTAATTGTTTATCCGTTTTTGGTCCAACTGCAACAGTTGTATAATGTGTTATTTCAGAAAGTGTTGTTGTAGCAGCTTTTGTTAAATCTTCAATTTCATTAACCTTTACTTTTAATTTTTTTTGGATATATTTTATTTCTTCCAAACTTAGATTATCTTCTTTTAAAAGTTCATTTACATAGTATCTATATCCTTTTGCAGAAGGTACTCTGCCTGATGATGTATGCGGTTTATCTAGGAAACCTATATTTTCTAGTTGAGCCATGTCATTTCTTATTGTTGCACTACTAAAGTCTAATCCATGTCCCTTAGAAATAGTTCCTGAACTAACCGGTTCTGCTGTATTTATATATTCTTCTACAATAGCTTGCAAAACCTTCTTCTTTCTATCATCCAATTTATCCTTTTTCATTTTTTCACCTCTTTAGCACTCCTTATGTTTGATTGCTAAATTCTTAATATATATTATATTCGTTTTTAGCAAATGTCAATACCATTTGCTAATTTTTTTTTGTGAATTTTTTGTGAACAAAAAGATACTTAAAATTCAGTTCCTAAATAACTAAATTTTAAGTATCTTATTTAAACAAATTCTTCCCATACTATATTCGCTAAGTCCAAGCCCTTTGGTGTAAGTTTAATATTGTCCAAGTCAATTTCTATTAATCCTTCCTTTTCCAATTTTTCTAATTCTTTACTAAAGACATATATTGGATTTTCTATAAACTTTTGCTTAAATTCCGAAATTTTTACACCTTCAATGGTTCTTAGTCCAAGCATCATATATTCTTTTTTTGTATCTTCTAAACTTTCTTTTTCTTCTATATTTTTTTTATTTGGATCACTCATATATTCTTCTAAATTACTGGTACTAGAATATCTTATATTATTATAATATGAACTTGCAGACAATCCGAATCCCAAGTAGCTATGTTGTTTCCAACAATTCCAATTGTGCTTAGATTTATATCCTTTTTTCGCAAAATTAGATATTTCATAATGCTCATACCCATTATTTTCTAATATTTTTTTTGCACTCCAATACATCTGTCTTTCCAAATCTTCATCGGGCATTATAAGCTTTCCTAGTTTAACCAAAACCTCTAGCTTTGTGTTTTCCTCTAATATTAATGAATATACAGAAATATGCTTTGGTTTTAATTTAACAATTTTTTCTACACTTTCCTTAACATCATCTAACGATTGTTCAGGAAGTCCAATCATTAAGTCTACATTTATATTTTTAAACCCAATTTCTTTAGCCAAGTTATATGTGTATAAGAAATCTTCATATTTATGGATTCGTCCTATTTCTTCCAATAACTCATCCTTTGTTGACTGAAGTCCAATGCTTAATCTATTTATTCCTGCCTCTTTAAATGTTCTTAACTTTTCTTCTGTAACTGTTCCTGGATTTATCTCGATTGTTATTTCTGCATTCTTTTTTACTTTATAATTTTCTTTTATACAATTTAAAATGTCTACAATATATTGGCAATTAATTATTGATGGAGTACCTCCACCAATATATATTGTATCTATATAATTTTTTATTTCTTTGCTTTTTTCTATTAATTCTTCTTTTATCTTTTGTACATAATCTTTTTGTTTCTCTTCCATTACAGGAAAAGAAACAAAATCGCAGTAATAGCATTTTTTTGCACAAAAAGGTATATGTATATATATTCCTATGTTTTCCATTTTACAATTCCTTTGCCATTTCTATTAGTTTATTTAATCTATAATTTACTCCAGATTTTCCAACAGGTATTTTTAACATATTTCCTAATTCTACCAAACTTGCATCTGGATTTTGAACTCTTAAATTTGCTATTTCTTTTAATTCTTCTGATAAATTTGTAAACTTTTTATGCTTTTTTATTTTTTTTATTGCTTCTATTTGCTTTGTTGCAGCACTTACAGTCTTATTTAAATTTGCAACTTCACAATTCACAATTCTGTTTACATTATTTCTTGCTTCTTTTATTACTCGTATTTCTTCGAACTTAAGCATCGCATTGCTTGCACCTATACATGCTAAAAAATTAGAAATATCTTCTCCTTCTTTTATATATAAAGAAATGCTTCCATTTCTATTTAGGCTCTTAGGATTTATATTATATATTTTTAATAATCCTTTTGTAAAGTTAAAGTTTTCTAAATTGCTAAAATTTATCTCTAAATGATATTTATTTTTTGGTTCACTCATAAAACCAGAGCCCATGAATGTCCCTCTTAATAATGCTTTTACATCTTTTTCTTCTAATTTGTCTTCATTAAATACAATATAATTATCCTTTATTTTACAATTTGGCAATTCTCCATTTTTATTAACAGTAATAACATATAGATTACCTTGCATTTCTATATTATATGGTATATGCATGTTATTTAATAATTTATTTAACCTATTTATATTATATTCATTTTCAGTAGAATATTTTATTTTTCTATCTACTTTTGTATTTTTGGTTAATAAATATCCCACTAGTTCGTAATACACTGCTTGCTTATCTTTTAAATTATTTAATTGGCTTAATTCTTTTTTTATTTCTGATGAAAAAGACATTTTATCCCTTCCTTATAATAACTACTCTATCATTATTTTCTAAATCTGTTTTTACTTTTACTAATTTATAACGTTTATCCTCTTTTACAATATTTATTAAATTCTGTTTTTGGTCATATCCAATTTCTAAAAATATCATACCATAATTTTTTAAAAATCCATATGCTTCTTTAATTATTTTTTTATAAAAAAATAATCCATCTTCACCACCATCTAATGCAAGACTTGGCTCGTTTTGAACATCTTTGTTTAATGTTTTTATCACTTCGGTTTTTATATATGGTGGATTTGATACAATAATATCAAAATCTTTCTCTTTTATATTTTTAAACATATCTGATAATATAAAATTTATTTCTACATTATTGTTTTTAGCATTTAATTTTGCAACTTTTAGTGCATTACCACTAATATCTGATGCAGAAACATTGGCATTTGCCATATATTTTTTTAATGAAATGCCAATACATCCACTTCCTGTACATAAATCCAAAATTTTAACATCTTTATTTTTATATTCATCTATTATCTCTTCTACTAAAATCTCTGTATCTTCTCGTGGTATTAATACGTCTTCATTAACATAGAAGTTTAATTTCATAAATTCTTTATTATGAGTTATGTATTCTATTGGAATATTATTTCTTAGTTTTTCTATACCATCAAAAAACTCTTTTTCCTCTTCTTCATTCAAATTATATTCTTCATGAGCCATAATAAACTCTTTTGTTTTGTTTAAAACAAAAGATAATATCATCCTAATTTTAATTATGGGTTCTTCTATATTAGCTTTTTTTAATTCTTCTATTCCTTTTTTCTTTGCTTCTTTTACATTCATTTTTTTATCTCCATATAAAAAAACTTACCCCGCCTTAGCCGTAAGAAGTTTAGAAATTTTAAGAGCCTACTCGCGTAGGTGGGTGTCTTGTTAAATGCTTGTGGGCTTCTTACTACTAAATAAAAGTGTAAGCTTGCACGCCACATTTAAAGGCGGACTCCCTTATAAAATTTGTTGGTTCTAAAATTCCAGTCTACACGCACTATGCAGGGAAGTTTTTGTTTGTCGTTTATTTAATTTAT
>CALYAI010000074.1 GCA_944393475.1 uncultured Clostridia bacterium
TATTTTTCCAACACATACTAAATCAAGATATTTTAAATATTCTTCTGCTTTAAGCTCTAATTTTATTGAGATTGCCTGAATTAATTTAAATACAACTCCAACTCCTGCAAGTGATTGAAAAGGATATGTATTATCTTTCCTTTTTGCATCTATTACTGCTAATGAGTTTGGTAATTTTTCTCCTACTTCATGATGGTCTGTTACAATTACATCCATTCCTAAACTCATTGCATAATCTATTTCTTCTATTGCAGATATTCCACAATCCACTGTAATTATTAAATTAGTACCTCTTCTTTTTATCTCTTCTATTGCTTCTTTGTTTAATCCATATCCTTCATTTATTCTATTTGGTATATATGTATCTACATTAATATCTCTATCCGCAAAATATTTTTTTAATACTGTTGTACTAGTTATGCCATCAACATCGTAGTCTCCATAAATTAAGATTTTTTCTTTTTTATTTATTGCTTTTAGTATTCTATCGACTGCAATATCCATTCCTTTAAATAGAAAAGGATCGTGAAAATCTTCCCTTGTTGGAGTTATAAATATTCTTACATCTTCATCTTTTACAACATTTCTATTTACTATAATTCTCCCAATAATTCTATTTAAATTATATTTTTTACAAATTTCATCTACTAGCTTTTCGTCAGCATTATAAAATTCCCATTTCTTTATCATTCACTTTCTCCCCATATTATACAATTTGTACAATATTGTATAACATTTTTTCCTTTTTTTAAAGGTGTTTTTGCCATTTTTTTCTAATTTTAAGCTAAAAATATCCTTATTAGTGATACTATTATATAAATTAATAGCAAATATAGTTTTGAAGACATTAAATAATAGCAAGTATACCTTATTCCCACTTCGTTTAATTTCTCGTATTCATTACTAATTTCATTTACCTCTTTTATTTTTTTGTCTTCTAGATATTCTTTAGCAAGATATTTGGCTTTTGTCATCGCTTCTATTTCCAAATAACTTCTTATAGAATAAAATACTAAAGTTAGAATTAGTAGGATTGCTATAAAAAACATATAATTTTTTACTATTCCAAAAGCTGTTAGTAATAATAGTATAAACCAAAACAAATTAAATAAATTTGCAAAAATATAGTTAAACCACAGGATTTTTTTGTTTTGTATAGAATGAATACATTCATGTGCAATTGTTTGTATTCTTGTAAAATATTTTTTATCTTTGTTTAAAATAATTTTATTTGTAGCTATAAAATAAAAGCAATTTGTGTTTTCACTTTCTTCTATCTTTACATCTTCATTTTTTACTTTTTTTAAAATATCTTTACATATTTCTAGGTTATCCGGTAAACTTTCCGTTATTTTATTTAACTTGTTGTTCTCTGCAATTTCTAAAATTTTCTTTTTATTTACACCTAAAATTATTCTAAGTAAAATTATTACTGCTATTATTAATATTAAAATAATTGTTTCGCTCATAAATTAAAACAAGGATATACATTTAAGTATATCCTTTCCTCCTTATCCTATAACATCTTTTATTGCTTCACTTATAATTTTGTTTATATCTGTTACCATCACACTAAATCTCATTTCTGATTCTAAATAATTTTTAGCTGTTTCATCCTGATATAATTCTGTATATAAGTTTTGTATTTTAACACTTAATTCTTCTGAGTTTGATTCTCCTTTTAGCATTGCTTTTTGCATTTCCACTCTTAATTTATCAAACTCTTGCATTTTATTTTTTATCTCTGCATTTGATTCAAGATTTTGTTTAGCTGTTTTATATGTTTTATATTCCTCTGTTTCCTTTATTTCTGAAGCTAATTTATTAGCTGTATCGTATATATTCATATTTGCCTCCTAAGATAATTAAGCATATGCATGTCTTTTTTTGAAGCTTAATAAATTTGTAATTTCGTTTTGAGTATTTTTTGCTTTTTTTGTTTTCTTTGCTTTTTCTTGTTCGATTTCTCTTCTTTGTTTTTCTGCCATTGTTTGGCATATTGCTTTTTGATATATGAAATGTGTGTCTTGCGCTATTTTATTCCAATTATATTGTGTTTTTACTTTTGCTTTTGCATTCTTAGAAATCTCTTCACATAATCCTGGATTAAACAATAATTCCAAAATTGAGTCTGCTATTGAATTAGGATTTCCTGCATAGCTTTTCATTCCATTTACTCTATGATCAACTATTTCATTTAGTCCTCCTACATCAGAAACAACAACTGGAGTTCCAGATAACATTCCTTCTAGTGCTACAACTCCAAATGGTTCATATGTACTTGGGAACACTGCTACGTCAGCACATTTATACATTTTTGTTACTTTATCCAAGCTTAAATAACCTGTAAAATATACTTTGTTTTCTATCCCTAATCTTCTTACTTCATCTCTTAATTCGTCTATCATTCCTCCTCTTCCTGCTATAACAAGTTTAGAATCATGATATCCATTTAATATTTTAGGCATTGCAGCAATTAAATTTTGAATTCCCTTTTCATAAACCAATCTTCCTACATATAAAATTATTTTTTCATTATCTGCTGCATATTGTCTTCTAAAGTCATAATCTTTTTCTACACCATTGTATAGATTTAAGTTAACTCCATTTGGTACTACATTTATTTTTTCATAAGGTAATCCGAATAGTCTTTGCAATTCATTCTTCATATAATTGCTATTAACTATTACTTCTGTTGCTTCATATGTTAATAGCCATTCTGTATCGTTTATATATCTTTGTACTTCATCATGAATTCCTGAATTTCTTCCTGATTCTGTTGCATGTATTGTTGCTATGATTGGCATTTTGTAGGAATCCTTTAATGTTTTTGCTGCATATGTAACAAGCCAATCATGTGCATGAATAACATCAAATGGGCCCTCTTTATTTATTATTTCTGTTGCTTTGGCTACAAGGTTAAAGTTTAATTGCATAATCCAATCTATAAAGTTATTTGGATTTATCATATAGTTATTTACTCTATATACTTTAACTCCTCCATCGTTTTCGAAGTCCTCAACATCTCCTTCTTTATATGTAACTACTGTTACTTCGTGTCCATCTTTTATTAGTCTATGCGATAAATCGTGCACTACTCTAGAGATTCCTCCTACAACTCTTGGTGGATATTCCCATGTTAGCATTAAAATTTTCATTTACATAAGCCCCTTTCGATTACATTTTCTTTAGTAAGTTCTCATTTTTTACATACGTATTTATATTGTATATAACTTTTTATTAAATGTAAATAAGTTTTTGTAAAATATTGAATTTTTTTGTAGTTTTTTTCTAAATAATTCCAGCACACTTTATCTTAATTTTTCATATTATTTATAGAATGTTTTACATTATCTTATACTGCTTGTGCACATAATGTAATTTAATATACTTATGTAAATTTGGAGGTGTTTTTATGTGTGGAATCGTTGGATTTGTTAATTACAAAAAGAATCTGAAAAATCCTGTTTCTATATTAAATAAAATGAATTATTCTCTTACAAAAAGAGGGCCTGATGAATCTGGAATTTACTCTTCTTGTCCTGCTTTTTTAGCACATAGAAGATTGGTTGTAATAGATCCTATTGGTGGAAAACAACCTATGACATATACATACAATGAAAATGAATATTCCATTGTATATAATGGGCAAATATATAATGTTCCAGAAATTAAAGAAATCTTAACAAGTAATGGATTTACCTTTTCCACTACATCTGATACAGAAGTTTTATTAAAAGCTTTTGTATTCTTCGGATATGATGTTACCAAATATTTAAATGGTATTTTTGCTTTTGCAATCTGGAATAAAGAAAAAGAAGAGTTATTCTTAGCAAGGGATCATTTTGGAATTAAACCACTGTTTTATTCTCTGCAAAATGATAATTTTATTTTTGCTTCTGAAATAAAAGCCTTATTTGAATTTCCTGGTATTGAAAAAATAGTTGATAAAAATGGTTTATGTGAACTCTTTGGAATTGGTCCTGCTCATACTGCTGGCACAACTATTTTTAAAAATATATATGAATTAAAACCTGCACATTTTGCAATATTTAATAAATATGGTTTTCATGTTCATAAATATTGGAAGTTTACAAGTAAGCCATATGTTGATTCTTTTGCAGAAACATGTGATAAAATTAAATTTTTACTAGAAGATAGTATTAAAAGACAATTAGTTTCCGATGTTCCTTTATGCGTATTACTATCAGGTGGATTGGATTCTAGTATAATTACAGCATATGCTAGTAATTATTATAAGAAGAACGATTTACCCGCTCTTAATACTTTTTCTGTCGATTATGTAGATAATGATAAAAACTTTGTTAAGAGTGACTTTCAGCCAAATTCTGATAATGAATTTATAAATTTAATGGTAAATAAATATGGAACAAACCATACTAAAATAGTATTAGACACTCCTGATCTTGCAAAATATTTGGAAGATGCAATGATTGCAAGAGATGTGCCTGGAATGGCTGATGTGGATTCTTCACTACTCCTTCTTTGTAAGAATGTTAAAAATTATGCAACTGTAGCTTTAAGTGGTGAATGTGCTGATGAAATTTTGGGTGGCTATCCTTGGTTTTTTAGAAATGATGCATTAAATAGTAATACTTTTCCTTGGTCAATTGCTATTTCTGAACGTCAACATCTTTTAAATGAATCAATTTCTAGCAATATAAATTTAAATGATTATATAGATTTTAGATATAAAGAAAGTTTATCTGAAGTAGAAATTTTAGATACTGATTCAAAAGAAACTGCAGAGAAAAGAAAAATTTCCTATCTAACTTTAAACTGGTTTATGCAAACTTTATTAGATAGATCTGACAGAATGAGTATGTATAATGGATTTGAACTTCGTGTTCCTTTCTGTGATTATAGGCTAGCAGAATATTTATGGAATGTACCTTGGGAAATTAAAGCATATAAAGGTCGTGAAAAAGGCTTGTTAAGATATATTATGAAAGATATATTACCTGATAAAATTGTTAATAGAAAAAAATCTCCTTATCCTAAAACGCATAATCCTAGTTATTTAAAAGCTGTAAAGAATATGCTTGCTAAAATCATGCAAAATAAGAATGCACCAATTAATGATTTGTTAAATAGAAACTACATTTTAGAAATTTTAGATACGGATGGTTCTGCTTTTACTAGACCTTGGTTTGGTCAATTAATGACTGGGCCACAGCTTATGGCATATCTTTGCCAAGTAAATATGTGGCTTGAGAAGTATGAGCCTAAGATTGAGTTATAAAGTGTTTTGAGGTCGCAAATTGAGACCTCAAGTTATCTATATGAACATAATCATAAATAATGGATCATGTTCTATATTTTCTTCATCTTTATAAATATTACAATCATT
>CALYAI010000075.1 GCA_944393475.1 uncultured Clostridia bacterium
AGACAGCCACATAAGATTGATCCAGATATTTGTATTAAATGTGGTACATGTGTAGATAAATGTCCATTTAAAGCTATAAACAATTAAGATAGGGATATTAAATAAATTTATATTCAATAAATAAAAATTCCACTTGAAGGGAGAATTAATATGGAAGAAAATTTAGTAACATTAACAATTGATGATAAAGAAGTTAAAGTAAAGCAAGGTACTACGATCCTACAAGCTGCAAGACAGGCTAATATAGATATTCCAACATTATGCTTTTTAAAAGATATTAATGAAGTTGGAGATTGTAGAATGTGTATTGTAGAAGTTGATGGCAGAAAAGGTTTTGCTACATCCTGTATTCAAAAAGTAGAAGAAGGAATGGTTGTACATACACACTCACCAGCAGTTATGGAAGCAAGAAGAGTTATATTAGATTTAATATTATCTAATCATCATCGTGATTGTTTAACATGTAGTCGTAATGGTAATTGTGAATTACAAGCATTAGCTATGAAATTTAATGTTCAACATGTTGAATTTGAAGGTGAAATGACAGAACATAAAGTAGATGATAAATCACCTGCAATAATGAGAGATTTTAATAAATGTATTTTGTGTAGAAGATGTGTTGCAGCATGTAAAAATGTTCAAGAAATCGGAGCAATTGATTGCATTAATAGAGGATTTGAATCTTGCATATCTACAGTTGGAGACAATAGCTTAAATGATGTAAACTGCACATTTTGCGGTCAATGTATAGAGGCATGTCCAACAGGAGCTTTAAAGGAAAAGGAATACATTAAAGATGTTTGGAGAAACTTAAAAGACCCAGATGTATATACAGTTGTTCAAACAGCTCCTGCTGTTAGAGTTGCCTTAGGAGAAGAATTTGGAATGCCTATTGGAACAAATGTAACTGGTAAAATGGTATCAGCTTTAAAAAGTTTAGGTTTTGATAGAGTTTTTGACACAAATACAGGTGCTGATTTAACAATAATGGAAGAAGCAAATGAATTTGTTGAACGTTTTTCTAAACAAGAGGGTTTACCAATGATTACATCTTGTAGCCCAGGATGGGTAAGGTTTGCAGAAAAAAATTATCCTGATTTATTAGGCCATTTATCAAGCTGTAAATCTCCACACCAAATGTTTGGAGCAATGGTAAAATCATATTATGCTAAAAAATACAATATTGATCCAAAGAAAATATGTATGGTTTCTGTTATGCCTTGCATTGCTAAAAAATATGAATGTCAAAGAGAAGAAATGGAAGTAGATGGTCTTCGTGACGTTGATTATGTAATTACAACAAGAGAGTTATCTAGAATGATAAAACAAGCAAATATCGAATTTACACAATTAGAAGATGATGTATTCGATGAGCCAATGGGAGAAGCTACAGGTGCAGGTGCTATTTTTGGAACTACAGGTGGCGTTATGGAAGCAGCATTAAGAACTGCAGCAGATACGCTAGAAGGAAAAGATTTACCACAATTTGAATATGAAGCTGTAAGAGGTGGCAAAGGTAGAAAAGAAGCAACTGTAGAAATTGCTGGTAAAAAAATTAAAGCTGTTGTTGTAAGTGGATTAAGTAATGCTAGAAAAGTAATGGACGAGATAAGAGAAGGAAAAGCAGATTATCAGTTTGTAGAAATAATGGCTTGCCCAGGTGGTTGTGTAATGGGTGGAGGCCAGCCAATAAAGAGTTCTAAAATAAGAAGTGAAGTTGATGTTAGAAAATTAAGAGCAGATGCTTTATATACAATAGATGAAAAGAGTGTAATAAGAAAATCACATGAAAATCCTGTTATGAAGCAAATGTATGCAGAATTTTTACAAAAACCAGGAAGTGAAATAGCACATAAATATTTACATACACACTATACAGCTAAAGATTTATATAATATTTAGGGATACAATAAGGAATGCATTTTTTTGCATTCCTATTATGTGTTAATGGCAAACCTTACAAGGTTCTCTACCTTGAGCTTTTGCCTCACTTAATGATATTGGACGTCCCTTACCTTTTAAAGTAGGACAAGATTGGTAATGGTACTTATTACCTGTTTCACCAATCCATACAGTATCAAAATTAGATTGCTCTTTACTAGAAGAAGTGCTAGAACTACTAGTTGTTGATTTAGAAGAATTTTTTTTACTTGCAGGAGAAGTTGTAGAAGATTGAGGAGTATTTGTAGTTTTTATGGAACTTGATTTACTTTGTGCTTGTGTGTTTGTTTTTTCGGTTTCTTTCAAGTTAGTAGATGTGTTAACTGTATTTTTTATGATTTGATTGTCAATGACATTAGTAGTATTTGTGATGTTATTTGATGTGTTTTCTACTACAGAATTTTGCAAAGTAATATTAGATATTTCATTATTAATTATATTATTACTTATAGATTCAGTAGGATGAAAGTTACTTGATGGAGAAATAGAGCAACCAACGAAAAATAATATAATACAAACAACTATTAATAATTTGCTATTAATATAAGTCATTAATTTTTTCCAAATGTTTGGTAATATAATTATCCCAATGAGTAAAAATATAAAAGATGCAATACTTGGAAATGTAACTAATGTAAATAAGAATAAAAATATACTTAAGACATATTTTAAAATATCTATTTTTGATGTAGTTGATTTCATCTGTGATTCCTCTTTTTTATATCGGGACCAATATAACATATATTATATAAAAAGACAATACTACTTTTTTGAAAAAGAAGAGTCAATAGATTTTCGAAATTTAACAAAAAGATACGAAGTAGATTAATTAGTCTTCATCTGGTAATAAATGATATTTAACATCATATATAAGTACGCTAGTTATAACTAAACTAGAAGTAACTAATAAAAATCTTATTCAACTGACTACTCATTCTAATAGAAAAAAATAAAAAATAACTATATAATTACAACACGGATAAAAATGGAAAATTTAAGAAGAATTCCTATGATTCCTAAAGGAGGAAAAACAAAGCTATGGTTATCGACAAAATAAAAAAGGTAAACAATAGTGAAGAAGAAAAATCACAAAAAAACACCAAAGCTTCAGACATGTTAGTTGGTAAGTGGGTAAAGTGTGATGCTTGTAAAGAGATTTTATATAAAGATGATGTACATAAAAATTTAAGTGTATGCCCAAATTGTGGCAAACACTTTAGAATTTCAGCAAGAAGAAGAATAAAACAAATTATAGATGAAGGAACTTTCGAAGAAACATACGAAAATCTACCAGAAACAGATCCAATAAAATTTGATGGATATGTAAAAAAGATTGAAGCTTTAAAAGAGAAGACAAAAATCAAAGAAGCAGTAACAACTGGTTTTGGAGAGATAAACGGAAACAAAGTTGTTATTGCAGTTATGGATGGAAACTTTTTAATGGGAAGTATGGGTAGTGTTGTTGGAGAGAAAATAACACTTGCTATAGAAGATGCAATTAAAAACAAATTACCATTCGTTATTTTTTGTGTTTCAGGTGGTGCTAGAATGCAAGAAGGAATGGTATCTTTAATGCAAATGGCAAAAACATCTGCAGCAATAGCTAAATTAGACGACGCAGGACTTTTGAATATTACAGTTTTAACAGATCCTACAACTGGTGGAGTTACAGCAAGTTTTGCAAGTCTTGGAGATATTATTTTAGCAGAGCCAAACGCATTAATTGGTTTTGCAGGTCCAAGGGTTATAGAACAAACAATTGGACAAAAATTACCAGAAGGGTTCCAAAGATCAGAATTTTTATTAGAACATGGCTTTATAGATAAAATCGTCGAAAGAAAAAATATGAAAAAAACAATTGCTCAAATATTAGAGTTGCATAAAAATTAGGAAGGAGATGAAATCAAATGAGTAAAAAAACAGCTTGGGATATTGTAATGCTTGCAAGAGATGCACAAAGACCAAAAGCTAAAGATTATATAAATTCAATTGTTGATGATTTCATCGAATTTCATGGAGATAGATATTTTGGAGATGATAAATCAATCATAGGTGGAATTGGAAGAATTGATGGAACTGTGGTTACAGTTATAGGTCAAGAAAAAGGAAGCACTACAAAAGAAAAGATGGAAAGAAATTTTGGAATGACAAATCCAGAAGGATATAGAAAAGCCTTAAGACTTATGAAACAAGCCGAAAAATTCCATAGACCAATAATTACTTTTGTAGATACACCCGGAGCCTATCCAGGATTAGGTGCAGAAGAAAGAGGTCAAGGAGAAGCAATAGCTCGAAACCTAATGGAAATGTCTAGACTAAAAACACCAATTATTGCTATTGTAATTGGAGAAGGTTCAAGTGGTGGTGCTTTAGCAATCTGTGTTGGTGATAAAATTGCAATGCTAGAAAATAGTGTATATTCAGTATTATCACCAGAAGGATTTGCAAGTATTTTATATAAAGATGCAAGTAAAAATAAAGAAGCAGCAGAAAAAATGAAAATTACAGCTAAGGACCTAAAAAAGCTAGGAATAATTGATGATATTATTAAAGAATCAGAAAATAAAGAAGATAATTTAGAGTTCGTTTCTAAAGAGTTAAAAGCATATATTATAAAAACTCTAAATAAGTTGAACAAGTTAAGTACCGAAGATTTATTAAATCTTAGATATGAAAAATATAGAAAAATTGGAAAGATGGAGGAATAGGATTATGTTACTAGAAAACAAAAAAATAGTTTTAATGGGAGTAAGAAATAAGTGGAGTATTGCATGGGGTGCAGCTATGTCTGCTCATAAAAATGGTGCACAATTAATTTGCACATACAATCCAGATGAAGGTTCAGAAAAATTAGCAAAATTATTAGAGGAATTTCCTGGAACAAAATTATATCCATGTGATGCAAGTTCAGATGAAAGCATAAAAGAATGTTTTGCATCAATTAAAGCAGATTTTGGAAAAGTTGATGGAATTCTACATAGTATTGCACATGCTTTTACAGATGATTTAAGAAATGATTTTATAAATACTTCAAGAGAAGGATATGCTCATGCATGTGATGTTAGTGCATATTCATTAGTAAAAATCGTTAACGAAGCTGTTGCACAAGATGTATTAAATGAAGGTGCAAGTATTGTAACATATACATATTATGGATCAGAAAAAGCTGTTGTAGGATATAATGTAATGGGTGTTGCAAAAGCAGCTCTAGAAGCAAGTATACGTTATTTAGCACAAGATTTAGGAAAAAAAGGAATGAGAATAAACGCAGTTTCTTCAGGTCCTATAAAAACTCTATCTGCTAAGGGAATTAAAGACTTTGGTTCTATATTAGATGTTATAGAAGAAAAAGCTCCAATGCACAAAAATGTTACAATAGAACAAGTTGGAGATACTACAACATT
>CALYAI010000076.1 GCA_944393475.1 uncultured Clostridia bacterium
AACACAGAAGTCAAGCTCTAATGTGCCGAAAATACTTACGAGTTACCTTGTTGGGAAGATAGGCTTTCGCTAGTTTTATATTCCTCTTTAGCTCAGTTGGTAGAGCGCTCGGCTGTTAACCGATAGGTCGTTGGTTCGAGCCCAACAAGAGGAGCCAAAATAGCAGATATTTTTATCTGCTATTTTTTTTCTGCTAAATATTGTATAAAAATATTTTTTGTGTTATAAAAAAAGTAATTTTATTAGAATTATTTGAAATATGATAAAAATTTATTATAATTATTTATTATAAATTCTAATGTATTATTTAAGTAAGAATAGATAATGAAAATATTAAAGGAGTACTAATTATGAAAGAAGAATTTTTAAAATTATTAAAATCTGTGAAGAGAGAAGGAATGGAGGAATTGATCGATTTTATCGAAAAAACAGATTTTTTCAAAGCACCTGCAAGTACAAGGTATCATGGTGCGTATGAAGGAGGTTTACTAGAACACAGTTTAAATGTTTATAAAATATTATATGAAAAAATAAAAAATGCACCAATAGATATTAATGTATCAAATGATAGTTTAATTATTATTGCTTTATTGCACGATATTTGCAAGGTGAATTTTTATAAAGTTGATTATAGAAATGTAAAAAATACATTAGGAGTATGGGAAAAAGTTCCTTATTATACTGTAGAAGATACAATTCCATATGGACATGGAGAAAAATCTGTTATGATGATTAGTGAATATATAAAATTAACCGTCGAAGAAAAGTATTGTATAAGATGGCATATGGGGTTTAGCGAGCCAAAAGAACTATATTCTACTTTGGGACAAGCATATAGAAAATATCCCTTAGCTCTGCTATTACATGAGTCAGACTTAGAAACTACTTATTTTTATAACGTGTAAATTTACTAGGAGATAAAATATGAAAAATTTAACCATAGAAAAAGCTTATGCTTTTTTAGAAAATAATTCTTTAAAAGATAACGACCAACTAATGAAGCATTCTATAAATGTTGCAATAGTAGCAGAAAGAATAGCTGATGAATTAGGTTTAAATGGAAAAAAAGCATATGTATTGGGTCTAATACATGATATAGGAAAAAAACATGAAACTAAGGTAGAAATGAGACACATATTGGATGGATATAACTTTTTATATAATTTAGGATATGAAAATGAAGCTAGGGTTTGTTTGACACATTCTTTTTATGATAAGAAATTAGTAAAGAAAATCTTATACAACAAAGGTGCAGGATTTACTAGAGATGAGATAAGATTTATTATAAGTTACATAAATAAACGTGAATTTGATATGTACGATAAGATAGTACAACTAGCAGATAATATGGGCGGTACAAATGGTATAATGACTGTTGAAAGAAAAAGAATGGAAATTATATTGAAAGAAGGAATATCAGATGTTACAGAAGTGAGTTTAAGGGGAATATTTAATATTCAAAACGAAATAGAGTTAAAGTTAAATCACTCTGTTTATAAAGCTTTTCCTGAAATTATTGATAATATAAATAAAACTTTAATAAAAGATGTAATAAAAATGTAATTTTACAAATGAGTATAAAGTATTGCAATAATATAAATAATATTATATAATACAAATTATAAATTCCCCTTTAGCTCAGTTGGTAGAGCGCTCGGCTGTTAACCGATAGGTCGTTGGTTCGAGTCCAACAAGGGGAGCCAGAAATTCTAAAAGTATAAAAACTTTTAGAATTTTTTTCTGTAATATTTATTTGTATAATGAAGCTAAATTATATAATATAAAGTAATAACTATTAAAAAATAATTTATAAAAAGAAGTATTGCATAAAATTATAAAATATAGTTTAATAATATTATTATAAAAGAAAGGAAGCTAAAAAATGAATAGAAAAATATTATCATGTATGTTAATAATTATTATGCTAATTTTAATGACAACAATTGTAAAAGCTACAAATGTTATTAAAGTTGAAGATTTAAACGACTTGAAAGATTTAATAGAAGAAAATTCAAAGGGGAATGTTGATATTTATGATGTGCTTCAAGCATATAAGGATTTAAGTGAGAATTATAGCAATGATGAAATTGCAACAGCTATAGAGGAAAATAAACAATTATTAGAAAGTCAGGGAATAAGTGAAGAGGTTATTGATTCAGGAACTAGTCTTTTAAGGTCTGTAGATGCTAAGCAATTAAATAAAATTCTTTCTGAGGACATTGATATTGATGAGATTCAACAACAATTAGAGGATGGAGCAACGCCAACGGAGATATTGGATAATATACAGCAAGATATGACAACAACAGATAAAATATCATTAGGATTAAATTTAATAATGGCTTTTACAGCTTTTAAAATAATTTTTTGGACAATTGTTGTATTAATTATATATAATATTATTGTTAGGTGGAGAATTTATAAAAAAGCAGGGAAACATGCTTGGGCGGCAATAATACCTATCTATAGAGATATTGTAATGTATAAAATATGCGATGTAAGTCCTTGGGTTTTACTGTTGGCATTGATACCAATAATTGGTTGGTTTATACTTATTATTATTAATATTTATACTAAATTTACTCTAGCAGAGGGATTTGGAAAGGGAATAGGATTTGGTTTTGGATTATGGCTATTAGGTCCAATTTTTGAAGCAATATTAGCATTTTCTAGAAAGACAAAGTACATAGGATTTGGAAAATAAAAGACTGCAAAAGCAGTCTTTTTTTCTATAAAAATTCATATGAAGGTATTCTAAATGTTGATAAATTAACAAAAATATGGTATAATAAAAAGGTAGTATGTTTTAAGGAGAAAAAATATGTTTAATGAAAAAAAGTTTAAATTTGATATAGAAAATTTAAAACAAGACTTAGCAATAGAAGATATGTATGTAACTGAGGAAGATATATCAATGCTAAGAGATTATCAAGAACATAAAATAACAGAACAAGATATGATTGATATAATAAAGAAAATGTCTTTATAAGGAGATGTTTTTATGTATGAATTGTATGAAGCAAGAAATTCTATATATTGTTATGAAAATACGAATATATTAAAAAATAAATTAAATATAAAGGATAAAGAAAAATTATATAATTATGAAAGAAAAATAGTCTTAGCAAAATTATATATTTTAAGGCAAAAAGATAATATAGGAAATTTTGATTTGGATCATTTTGTAAGTATCCATAAATTTTTATTTGAAGATATATATGAGTTTGCTGGATTATTTAGAAGTGAAAATATAGCAAAGGGTAATTTTAGATTTGCAGAATGGGAGTATATAGAACAAGAATTAATAAAATTATTGGATAAATTAAAAGAAGAAAATTATTTACAAGATTTGTCGAAAAAAAGTTTTTCTGCAAGATTAGCATATTATATGGCAGAACTAAATGTTTTACATCCATTTAGAGAAGGTAATGGTAGAACCATAAGAGAGTTTATAAGAGAATTAGCTTTAAAAAATGGATATAAATTGGATTTAACTAGAACAAAGCCAAAGGATATGTTAAATGCATCGATAGAATCAGTCGTAAAAACAGATAATTTAGAAAATATTTTATATAAATGTTTAATATAGTCACCATCAAAAGATGGTGATAAATTTTTGTATTATAGAAAGGACTAGAAAATGAAAAAATATTATTTTACTTCAGAAAGTGTAACAGAAGGTCATCCAGATAAATTATGTGATTATATTTCAGATAAAATTTTGGATGAATGTTTAAAACAAGATAAAAATTCAAGAGTTGCAGTGGAGACTTTTGCATCAAAGAATAAAATTACTATTGCAGGACAGATAAGTTCAAAAGCAGAAGTGAATATAGAAGATATCGTAAGAAGTACTATAAAAGAGATAGGATATGATAATGCTGATACAGATATAGATTATAGAACATGTGATATAGATATTAATATTACAAAGCAAAGTGATGATATTGCTCTAGGTGTTGATATTGGAGGTGCTGGTGATCAGGGAATTATGTTTGGGTTTGCTTCGGATGAAACAGACGAATATATGCCATATGCAATTTATATAGCACATAAATTGTCAAGAAGATTAACAGAAATTAGAAAAACAGGAGTATTAAATTATTTAAGACCGGATGGAAAAACAGAGGTAACTGTTGAATATGAAGGAAACAAACCAAAAAGAATAGAAAATATTTTAGTTTCTACTCAACATTTGGAAAATATTAGTATGGAGCAATTAAGAAGAGATATAAAAGAAAAAGTAATAGATTATGTGATTAGTGAAAATATGATGGATGAGAATACACAAATTTTCATTAATCCAACAGGAAGGTTTGTAATAGGAGGCCCTCTTGGCGATACTGGATTAACTGGAAGAAAAATAATTGTAGATACATATGGCGGTTATGCTAGACATGGTGGTGGTGCTTTTTCAGGTAAAGATGCCACAAAAGTTGATAGGTCAGCTGCTTATATGGCTAGACATATAGCAAAAAATATAGTTGCAAACGGATATGCAAAAAAATGCGAAATACAGTTATCATATGCAATAGGGATAGAAGATCCTTTGTCAATATATGTAAATACATTCGAAACCAATACTATCCCTGAAGAGGATATAATAGAGAAAATTAAAGAAAACTTTAACTTGACACCAAAAGGAATAATAGAATACTTAGAATTGCAAAAACCGATTTTTTCAAAAACAACTAATTATGGACATTTTGGGAAAAAAGATTTATCTTGGGAGAAAATAATCAAAATGTAACAGGTGAGATAATGGAAGATAAAACAAATGTAATGAGAATTTTAGATAAGGCTAAAGTAAATTATAAAAAACACACATATGATCCTAATAAAGCATTAAGTGGTGTTGAAGTAGCGGAGTATTTAAACCAAGATACAGCAAGAGTTTTTAAAACATTAGTTACAATAGGGAGATCTAAAGAACATTATGTTTTTGTAATTCCTGTAGCAGAGGAGTTAGATTTAAAGAAAGCAGCTAAGGCTGTTGATGAAAAAAGTATAGAAATGGTAAAATCTAAAGAATTATTACCACTTACAGGATATGTACACGGAGGATGTTCACCAATAGGTATGAAAAAACAGTTTAAAACTGTTATACACTGCACAGCAGCAGAATTTAATGAAATTATATTTAGTGCAGGTAAGATTGGATACCAAGTAGAATTAAATATAAAAGATTTAATGAATATAATTGATTTTAAATTAGATGATTTGATAAAAAAATAACTCACAAAAATGTGAGTTATTTTTTTATTCTTTATTTGTTTCGATATTTTTATCACAATCCATATAAAATTTTTTTTCTGCAAGTTTATCTTGAACACTTCTTAAT
>CALYAI010000077.1 GCA_944393475.1 uncultured Clostridia bacterium
ATTTTATATCCTTCTATGGTTTTCTTTAAATAACCAATATGTTTACTTCTCAATTTTCTGCTTCCTTTATATTGTCCAACATTTGTTTCTGAAAATAATGTTCTAAAAGCCAAATTTAAACTTTCATCATCATTTTTTAATAATTCGTTCATATCTTCATCTGTTAATTCAAACGCTAGTTGCTCCTTATCATTTTCCTTGTCCTGTTCCTCAAATTCTTTCCTTGCTTCGTAATTTGTTATATATAAATTTGCTATACTATCTTCTCCATGAACAACTGAATTTACTTTTGTAAGTTCATCTAAGAAAATCGTTTTACCATTGTCTGGATCTGTAAAATATATTGCTCTATTCCCAGGTGCAACTCTAATATTGTTATCATTAATTCTATTTTCCTTTTTCTCTTCCTCTTTTGCAAAAGCTGTACTTGTTTGTGGTGCATTATAAATTTGCTCTATATCTTCTTTTTGCTTTATTTCTTCTGTCTTTTTCTTGTTTTTTTCTATTTGATTTAACCAATTTTCTGTAAGTTTTGTATCTACGTATTCTTTTGTGTCTTCATAATTACTTACTGCTAAGATATATACTTTACCATCTTCACCTGTCTCGATATTTGCTCTTCCAATTACATTTACTTTATAAAAATTTAATTCATTAAATTTTAAATTTGTTGCTTTAATTAATTCATATAATCCATCATTTGTTAAAAATTCTTCTAGAGTATAATTAGTAGGCATTTCGAAGCAAACTTTTCTTAGATTTGTTTCGCTATTATCATTCGTATTTTCCAACCTATAATCTGCTACAATTACTTTTGTTGCATCATTTTTTTCATGTTTAATAATTCCAATCTCTTTTATATTATTAATGTAAAAAGTTTCTTTTGCATCCAAGTCAACAGTTACATTATATATTTCTTCTTTTAGTGAATTTACAGCATTTATTATATATGAATGCACTGAATAGAAAGATTGTACTCCATAAAACTCTTCTTTCTTATTTCTCTTAAAAAAAGATATTAATTTTGTAAATAAACTTCTTTTCTTAGGAATTAGTGCAATTGCAGTTGTAGTATTATTTTCTTCATTTTTTCTTTTGAATCCAAACATAAAAAATCTCCTTTTATATCTTTATATACTATTATGATTAATTTTATATATAAACATATTTAATTGTCAACATTTGTTACAAAATCTTAATATTTATGTTTTATATATACAAAATAAATTTACTAATATATAATGTTTTAAAACAAGGAGGTTCAAAATGGTTGATTTGCATACACATACAATTTTTTCCGATGGCACATGGTCAATAGAAAAATTATTAGAAAATGCAGAAAAAAATGGAGTTACAACTTTAGCAATAACAGATCATGATACTGTTATGCCACATATAAAATTAAGAAATATTGATGTAAAAAAATACTTCTCTGGCAGAATAATAACTGGCGCAGAATTTAATTGCGTATTTAATGGTATTAAAATTGAAGTTTTGGGCTATAATTTTGATCTAGATAAGATTAAGGATTGGGTTGAGATCCAATATCCTAAAGAAGATGAACTTAAAAGTTTCGAAAAAGAATTCTATGAATATGTAGATATATGTAAGAAGAATAATATAAAACTAAGTCCAGACTTAAAATATGATCCCATAGTCAAATTTCCTGTTAAAATTTTATATGATGATATGAAAAAATATAAAGAAAACGAAGGATTATTATCACAAAGTGAATGGTCTAGTAGTGATGCTATGTTTAGAAATTCAACCAGTAATCCAAATTTTCTTTTATATAGAGATTTTTCTAGTCAATATCCATCTGCTATTGATGTAGCAAATAAAATAAGGGAATGCGGCGGCAAAGTTTTCTTAGCACATTTATATTTATACCGTTTGGAAAATCACTTGAAATTTTTAGATGATTTAAAAATTGCTGAAGCTATAGATGGAGTTGAAGTATATTATTCTAGTTTTACACCTGAACAAATTTCTACTTTAAAAAATTATTGTGAAGAAAATAATTTATATATGTCTGCAGGAACAGACTGCCATGGTGATAAAAATCCTTCTAGAAAAGTTGGTATTGGGTATGGTAATATGAATGTTAAAGAAGTTTTAATAGCTAATTGGCTATATTAAACAAAAATGATATGAACTAAATTATTTATTTAGTTCATATCATTTTTATATATTTATTGTTCATCTGATAAATTTTGTAACTCTTTAATTTTATCTCTTAGCTCTGCAGCTTTTTCAAATTCCATATTAGAAGCACATTTAAGCATTTCGTCAGTCAATTTAGTAATAATTTCATCGATATTTTCTTCTTCTTTAATATTATATTCAGATGAAACATCTTCTAATACAGTAGCTCTTATAGCTTCTCTTACTGATTTATGAATTGTTTGTGGAGTTATTCCATGCTCTTTATTATATTTCATCTGTATTTCACGTCTTCTATTTGTTTCGCTTATTGCTTTTTCCATTGATTCTGTTAATTCGTCAGCATACATTATAACTTTGCCATTTGTATTTCTTGCTGCACGCCCAATAGTTTGAATAAGTGAACGCTCTGAACGTAAAAATCCCTCTTTATCCGCATCTAGTATCGCTACTAACGAAACTTCTGGAATATCCAATCCCTCTCTTAAAAGGTTAATACCAACTAAAACATCAAATTCTCCTAAACGAAGATTTCTTATAATTTCCATTCTCTCTAATGCTTTAATATCTGAATGCATATAATTTACTTTTATATCTATGTTTTTTAAATAGCTAGTTAAATCTTCAGCCATTTTCTTTGTTAGTGTTGTAACTAATACTCTTTCGTTTTTCTCTGTCCTCTCTCTTATTTGCTCTATTAAATCATCAATTTGGTTTTCTATTGGTTTTACTTCTATTTTTGGGTCTAATAAACCAGTAGGTCTTATTATTTGTTCAACCACATTGTCTTTACTATGATCTTTTTCATAATCACCAGGTGTTGCACTAACAAAAACTACCTGGTTTATTCTTTCCTCGAATTCTTTAAATGTAAGTGGTCTATTATCATATGCAGAAGGTAATCTAAATCCATAATTTACTAGTGAATCCTTTCTAGCTCTATCACCATTGTACATTGCCCTTACTTGTGGTATTGTTGCATGTGATTCATCTATTAATAATAGAAAATCTTTTGGAAAATAGTCAAAAAGAGTAAAAGGAGGACTACCTGGTTCTCTACCGCTTATATGTCTAGAATAATTTTCTATTCCTTGGCAAAATCCCGTTTCCTTCATCATTTCTATATCGAAATTGGTTCTTTCTTCTATTCTTTGAGCTTCTATTAGTTTGCCTTTATCTTTAAAATATTTTATTCTTTCTTCTAATTCTTGCTCTATTGTACCAATCGCTCTTTCCATTTTTTCCTTTGTTGTAACATAATGTGAATTTGGGAATATCATAACATGCATTCTTGTACCAATTGCTTTTCCCGTTAAAGGATTTATCTCTGAAATTTTCTCTATTTCATCTCCCCAAAATTCAACTCTAACTGCTGTTTCACTTTGGTCAGATGGGTAAATTTCTACAATATCACCTTTAGCTCTAAAAGTTCCTCTTTTGAAATCTATTTCATTCCTTGAATACTGCATTTTAACAAGCTTCTTTAATACTTCATCCCTAGATTTTTGCATACCAGGTCTTAAGGAAATAATCATATTCTCGTAATCAATTGGATCCCCAAGTCCATATATGCAAGATACTGAAGAAACAATTATTACATCCCTTGTTTCGAATAGACTAGCTGTTGCAGAATGACGCAATTTATCTATTTCATCATTTATTGATGCATCTTTTTCTATATATGTGTCAGAGCTTGGAATATAGCTTTCCGGTTGATAATAATCATAATAACTAACAAAATACTCAACGTGATTTTCTGGAAAAAATTCTTTGAACTCTGAATATAGTTGTCCAGCAAGTGTCTTGTTGTGTGCTAGCACCAATGTTGGTTTTTGTACTTGCTGTATTATATTAGCCATTGTAAATGTCTTTCCGGAACCAGTAACACCTAGAAGTGTTTGATATTTCTTTCCTTCTTTTATTCCATTACTTAAATATTCAATTGCCTCTGGTTGGTCGCCAGTAGGCTTATATTCTGAGTGTAATTTAAACATAATTCCTCCAATTTATCGATCTTCTCCATTAATCCATTCAATTCCATCTGAAGAATCAGCTCTTGTTGTAGCATTACTTTTTGGTTTGGAGCTCCTTGTCACAGCTCTTTTTAATTCCATTCTTCTTCTACTTTCTTTTCTCTCTATAGCTATTTTTATTTCTTCCAAAATAGCTAGCTTGTTTTGTGGCATATTTCCAAATGAAAGGATGTCATTTATTACATCTATTGCTTCTCCATATTCTTTCATTTTGTCCAATGCTTTTACTCTCTTTCCAGCATTTTCTAATTCTTCTGCAGACATTTTTAAAGTAGGATCTTCTGGATTTGCTTTTGGCTTTTGTATTTGTCTTCTATCACCAATATTTAAAATTTTATACACTGTTTCTGGATTTATACCTAATCTTGCAGCTATGCAACTAACTTTTATTTTTCCTACTAGTTCCTGTGCTCTTTTTCTTCTTTCTTCTCTTCTTTCTTCCAATAATTCTTGATGCCTTTTCATTAATCCTTCTTCTATTAATTTTTTTCTATATCCTGCTATTTCGTGTGTTTCTAATCCCAAATCAATTCCCATCTGCTCATTTGTTGAAGATGTAAAATGTTCCAAAATATATGTTCTTATCTCATCTGATGTTAGTCCTTCTTGCTCAGTGCTTGGTGATTCTTCAACTTTTTTATCAGCAGAAACAGGAGCTGTAGAAGTACTTTTACTTACTATAACTTTTTCCCTTCTCATTCTTTGTCTGTCTTTTCCTTCTATATCTGCTCTTGTTATAATATTTGCCCTTAGAAAAAATCTCCTATCTGCTTCCATATCTTTATTTGATAGTTCCGGATAATCAGCATATATTTCTTCTAACTCCTCGCCAGAATTTAATCTTTTTATAATTTCTTTTCTTCTTTCTTGAATATCCAATATTATTCCACCTTTTACCTTTCTTCTCCGCTTTCTGTTGACTTTTCCTGTTTCTTTTCGGAGTCCAAATATAAATTTCTCACTTCTCTTACTTTATCCAATCCACTTTTTAGTCTTCTTTTTGCT
>CALYAI010000078.1 GCA_944393475.1 uncultured Clostridia bacterium
GCTGTAGCCAAGCGGTAAGGCACCAGACTTTGACTCTGGCATGCGCAAGTTCGAATCTTGCCAGCCCAGCCAAATGAAAAAGTAGTAACGAAAGTTACTACTTTTTTTGTTTGGAATGAAATAGAAAGTATAATTTTAAAATTTACAATATTTAATTTTCATTTATATAAGGTTGATTAATTTTATCTGAATTACTAAATACTACATTCTTAAGTTGAAAAAATTTAAAATTAAAAGCTTGATAATATATATATATATATATATAATTATTACGACAAATTTGTAACATTAAAAATTTGATTTATAGCTAATTACAAATGTCAATTTTGCTTAAAGTGGTTGTAATACCTGCACTTTAGCTTATATAATAAAAGGAGGAAAATTATGAAAACAAGAATAAAGATTTTAGTTACAGTTATTATAGTAGTTATTGCTATTTTGATACTGGGAATAATTGCTAATGTGATTAGAAACAATTTTATTATGAAAAGATTATATGAAAGTAGTAATCAACTTAAATCATCTATAAAGAACTATTATTATGAAAAAAAATCTGAATTATCAGAAGGACAAACCAGAACAACCGAATATAAGATATATAATTATGGAGATAAATACTTAATAAAAGAGTATTATAACGATGAAGGTATAATTACAACAGAATGGATTGATAAAAGTATACCTGAATATATATCTGTAAATGAGAAAACAGGGGAAGAAAATCAAGAAATAAAAATGAAAGAATTTGATAAAGAATATGAAGAAGCTTTATTTGCTACAACTATAAATACAATAGGATATGGAAAAATTTTAACAGCAAATATTTTTAATCCAATAAAAATAGAAAATAATTGTTATGTTATAAATTATGATGATACAACATTTTATGTTAATACTAACACGGGAATCATATCAAAAGTTTTCTATGGAAAAGGTAATATAACTTGTACATATAAATTAAAAAATAATTCAGTTGCTGAAAGTGAAGTTATAAAACCGGAATAAAATGGAAGAACACATCTCAAGATAGATGTGTTTTTTCTATTTTCAAATTTATATTTTTATAGTAAAATTAAAACATGAAATTACTTTCATGTAAGTAATATATTGACATTATGGGAGGAGTATATATGAAGAAAAGAACAATTATAATCATAATAATAGCTATAATCTTAATATTTATTGCTTCAGTAATTTTGTTTTTGCACAAAAATAATAAATCAAACACCCAGGTAAATACTACTCGTATTTATGATGAAAATGGTCAGGTAGTAGCCGATTTTTCCAAAGCGAATGAAGTTACTGAAACAAAAGAGAATATCTCAATTCAGGGAATAGTAGAATTGCATCATAATGGATATATTTATATATTTAATGGTCAACATTTTGGAGAATTTGGATTCGAAATGGATGAATATACAAGTGCAAATATTCTTGACAAAAATCAAAAATGTATAGATTATATAACTCTAAATGAATATGATACAAGCTATATAGAAGAAGGAGATTTATTAATTTGTTCTGGAGATTTATACATAAAAGGCTATGGAGAAAACGATTTTGATACAAAGGATAATTCTATAATCGTATTAAAATCTAAGGATTATGCAGAGATGAAAAAAGAAGTCTTAAATGGTAACAGCAAGTATTCTTCGCTAGTTACAATTGGAGAAAGTTATGCAGATTTAGGTTATGTATATTTAAAATATACTTTAGAAGATGACATTCACTCAGATACAGGATATAATTTTCCATTTGGAATAAAGGCTCATATTACAGAGAACACAGATATATCAGGAAGTTTACAAAAAGGCAAGTCTGTGGAGGTACAGTATGAAGATTTAATAGAACCTTTTAATGAATTAAATTTAAAATCAATAAAAGTAATTGAGAAGTAAGAACAGATATACTTATAAATTATAAAAATAATAGGATGATAGAGAGTGAAAATAAGCGATTTAAATTTAGAATATGATAAATTACAAGAAAAGTATGGAGCTAAAGAATTAAAATCAATATATAATGGGGGATGTACGAACAATCCAGATATTTGTTTTGTTTTTATGAATCCAACTGGGAGAAACGTTGCTTCCAATCCTGAATGGAAAGGTAGAAGGTCTCCATGGATAGGAACAAAAAATATATGGAAATTGTTTTATAGAATTGGATTACTTGATGAAAAAATCTATGAAGAAATTAATAAAAGAAAACCGCAGGAATGGGATGAAGACTTTGCAGACTTAGTATATGATGATGTAGAGAGACATAAATACTTCATAACCAATCTTGGAAAATGTACTCAACTTGATGCACGAGTATTACCAAATTCTGTTTATAATCAATATCTTGACTTGTTATACAAAGAAATAGAAATAATTAATCCTAAGAAAATTATAACTTTTGGAAACCAGGTTAGCTCTATTATATTGAATAAAAATATATCAGTATCACAATGTCGAAAACAAAGTTTTTTAAGAAATATTGCAGGAAAAGAGTATAATATATATCCTGTTTATTATCCAATTGGAAATGGAATGATGAATATAGATAAAGCGATAGAAGATTTAAATTATATTCTAAGAACAAAGTAATTGTTTATTATAAAAATAGTTGATATAATAATACTGAATTAAGATGGGGGATGAAATAATTGTATATAAAAGAAATTAAAGAACGAAATGCATTACTAATAAATCAATTACTAGAAGTATGGGAGGATTCAGTGAGAGCAACACATTTATTTCTATCTAGCGAAGAGATAAATGAAATTAAAAAATATGTACCACAAGCAATAAAAGGAGTGGCAAATTTAGTAATTATAGAAGATGAAAACATTCCCGTTGCTTTTATGGGAATTGAAGGAAATAAACTTGAAATGTTATTTGTTAAAAATAGTGAAAGAGGAAAGGGATTAGGAAAACAACTATTAAGCTATGGTATAGAAAAATATGATATAAATGAACTAGCAGTGAATGAACAAAATCCAAAAGCAAAAGGATTTTATGAACATATGGGATTTGAAACTTATAAGAGAAATGAACTAGATGACCAAGGAAATCCTTATCCTGTTTTATATATGAGAAGAAAGATTAAATAAGGAGAAAATACATGAAAAAAAGATTGGCTATTATTTTAATATGTATTTTATTAATAATTCTTATAATCGTATTACCATCTAAAAACTACAACATAAATACAACTACAGAAATTAACAATGTTGTAATCCGAGAAAATTCAATCAAAGATAATAGTTTACAGGAAAACACAGAAAATAAAGCTGTATATATCAATGATATTAAAGCTAAATATTTTTTTGCGACCGGAAAAATTACAGAAATCGAAGACGATGTTATTAACTTTACAGAAACAGATGGAGAAAATTATAAAATTAAGATTTCTAATGATATGGATTTAATAAATGCTAGAACAGAAGAAATAATAAACGGTGTTTCTTCAATCGAAGCAGGAGATGTTATTGATCTACATAAAAGTAAAGAAAAAATAGTTATAGGTATTGCTAAAAATCTTTCTGGAGAAGATTTAAAAAGAGAGTTACTAGTGAATCTTTCTTTAAAAGATCCAAAATTAGATAGACAACAGATAACAGGAATAGAAAAAATAAATATAATTAATAAAGAAAAAGCAATAATAACAATAGTGTTTTCAGATATATATGGAAATTACTTTAATAATACGGAAGAATTTAAAGAAGATGTTATAGTAAATTCTTCAACAGAAATTCATAGTAAAAGTGGTTTGGCATACAATGTTGAAACTTTAAATAATGCAATTGATGGATTTGTAACTATTGTGTTAGATAGAAAGACAATAGATGATGAAAAACCAATTGTAATTTATTATGGACAGTCAGATACATAGTGAAAGAACAAATTAGTAGGAGTGAAAATGGATTTTTATAATAATTTAAATGTATTAAAACCACATAAAATATTAGTGGAATTTATAAAAAACAATAAAAATATAAAAGAGGCAATAGATTTAGGTTGTGGTGCAGGCAGGGATACGAAATTCTTAATAAAAGAAGGGATAAATGTTACAGCAATAGACAGAATAGATGTTGCAAAATACTTAAACAATGGCTTAACAGAAGAAGAAAGGCTAAGATTAAATTTTATTCAGTCAAAATTTGATGATGTCAATCTACCAAAAGCTGATTTAATTATTTCATATGAATCATTGCCTTTTTCAAATATAAATTCAATAAAAGCATTGATTGATAAAATAAAAAATGCTTTAAATGATAATGGATATTTTTTATGCAATTTTTTTGGAAATAATGATTCTTGGAACGAAAATAAAAAAATTACTTTTTTAGAAAAAGAAGAAATTGAAGATCTTCTTAAAGATTTTAAAATATTAAGACTAAATGAAGTAGAGAAAGATGGAAAAACTGCAATGCATCAAATAAAACATTGGCATGTTTTTTGGATAATTGCAAAGAAAAAGGGAGATATATAAATTATGTTGAAAACAATTGTTATTAGCAATTAAAATATAAAAGAGGTGAGAATTAAATGGAAGAAAAACTAATATGTAAAATAACGGATACAGATATAGGCGGAAAAGAAGGTAATTTAAATAATCCTAGATTAAGATTAGGAGCTAGAGGAATTGTTCTAAGAGATGATGGTAAAATTGCTGTATTTAATAAAAGCAATAAAAATGAATACAAATTACCAGGAGGAGGAATCGAAGGAGATGAAGCTCCAGAAGAAGCATTTAAAAGAGAAGTAATGGAAGAAACAGGTTGCGAAGTAGAAATTATAAAAAAATTAGGTACAACGGAAGAGTGCAAATCTTTGAATAATTTTAAACAAATCTCTTATGTTTTTGTTGGTAAAGTTATAAAGGATACTAAACAATTGCATGTAACAGAGAAAGAAAGAGAAGAAGGTGCTAAATTGTTATGGGAGACACCTGAAAAAGCATTAGAACTTATAATATCTAGTTTTAATAATTTAAAAGCATCGAAATATGAATCTGTATATACTACAAAATTTATTGTTTTAAGAGATAGAAAAATATTGGAAGAATATTTAAAAGAAAAAATTAAATGGAGGAAGCTATGACGGAGAAA
>CALYAI010000079.1 GCA_944393475.1 uncultured Clostridia bacterium
AATACAACTGACCAAACAATTAAGGAATTAATTGAAGGAGAAAACGAATATTGGAATAATGAAAATTCTAATAAAAACGCTGAGGTTGTAACAACACAAAGAGATTATCTAGCTGGAATAACAAGTACAGATATAACTAGAAGATTCTTATTACCAGAAGATATTGTTAAAGCACATGATGAAGGAATTATCCATTTCCATGATGCAGATTATTTTGCACAAAACGCATTGCATAACTGTGAATTAATAAATTTGGAAGATATGCTACAAAATGGAACAATAATTAATGGAGTAATGATAGAAAAACCACATAGACTTATTACAGCAGCTACAATTGCAACACAAATAATTCTTGCTGTTACATCTTCAAGTTATGGTGGAGCAACAGTTTCTTTAACTCATTTAGCTCCATTTGTAAGATCAAGCTATGAAAGATATTACCAAAGATATAAGGAAAGAAATTTACCGGACAAAGATTGTAAAAAATTTGCAGAACAAGATACAAGAAAAGAAGTTGCAGATAGTGTACAAACATTCAATTACCAAGTAAATTCAATGACAAATACAAATGGTCAAGCCCCTTTCTTATCAGTTTGCATGTACTTAGGTGAAACCGATGAATATAAAGATGAATTAGCATTATTAATAGAAGAATTTTTAAAGCAAAGAATATTAGGATTTAAAAATGAAAAAGGTGTATATATAACACCTGCATTCCCAAAATTATTATATATACTTGAAGAAGATAATATTCATGAAGATTCAAAATATTGGTATTTAACAAAACTTGCTGCAGAATGTACAGCAAAGAGAATGGTACCGGACTATATTTCAGAAAAAATGATGTTAAAATACAAAATAGATAAAAATGGTAATGGAAATTGTTATCCATGCATGGGATGTCGTTCATTCCTAACACCATATGTTGATCCAAAAACAAACAAACCAAAATATTATGGAAGATTTAACCAAGGAGTTGTTACAATTAACTTACCAGATGTTGCATTATCTTCTGGTGGTGATTTTGATAAATTCTGGAAGATATTTGATGAAAGACTAGAACTATGTCATAGAGCATTACAAATTAGACATAAACGTTTAAGTAGAGTTACTAGTGATGTAGCACCTGTTTTATGGCAACATGGAGCACTTGCAAGATTAAAGAAAGGTGAATCAATTCATGAATTATTACATCATGGATATTCTACAATTTCACTTGGTTACGCAGGATTATACGAGTGTGTAAAATATATGACAGGACATTCACATACAGATAATGGGGAAGGAAAAGATTTTGGAATAAAAGTAATGCAACATTTAGTTGATATGACAGCAAAATGGAAAGCTGAAGAAGATATAGACTATTCTGTATATGGTTCTCCAATAGAGTCTACAACATATAAATTTGCAAAATGCTTAAAAGAAAGATTTGGAACAGTCAAAGGAATTACAGATAGAAAATATATAACAAATTCTTACCATGTTCCAGTATTTGAAGAAATAGATGCATTTTCTAAATTAAAACTAGAAAGCGAATTCCAAAGATTAAGCCCAGGAGGAGCAATTTCTTATGTAGAAACACCAAATTTACAAAATAATCTAGAATCAGTTCTTGAAATTATTCAATTTATATATGATAACATTATGTACGCAGAACTTAATACAAAATCAGATTATTGCCAAAAATGTGGTTATTCAGGAGAAATTTTACTTGATGATGATTTGGAATGGTATTGTCCAAACTGTGGTAACAGAGATCATAACACATTAAATGTTGCAAGACGTACATGTGGATATATAGGAACAAACTTCTGGAATAAGGGTAGAACAGAAGAGATTAAAGAAAGAGTACTACATATAGATAATAAGGTGGCAGAAAGAGTATGAGATATAATTTAGTAAGAAAAATGGATATATCAAATGGACCAGGAGTAAGGGTTTCCATATTTATGCAAGGATGTAGTTTTCATTGTAAAAATTGTTTTAACCCAGAAACTTGGGATTTTAACGGAGGAAAAGAATTTACTAAAAAAACAATAGACGAAGTTTTAGATTTATGTGACAAAGACTATATAAAAGGATTATCAATCTTAGGTGGAGAACCAATGAATCCTACAAATGAGCAAGGCACTGCTGAACTTGCAAAAGCTTTTAAAGAAAAGTATCCAGATAAAAATATTTGGATGTGGTCAGGATATAATTTCGAAAAAGATTTAAAAGATAAAGAAGCATTAAAATATGTTGATGTATTAGTAGATGGTCAATATCAAGACGACTTACATTCACCAACACTTAAGTGGAAGGGTTCTTCTAACCAAAGAGTAATTGATGTTCAAAGATCTTTAAAAGAACATAAAGTAGTTTTAAAGAATAACTAATTTTTTAACCGGGAATATAATCCCGGTTTTATTTTTAATAAATACAAAGAACTAAAGTAGTATTACAATATTAAATTTTCTCTTGAAACAATCGACAATTATTAGTAAAATAATAATATAAATTCTTAAAAAGTAGGAACAAAAATGAAAAAAGAAATAATCTTGGAAGATGATATTAATAAAGCATATAGACAATATAAAAAATTTAAATCAATCTTATACAAAAAGAAACAAATAGAATATAAAGGAAATAATGATGAAATTAAAGAAATTGCTAAAGTTTTAAATATTAAATCTAGAATGAAAAGATTAGAGTATATATTCGATAAGTCATGTGAGCAAATAGATAATAAATTTAAAGATATAAATATATGTGAATTTAAATGCAATCAATGTATAATACAAAGAGAAAATAAATCTTTTGAAGTAAATGGGTGTTGTTCTTCATGTAGATTTCAAAGTAATAGTGGATGTACAACAAAAAACCTAACTTGTAAGCTTTTCTTTTGTGATTATATAAAAGAAAAATATGATGTTGTAAAATTTGAAGATTTAAAATTATTAAATCTTTTAACTAGACGTCAAAGATTAATACTAAAATTTGATTTATTCTCATCAAGAGAAGAGGTATTAATAGATTTATTTTTCGGATCAATTATTTTAGCAGCATTTAGCCAGGTTAAGACATTAATTAGAAATTCATATTTTTTAGCTTTTAGAAATAAAAACAAAATAAAACAAAAAGGATTTAATGTACGAAGTTTTACAATTGCTATAACTATTTTAATGATTTTATTATTTTTTATTTTGAACCCATTATTGCCAGTAGTTATTATTGTAATTGCTTTAATAGAGGAATTAACAATACAAATATATAAGTATACAAGAAAAAATAAGAAGGAGGAATAATTATGGAATATAGAAAATTCGGGAATACTATAGTAGCAAGAATCGATAAAGGTGAGGAGATTTTAACAAAAATAGAAGAGATTTCCAAAAAGGAAAATATAAAACTTGCAAATGTAAATGCATTAGGTGCAACAAATGATTTTACTGTTGGAGTATATAAAATTGATGAAAAGAAATACTATTCAAATGATTTTAAAGGTAATTTTGAAATAGTTTCTTTAACAGGAACAATAAATACAATGAATGGTGAATTTTATACACATATACATATGAGTGCAGGAAATGATAAAGGAGAAGTATTTGGAGGACATTTAAATAAAGCAATTGTAAGTGCAACTTGTGAAATGGTAATAAATATAATAGATGGAGTAGTGGATAGAGAATATAATGAAGAAATTGGATTAAATTTATTTAAGTTTTAATTTGTTATTAACTTTATACTATAAATAATAAGATTTTATTCATAGAGAGGAGAGATATAAGATGGATAAATCAAAAGTTTATTTTACGAAAGAAATCACACCAGAAAGTGTAGTAAAAATGTATAATACGCTAGGTGTAGAATTACCTGGAAGAGTAGCTGTTAAATTACATTCTGGAGAAGAGGGAAATCAGAACTATATTAAACCAGAATTTGTAAAAGCTATAGTTGATAGAGTAAAGGGGACAGTTGTAGAATGTAACACAGCTTATGAAGGAGAAAGAAATACAACGGAAAAACATAAGAAACTAATTGTAAATCATGGTTGGACAAAATATTTTGATGTAGATATAATGGACGAAGACGGAGATGATATGGTTTTAGAAATACCAAACGGAAAAGTTCTAAAAGAAAACTTTGTTGGTAACCATATGAAAAACTATGATTCAATGCTAGTACTTTCTCATTTTAAGGGACACCCAATGGGTGGATATGGTGGAGCATTAAAGCAATTGTCAATAGGATGTGCTTCCTCAGAAGGAAAATCTTGGATACATTCAGCAGGACAATCTAAAAACCAATATGAAATATGGGATAATCTGCCAGAACAAGACAAATTTTTGGAATCAATGGCAGATGCAGCATCATCAGTTGCTAAGTATTTTAAAGATAAGATTATATTTATAAATGTTATGTGCAATTTATCAGTTGACTGTGATTGTTGTGCGGTTGCAGAAGACCCATGTATGAAAGATATTGGAATACTAGCAAGTTTGGATCCAATTGCAATTGATAAAGCATGTATAGATTTAATATATAATTCTAAAGATCCAGGAAGAGATCATTTTGTAGCTAGAGTAGAAAGACAACATGGAACTCACACAATTGATGCAGCAAATGAGCTTGGATTTGGAACAACAAATTATGAATTAATTAATATTGATGAATTAACTTTTTAGCACTTCTTGATATGTATAGTATTAAAGAAGTGCTTTATACTATATAAAAATTAAAGTAATATTCATATACAAAAAATAAAAAGAAAAAACAAAAAAATAGTTGACAAATAATAACAAAATGGGGTACAATATTAATTGTCCGCAAGAGATGGTGAGTATAGCGTAGCTGGTTAACGCGCCAGTTTGTGGCACTGGAGACCCTGGGTTCGAATCCCAGTACTCACCCCAGATTTTATATTGGGTGAATACTGAGAAGATCACCTAACAAAATGGACAATTATATATTGGGCTGTAGCCAAGCGGTAAGGCACCAGACTTTGACTCTGGCATGCGCAAGTTCGAATCTTGCCAGCCCA
>CALYAI010000080.1 GCA_944393475.1 uncultured Clostridia bacterium
ATATTTGCCAGAAGAACTACCAAGTGGAAAAATACTAGGAAAAGTGGAATTAGTAGATTGTATAAAGATGTCTTCAGATTTTAAAAAATTATTATTAAACGAAAATAAAGACATATATACTAAAAGTTCATTTTCAGAAAATTATGGTTGGCAACTAGATAATGTGGAAGTTTTTAAAGATCCAATACCTGCAAAAGGAAAATTAAGCCTATGGGAATATAACGCTTAAAAATTAAATTTAATATATTATTAAAAATCAAAAAGGAAATTTAAATATGAAAAATCTAAAGATAGAATTAGAAAAATTATTCGAAAAATGGAGAGAAGACCATAAAAATGACATACTATATGAATATGATACACCAGGAGTTAATGGTAAATTTATTCCAAAAGAAAACTTTATAAGTGATGGATTTTGTATTTATGAAACATTCAAAGAAAATACGGTACTATATATTTGTAAAGAAAGCCATGCATATAATTATAATAGCAATTTGGATGAGCTGAAAAATGAAGAATATTTATATCTAAAAAAGAATTTTAACAATAACAAAAATCCAATATTTGCAAGAAGAATAAAAATGATGCAAAAAGAATTTGTCGATTTATTGGGTAAATCCGAAGAAGATATATCTTTTATGAATATTAATAAAAGAGGTGGATTTCTAAATACCGATATGGCTATTTTAAATATATATGCAATGCAATTTAGTAACAATATTGTAAAAGAAATCGAAATAATCAATCCAGAGATAATAGTGTGTTGTGGAAAGGGAATAAAAAGAATAATTGAAATGATATATAGAAAATGTAATAAGAAGATTAATAGAAATATATTTGAAGTTCCACATCCATCTAGACTTATAACTGATGCTGAGTATAAAAATTGTTTAATAAGTCAAATAAAACATATAATATAAAAAGCAAAAGTATCAATGCAGAAGAAACAAAAACATTGATACTTTTTAGAAATAAACTTTTAAAGTAAAGGTATAATTGATATGTTATTTTGTAAGAAAGCAAAAAAGGAGGTAGCAAACTTTACAAAAAACAGAGCAAACAACATCTTTACTTTACATAATTATAGCACTATAAAAATGCAAAGTTTGTAGAAACTTGTCGAAAGGATAAAAAAATTTAAAAAAATTTTTAAAAATAGCCAAAAAAACTTAAAAAATTGTGAAAAAATATAGATTTTTTGCAAAATTAGACAAGAAAATTTAAAAAGTTACAAAAAATATAGAAATTAATTTTCTTATATGATATATTGTTTTCAATCTTTAATGGAGGAAAAATGAACAGCAGAAGTAAAAAAATAATATTAACAGAATTAATTATATGTATAATTGCAATAACAATAATTAATTCAATAGATATAGGAAAATATATACCAAATTGCTTTTTTTACGAAAAAACAGGTTTACAATGTCCTTCATGCGGTGGTACAAGATGTGTGGAGAATATATTGCAAGGTAACTTTATTCAAGCATTTCTATATCATCCTGTATTTTTTATTACAATACTATATTTATTAATTGTAAATATAGTATACTTGATTAATTTAAATAGGAAAAATAAAATAGCTAAATGGATATATCCAAAAACATATTATGCAATAATTTTTGCAATTATTTTAATAATATTTGGAGTAATAAGAAACATTATTTAAAATTGTTAACACAATATTTTTTACATAAATAAACACAAAAAGAAAAATAGGAGGAGATTTTTTATGGACGAAGAATTAAACAATGTAGAAAACGGAGCAAATTCTACAAACAATTCACAAAAGGATAAGAAAGGATTAGCAATTGCATCATTAGTACTAGGTATACTTGCACTTGTACTTTTCTGTATACCATATGTTCCAGAAATTTGTGGTATATTAGCATTAATATTTGGAATTATTGGTTTAAAATCTAGCAAAAGAGGAATGTCAATTGCCGGTATTGTAACAGGTATACTAGGAATAGTTTTATGCGTAGTCTTATATATTGGAATTGCATTCTTAGGGTTAAGTCTTTTTAATACAGCAGTAGATTCTATAGACTCTATAGATACAGATGCTATGCAACAAACAGTTGATGAATTAGAAGAGTATTCAGATAGATTACAAGATATGTATAATGACTAATAGCAATTTTACAAAGCTACTATAATTTAAAGTTTTATTGTTAGACTAAGATCTTACTAATTAACTTTCTAAATTTTAGTAGCTTTTTTGTTGCATATTGTTGAATAATGTAATCTAATAATTTGTTTTATTTTCATGGTAATAAATAGAGTTTTTTGAATATTTTTGTCACAATTTTATTGTACAATCAAATTTAATCTGATATAATGAACCACAATAAATATACTAAAAATAGTATATTTTTTTGTGTTATGAATAATGTATTCATAACAGAATGGAGGCAAATATGTGCGAAAAAAATTGTATGGACGAAAAAGTATCAAATGAAGTTAAACAAATTTTAGAGATTTATACGCAGGATAAATCAAATTTAATTCAAATTTTAAATGAAGTTCAAGAAAAATATGGTTATATTCCAAAACAAGCTCAAACAGAGATTTCTAAATATTTATCAATTCCAATGGCAGAAGTTTATGGTGTCATAACATTTTATTCTCGTTTTACATTAAAACCAAAAGGAAAATACAATATATCAGTTTGCTTAGGTACAGCATGTTTCGTAAAAGGTTCACAAGCTTTACTAGATAGATTAAAAGAGAGACTAAAAATAGAAGAAGGAGAAACAACACCCGATGGTAAATTTTCTATCGATGCAACGAGATGTGTTGGTGCATGTGGATTAGCTCCTGTTTTTACAATTAATAATGAGGTTTATGGAAAAGCAACTGTTAAGAAATTGGATGAAGTTTTGGATGAATATATGAATAAAGAAGATTAAATACAGCAGAAAGGAGTGAATTATATAGTAAATTCTTACTATATAATAAATAAAAAATGAAAAAAGATTTTTTAAAAACAAATTGTTATGATGTAGAAGAAAAAATGATAATTATGGGAAGTTGTGTAGAATTTATGTTCCCAGAAATATATGATGAATTAAAGAAAAATAATAAAATAATATATGATGTTTGCTTAGAACAAACACATTTAAATATGGCAATAACAAAACTTGCAGGTATGGTAGCTAGAAAAAATTGTAAAGAGTTAGTATTTGTTACAGTCGATAGATCACCACATTGTGTTCAATTACATTATGCAGCTCAGGAATTAGCTAAAATAATGGATTTAAGTAACATAAAAGTGTCAAACTATGTTGCTACAAAAGAAGGATTGGTAGAAATACCAATGGATGTAGTTGATGTGTCAAAAGATTTAGCAAGGTTAAAAGAACGTCTAAAAGAAGATTAAATAGCGAAAGGAGAATTATATGAAAACTTTAGAAGAAATTCACCAAATAAGAGAGCAAAAAAGAAAAGAATTAGATTTAAGAGTAAATATAAAAGCAGATACAAGAGAAAAACATATTTTAGTATGTAGAGGTACAGGTTGTACATCTTCAAAATCACCAGAAATAATAGAAAATTTTAGAAATATTATAAAAGAAAAAGGTATCCAAAATGTAAGGGTTATACAAACAGGATGCTTTGGACTTTGCGCCAAAGGCCCTATTGTTATAATTCGTCCAGAGGATACCTTTTATGCTATGGTAACACCTGATGACTGCAAAGAGATTATAGAAAAACATATAGAAAAAGGTGAGTTAGTAGAAAGACTTCTTTGTAAAGATGTTGATAACACAATGGTTAATCGCCTAGATGAACTTAATTTTTATAAAAAACAAAAACGTATTGCTCTTAAAAATTGTGGTATTATCGATCCAGAAGAAATTGATGAATACATAGCTTTTGATGGATATAAAGCATTGGAACAAGTTTTAATTAAAATGACTCCAGATGAAGTAATTAATGAAGTTTCTGAATCAGGCTTAAGAGGTCGTGGAGGAGCAGGATTCCCTACAGGTAAAAAATGGTTATTTACAAAACAAGCTGAAGGTGACCAAAAATATGTTGTATGTAATGCAGATGAAGGAGATCCGGGAGCATTTATGGATCGTAGTATTCTAGAAGGTGATCCACATAGTGTATTAGAAGCAATGGAGATTGCAGGATATAGTATTGGTGCAGATAAAGGGTATATTTATGTAAGAGCAGAGTATCCAATAGCTGTTCAAAGACTTAGGGTTGCGATAGACCAAGCTAGAGAATATGGCTTACTTGGAAAAAATATTTTTGGTACAGATTTTTCTTTCGATATAGAAATTAGATTAGGTGCAGGAGCATTTGTTTGTGGCGAGGAAACAGCACTTCTAGAATCTATAGAAGGAAGAAGAGGTCAGCCACGTGTTAAACCTCCATATCCAGCAAATTCAGGTTTGTGGGGAAAACCAACATTAATTAACAATGTTGAAACATATGCAAATATTACAAGAATTATTTTAAATGGTGCAAAATGGTATGCAAGCATTGGTACAGAAAAATCTAAAGGAACTAAAGTTTTTGCTTTAGGTGGAAATGTAAATAATATAGGTTTGGTAGAAGTACCTATGGGAACAACTCTAAGAGAAATTGTTTTTGATATCGGTGGAGGAATTCCAAACAATAGAGAATTTAAAGCTGCTCAAACTGGTGGCCCTTCTGGTGGATGTATACCAAAAGAACATTTGGATACTCCAATAGATTATGAATCACTTGCAAGCATTGGTTCTAT
>CALYAI010000081.1 GCA_944393475.1 uncultured Clostridia bacterium
CTAGCTTTAACTTCAAGAACTGGCATGATGTTATTTAGTGCTTCTTCAAAAACTTCTAGTGGATCTCTTTGCTCTTTCTCTTTTATGATATCGAATGCACCATAAACAATGTTTTGAGCAACTGATTTTTTACCATCTAGCATTATATTGTTAACTAATTTTGTAACAACTTTACTATTGTATACTGGATCTGGTAAAACTTCTCTTTTTGCTATATATCCTTTTCTTGGCACTATTCTTCCCTCCTTAATTAAATTTTGATACTTATTTAGTATCTAGGTACTCTGAAAAGTTTTTTCTTTTCCGTATAGTGCTATATATCCTAAATTTAAGTACCTTAAATTAGTAATTAGCACTAGTTTAATTCTCCTAAATTCTATTTTTTAGGTCTTTTTGCTCCGTATTTTGATCTACCTTGCATTCTGTCTTTAACACCTGCTGTATCTAATGTTCCTCTAATAATATGATATCTAACACCTGGAAGGTCTTTAACTCTTCCTCCTCTTATTAGAACAACACTGTGTTCTTGTAAGTTATGTCCTATTCCTGGAATATAAGATGTTACTTCATATCCATTAGATAATCTAACTCTGGCAACCTTTCTTAAAGCAGAATTAGGTTTCTTTGGTGTTACAGTTTTAACTACTGTACAAACTCCTCTTTTTTGTGGTGATCTGTGGTTAGTTGTTCTATTTTTCTTAGAATTATAACCATGTTGTAATGCTGGAGCTGTTGATTTTGTAACTGATGTTTTTCTTCCTTTTCTTACTAATTGATTAATTGTTGGCACTTAAATTTCACCTCCTAAATATATTTTTTTTGCCTAACTGTGCATAGTACACTAGCGTGAATTATTTTATCACTAAAATACTGCTATGTCAATAATTATAGCAGTATTTATATAGTTTTTTATATTTTTTAAAATGAAAAGAGAGCGTCGGTTGCCCGCTTCGCTCCCCTCACTATCTACTCTCCTCTCATTCGTTGTTCAAAGAGCAGATTACTGCTGTTTATCGTCTTCATGGTGCTGATTTTTTCTTGGACGTTTAATCCAATAACCAACCATGATGCTCGAAACGACAATAACAGCATACCTTACAACATCTTGCAAGGTGAACCCACCAAATAAAGCATTGGAAATTGCCTCCCATCCTTCTACCGTAACTTGTGTTATAACAGTGAAAGCCGCGATTGCAACAACACCTAACAGCAAACGGAATAAGTAAATATGCTTATTTCGGCGGTGTCTTGGAGTTCCTTTCTTTGATGATTTGTTGTTAGAACCTGTTGTTTGTACCTTCATACATGGTTTCCTCCTAAGATAAATTTATCAACATACAACACTTGTTGACTATTCTATTATACCATATTTTGACTTTTTTGTAAACCATTATGTATACTTAAGAGAATCATAAAAAAAGTGGGCGGCACAGTCGTGCACGCCCTTGAATGCTCCCTAACGTTTCTAGCTCTAGCTGCGGATTTTGTCGAAAATACTCTTGACGACAATCCCGACTGCTGCTCCTATTAGCAGAATTGGGATATCCCTTGGTTGTGGGTTTATAAGTCCAAGCAACATTTGCCCCATATCTCCCAGCCAGCTTAAGAGGTTCATAACATTAAACTGAACCGTACCGGAGACAATCAGAACAACTACTACCAGGATGCCTATAACCAAGGCTGCGAATTTTCCTTTTCGCATAGTACACCTCCTCAACAGTTTTTATCCTTTCTATTATAACAAATTATGTAAAATAAGTCAATTTGACAGGTTTTCGTAAGGTAAATAAAACTATTTTTTGTTAATGTTTACATAAAAAGTTATTGACATTATTTACCTTTCCTAGTATAATAGTTATAGTTGTAATTACGTCAGAGAGGAGGATATCTTAGATTATTCTAAGATTATTAATATGAAAGAAGAAAAATTATTAACTGATGAAGAATTAAAAAAAATGTCACCTGAGGAAATAGCAAATTATAAAGTTGCTTTAACAGAACTATCTGTTGACATAGATGAATTAATAAAAAAATGCAATGAAATTTTATCTAAATAAATTATAAAAGAGAGGACGGTGAAGCCTCAAATAGAGGCAAATTTATGGCACAGAAATTAACAAATTTCTCAGATTTAAGTGCAGACTATTCTGCTTTGCAAACTGCTACGCAAAAAGTAGCACAAATAACTCAAAAATTGACAGATTATACAACACAATTAGATAATCTAACAGCACAAAAGACTTCTTTAGAATCATTAAATCAACTTCAACAAGCTCAAGGTCAAAATCTTTTTCGTCCTGATGCACAACAATTAATTGATCAACAAATACAAAATGTTGATGCTCAAATTGCTAAAATAAAAAAAGAAATACAAGATATAAGAGATAATGACTTATATAAACAAAGAGATTCTGTACAAGATGCAACTGCTAAATTAGACTCTTACATACAAACAGCTAGTACAAATTATGAATTTAGAAGAGTAATTCATGAACAAATACTTCGTAATATTCACGCTAGAATTAATGAAATAACAGCTGAGCAATCTGCACCTAATGCATATGTAACTTTTATAGAAAAACTTGAAAGTATGTCACAAAATGATACTGATCTAAAAGATCTACTTCAAGCTATGGATCAAGGAAAATCAGATATAGCAACTTCAGCATTAGGAATTTCACAATTAGAAGCATTAAGAGATCAATCAACAGATCCAAGGCAAAAATCTAATCTTGAATCAGTTATAACTAGTATGAAAGCTGAAGAAACAAAGAAATCAGATGAACTAGCAAAAAAATCAGATAAATTAAAGCAATATATTTCTGATCATAGAGAAGACTTTGGATTTCCTGCAGGAACAGATCCTTTAAATTTTGATGATCTAACATCTCCTTTACATATGATTTCTTTATATTCAGATCCTCAAAATAATAAAAGTTTAGCAGACTTAAAAGGTGATTACGCAAATATTAAAACAATATCTCAAGATAAAATTGATGAACTTTCTAAATTAAATAGATTCCTTGATTATGTAGAACAAGACTTAGATAATATCAGTGAAGTAGGACGTCAAAATTTATATATTCCTTTTGGAACAAAAATAAAAACAATGTTTATTAATTTAAAAAATCGTATTGTTAGTAGCTTTAAAGGAGAAAAAACGCCAAAGAAAATACAACCTCCTCCAATGAATGCTAAGGTTACAGGAAGTCATTCTGACTTTATAAATTCAATTTATACACCAATTGGAGAGGATGCAATTGCTCAAGTTTCAAGAAAATATCAAGAAAGATATAATAGGGAACAACAACAGCAACAACAACAAAATACTGATAATTTATCAAGATAATCTAATACTATACATAAAAGAAGCAATTTAAAAAATTGCTTCTTTTAATTTTTCTATTGCTTTGTCTGCCAATATATTATATTTTTTCTTTTTATCCTTTATTTTTTCCTTTAACTGTGGTAGGATTCCAAAATTTGCATTCATTGGTTGAAACTTTTCGTTTGGAGTAGAAATATAATTCGCTAATGCTCCACACATTGTTTCTATTGGTAACTTAAACTCCTTCTTCCCTAAAAACTCATTGGCTGCATTAACACCTGCAACCAGTCCTGACGAAATCGATTCCACATATCCTTCTACACCTGTAATTTGACCAGCAAAATATAAATTTTTATTTGACTTCATTTGATATGTATTTTTAAGAAGTTTACTTGAATCTATAAATGTATTTCTATGCATAACTCCATATTTTACAAATTCTGCATTTTGTAATCCTGGTATAAGCGAAAATACTCTTTTTTGTTCTCCAAATTTTAAATTTGTTTGAAAACCAACTAGATTAAAAATATTTCCTCCTGCATCATCCTGTCTTAGTTGAACTAAAGCATATGGTCTTTTACCAGTTCTTGGGTCTGTAAATCCAACCGGTTTTAATGGTCCAAATCTTAATGTATCTTCCCCTCTTTTTGCCATAATTTCTATTGGCATACAACCTTCAAAAATTTCCCTCTTCTCGAAGTTATGAAGCTCTACTACTTCTGCATTAATCAAATTATTATAAAACTCCTCATATTCATTTTTATCCATTGGTAAGTTAATATAATTCTGTTTTTCTTCTGTCTTTACTAATCTTTTTTTCCAATCTTCTATACTCTCACTTTTTTCTCTTTCCTGCTCATATCTATCACCCCAAAAAGCAATAGAGAAATCTATGCTATCTTTTGTAATAATTGGAGCAGCTGCATCATAAAAATATAGTTTGTCTTGATTTGTTATTTTAGAAATGCTTTCTGCCAAACCATCAGAAGTTAATGGACCTGTTGCTACAATTGTAATCGCTTCATCTATTAACTTTTCTAAATCAATAATTTCTTCATTAATTATCTCTATATTTGGATTATTTCTTATTTCTTCTGTAACTTTATTTGCAAATACGTCCCTATCTACCGCAAGAGCCTGTCCTGCAGGAACAGAAGTTGAATCAGCAATCTTTATTAATAATGAATCCATAATTCTTAGCTCTTCTTTTAACAGTCCACATGCATTTGTATGTAAATTAGATTTAAATGAATTGCTACAAACTATTTCTGCTAAGTTTTTATTTGAATGAGCTGGTGAATATTTTTTAGGTTTCATTTCATATAATTTTACTTTTATACCTCTTTTTGCTATTTGATATGCTGCTTCTGTACCTGC
>CALYAI010000082.1 GCA_944393475.1 uncultured Clostridia bacterium
AAAATATAGCTCAAGAAAAAATAAGAGATGTTGAAGCATCTGTTAATACTTTTTATAATTCTTTAGCAACAAATTTTGGACAGGGAGGATATTCAGAAGAAGAATTACAGGAATTTGTCCCTGCTTTGGTATATACTTTATATGATGGATATTATATTTATACGAAATATAATAATGTTGCTGTTGGAGAAACAACAACTCCAGAAGGTGAAACAAGACCAGATATAAACCTATCTTCAACTGATTCTACAAAAGGATTAAAACCATATGTATATTATTCAGCAAGATACAAAAGTGGATCAAAAGACATAATAATAAATTATACATTGGATAATTATATAACTGTGTTTTATAAAGAAGGTACAGGTTCGAATTATGAAACCTATTCAGGATATATAATAGATACTTCTAAAACGAATTCGAGTGGTACTTTTTACAAAGATTCTAATGGAAATACTGTAAATATCGAAGAAGAAGCACTATCAGAGGTAAATCGTACTACATTTGAAGAATCCGGTGCTACTGCAAAACTTAATTATGTATACATAACAAATGATAGTGGAAGAAGAGAAAAAGCATATTGGGAAGATAGTACGAATAGTTGGTATAAATATAATGTTGATGGTACAAAAAATTATGTGGATAAAAATATGCTAAGCCAATTAGGAAATACATATAGTAGAGATAATAGTGCACAAAAATATTTACAAGATGCATATGCCTTTACAGATAAAATAAAACCGATTTTATCTGGGATTACATGGAATGATATCGTTGATGTAGATAAGGAAGATTTAGGAATAACATCTAATGTTGCCAATACTCCTCTTATAGATTTTAGTGCAACAGATGGTACCATGTTGGATGGATTTAATGCACATAAGCAGCAAGTTATAAAAAATAGTATAACTACAAATTTAGAAGCTACAATTGCAAAATTCAATGAGAATTCAACACATTCTGTAAAAATGCCAACATTAACAGAGAATGAGTGGAATTTATTATTAAGTAATACATGTTTAATATCTTTTATGCAAGGTCAAAACTTAGGAAATGGAACATATATGGGATATAGTATTGTAACAAATAATAAAAACAGAGAATTTATAGACCCAAAATTAATATATATTCTTGATCAAGATAACGATATATATCATGATGTAAGACATTTAGATACTGGAATGTATAGTAATAATCTTATGGGATATAGAAACACAGATTTTGAGGCACAGAGTTTTGTCGCAAATGATGGAACAACTAAAAATTATTTTCCACATGGTGATGCAACAGCAGATTATGAATGTATAGTTACATCAGCTTCTATTGTAACCTCAAATGGATCTTCAGAAAAAGATAATGCAGATGGGAATGCTATAACAGATTTAGAGGAAATTATTGCCAATGCGGACGCAGATGTAAAACAGGCATATTATACAGCTCTTTTTAGAGAAAGATGTAATTCTTATAAGAGTCTAAGCCTAGGAAGTTAAAAATTAAGTTAATGGATACTACTAAATAAAGTAGTATCTTTTTTATTATATAATAAACGTAGAAAACCTTTCTAGTATTAAATGAAAAAAAACGGACAAAATATATAATACAAGAGGTTTTTACTATGAAAAATTTTAAAAAATTTTTATTAATTTTAACTTTATTAGTTATATTAGTATATGTAACTAATATAACTTCTATTCCTAATAATTTAATATTATTACAAGGTGAAAATTTAAATATAAAAACACTTTTGGGGTTAAGCATTAATTATGACGATGGTAAGGCAATCGAAGCTGTAAATTCCGAAGATAATAAAATAGGAGAAAAAACGGGAAAAATAGACTTATCATTAAATTTTGCAGGATTTAATATAAAAGATTTAACTGTTAATGTAATACCAAATACTGTTGTAATTCCAGGTGGAGAAGCGATTGGACTTAGATTATATACAAGTGGTGTTTTAGTAATTGGAATGTCAGAAATACAAGGAGAAGACAATAATAATTATATGCCATATAAAGATTCTGGAATAAAAGAAGGAGATATGATTACAAAAATAGATGACGAAACAATTACTTGTACATCTGATTTAGTAACAAAGGTAAATGAATCAAATGGAAATTCTGTTAAAATAACTTATGTAAGAGATGGGAATAACTATAATACAGAAATAATACCAAAGAAAACCAGTGAAAACGATTATAAATTAGGATTATGGGTAAGAGATGCTGCATCCGGTGTTGGAACTATAAGTTTTTACGATCCTAAGACGGGAGATTTTGGAGCACTGGGACACGGAATAATGGATATAGATACTGAAGAATTAATAAATATTGCAAAAGGAGATATAGTTACAAGTAAGATTATATCTATAGTAAAAGGAGAAAAAGGTAAACCTGGTGAATTACAAGGAAGTATTGATAATGGAAAAATAATTGGAAAGGTATATAAGAATACTAATTTTGGAATATATGGAAAATTAGATAATTTAAATAATCTTAATAGCAATAATAAAGAAATGGAAGTAATGCCTAGAAATGAAGTAAAAGAAGGTAAGGCAAGTATTTTATGTACATTGGATAATAATATACAAGAAGAATATGAAATAGAAATAGAAAAAACATATCCTTCAACACAGAGATCAAATAAAAATATGATAATAAAAGTTACTGATGAAAGACTATTGGAAAAAACAGGAGGAATTGTACAAGGAATGAGTGGTTCACCAATTATACAAGATGGTAAATTTGTTGGTGCAGTAACACATGTAATGGTAAATACTCCAGAAAAGGGATATGGAATTTTTGCAGATACAATGCTTAAACAAATGAAAGAAGTAGAAGAGAATTAGTGCCGTACTAATTCTCTTCTACTAATCTATTAGAAATATCTGTTACTGTTCCGGCACCTAAAGTAAGAACAATATCGCCTTCTTCTACATGTTCTTTTAAATATTTTATAATATCATCGAAACTAGAGATATAAATAGATTTTTTACCTAAAGAAATTATTTTTTCAACTAAATCCTGTGGAGACACACCAAATCTATTTGTTTCTCTAGCTGCATATATGTCCGTAACGATAATATGGTCAAAATTTAATAAGGCTTTTGCAAAATCATTTAACAAAGTTTTAGTTCTACTATAAGTATGTGGTTGAAAAACAACCCAAGATTTATTATATTTCTTATTCATTAAAGCTTTTGCAGTAGCAATAATTTCTGTAGGATGGTGACCATAATCATCATAAACAGAAGCACCATTAATTTTTCCTTTATATTCAAATCTTCTATGTGCACCTGTGAATTTTTCTAGTGCAGATTTAATATATTTTTTATCAATTCCATAATAATCACATAGAGCAATACAAGCTAAAGAATCTAATACATTATGCATTCCAGGAATTTTTAATTGCATTCTATCGTAAAATTTGTCTTTCTTATAAACATCGAATGCTGGAAAACCATTTTCGTCGAAAACAATGTTTACAGCAAAAAAGTCTGTATTTTTATTTGTAATACCATATGTTAGTTTAGTAGCGTTTGTATATTTAAGTAAATCCAAACAATTAGGGTCATCACCATTTACTACTAATACACCATTATCCGGTATTAATTTTACATATTTAATAAAAGCTTCTTTTATATTTTCGAAAGTTTTAAAATAGTCAAGATGGTCATTATCTATATTTAAAACAATCTCTGCTTTTGGAAAGAACTTTAAAAAGCTTTCCACATATTCGCAAGCTTCAATAATAAAATGCTCACTAGATCCAACTTTATAATTTCCATCAATAGCTTTTAAAAGTGCCCCTACTTGTATACTAGGGTCAAAACCAGCTTCTAAGAAACATAATGAAACGAGTGATGTTGTAGTTGTTTTACCATGTGTACCAGATATACATATTGTATCATTATATGCCTTTGTTAGCATACCTAAAAATGTACTTCTTTCGCATAAAGGAATATTTAGTTCTCTAGCTTTTTTTATTTCCGGATCATTTTCGTTAATAGCAGCTGAGTATACAACTATATCTGCTTTTGCAACATTTTCTAGATCATGACCGATTGTAACATGTATACCATTGTTTATTAATTTTTCTGCAATTTCGGAATCGGCCAAATCAGATCCTGTAACTGTTACACCAAAATAATTTAATATTTCAGCAATTCCACTCATGCTGACTCCGCCAATACCAATCATATGTACTCTATTATATTTTTTTATTAAATCCAAATTAGGCATTAAATTTCCCCCTTACATTTAAGCATCTTAAATTATATAATTATTATAAATATTTTTCAATATTTTATTACTATATTTTACGCGAAATATTAAAAAAATGTTAAAAAATAAATAAATTTGAAAATAAAGAAGGAAAAAAGTTTTTTTTGAAGAATATTATACTAGTACATATTAAAATGTACAATATTTTTAAAACTTTGGAAGGCGGTGCTCAAATGCAAATCACAAATGTACGTTTAAGAAAAGTAAACTCAGGTAATAAAATGAAAGCAGTAGCTTCTGTTACATTCGATAATGAATTTGTTGTTCATGACATTAAAGTTATCGAAAAAGACGGATTATTTATTG
>CALYAI010000083.1 GCA_944393475.1 uncultured Clostridia bacterium
ATTATGAGTCATATTGAAAAAGAAGTTAAAATTTTAAATGTTAATGCAAAGGAAACAATGAAAAAAATGAGTCAACTTGGAGTAGAACCAAAAGGAAAATATATTCAAGATGTTTATACTTTTGATTTTCCAACAGTTGATAAATCATTCGGAAACGCCATAAGAATTGCACAAGATACAAATGACAGTGAACAACTCATAGATTTGATAAGAGATATAAGGCCTTGCTTTACAAAGGAAAATTTGCAAACATTTAAATCAATATTGGGAACTGAAGATGTTATTTCATATATAGAAAATGGTGGTGATTTTACTAAATTAGAAGATCCAGCTATAACAGAAATAATGAGAACTGTAAATGAAAACTATTCAAAGTGGATAAGATTAAGACAAACCGGAAATCAAACAACAATTACAATAAAAAAGATAGTTAACAGTAGAGGGGAATATGAATTAGATGCTGTAAGAGAGCTTGAATTTGAAGTTCCAAATATTGAAGAAGGAAAAGAATTTTTAAAATCTTTAGGATATTACCCTTCATTGCATCAAAAGAAAATGAGGATAGCTTATGATTACAATAATACAGAAATTGTTATAGATAGATGGCCTAAAATACCTGCTTATATTGAGATAGAAGGTGAAACTAAAGAGGAAATATGCAATGTTGTAAAAAAATTAGGATTTAGAGCTCCAGATATGAAAGTGATGAATACTGACGATGTATATAGCGAAAATGGACTAGATTTATACTCATTTAAAGATTTAGATTTTTCTAGAGAGGAATTGGATGAAGTTAATTCAATTTTAGAATATAGTCCAAAAAGTAAAAAAGAAAATAATAAAGATAGTATAGTAAGAGAATAGTCTGTATGGAAATAATAATGGAAGGTATGGATGGAGTTGGAAAAACAACAATTGCAAAAAAACTTTGCAAAAAATATCACTTTAAATATGTAGATAGACCATTACAGCACTTATTTAGCATTGGCGAACAGGGAAGTGAAGATGATATTAACTTTCAAAAAAGATTAAATAAAATTTTTAAAGAAGATAGCAAAATTCAAGCTTGGATTACTGGTCTAGGTGATATATATAATGCAATTAAGTATAAAGGCGAAAATGTTATTATAGATAGAGGCGTAATTTCAAACTATTTTTGGAATGGAAACAAAGAAAATGAATTGATTTTCAAAACTATAAATGATTTAATTGGATTTCCAGATATGACTATAGTTTTATATGCCTCACTAGAAACTAGACTTAATAGAATTAAAACAAGAAATATTAATGATAAAGATTTATTTGATTCAGATGTATATAGATTAGATGGATATCATAAAATGGCTAAATTTATTAAAGACAATAATATACCCTCTATATTTATAAATACCGAGGGAAAAAGTCCTGATGAAGTTATTACTGAAATAGAAAGTAAAATTAAATTTCAAAAGGTTGAAAAAGAGGATAGAGAGGAAGGAAGATAGTGAAGGTAGATTTAAAAAATGTAATAGAAAATGATTTTGAAGAAGAAATATACAGTGATTATGAAAATAAAATTATCAAATATTTAAAAGAATATGGTGAAACAACATTTTGGGAGATTATTAAGAACGTTGGTGGCAGTGAGAGAAGGATGATAAGATTATTAAATGAAATGGTAAGTGTTGGAGAAATTTCGTTCAACAACAGTAAATTTTATTTAAGAAATGAGAAAAACTTTATTTCTAATTGCCTATGTAAAGAATGCAATGGAAAACGTGTAAATATTGATGCATTTGAAAATATCATGGAAACACTAGAAACTATATGGCAAAATAAACCCAAAGCAACATTTTACTTTGATCAAAGACCTGTTACATTAAAAACAACACTTAGAAGAGTTGCATATTTGATGAGTAATGAAGATATTAAAAATAAAAAAATAATAATGCTAGGAGATGATGATTTAACTAGTATTGCTCTAGCATTACTAAAGTTAGATTGTGAAGTTGTAGCAGTTGATGCAGATGAAAGACTTATACAATATATTAATGAAGTTGCTAAAAAATATGATTTAAATCTAAAAGGCAGTGTTTATAATGCACTAAATGATACAAGCGAAGAGTTGAAAGGTAAATTTGATGTATTAATGACAGATCCAACTCCTGAAAAAATACCATTTACATTATTTATGAATAGAGCTATAGAATTGACTAAAGGAGAAGGCTCTATAATTTACACATCAATATATTCTTCAGCAATGAAAAAAACATTAGACTTACAAAGAATTATAACAGATATGAATTTGTATATTACGGATATAATTCCAAGATTTACTGAATATCAGTCAATACTTGAATTATACACTGAAAACGATTTGAAATTATTCAAAAAATATGATGTTACTTTTAATGAAGATAGTATTTGTTTTACAGAAAGTTTATTTAGAATGGAAGTAACTAATGAAACTAAAAAAATAAAGATTAAATATAAGGGATCAGATATATTTGGAAAAGCTACAAAGAGAACAATAAAAGACAGTAAAAATGATGTACAAGCTGATAAAGAAGATTCTGAATATTTAAAGAAAGTACAAGAAAGTTTATCAAAAAATTCTGAAAAATATTATGAAAGTGAGTAATTAAAATGGAAAAAGCTCTTGGTAAGCATGTTATCATAGATGCTAAAGACTGTAATTTAAAATATTTAGACGATATAAATGCTATTAAATGTATTATCAAAGAATGCTCAAAAGAATATAATTTACATATATTGAAATTTATATTTCATAAATTTGAACCCATAGGTTTAAGTGGTTTTGCAATTCTTTCCGAATCTCATATTGCAATTCATACGTGGCCTGAATTTGGTTTTATATCATTAGATGTATTTACTTGTGGTGATAATATGAACACAGAACTTGCTGCAAAATATATTGTAGAAAAGTTGGATGGAGAAATAGTTCAAGAATTTAAGTTAAATAGGGGGTTTTAAAAATGAATGAATTTATTATTGATTTTCAAGTTACAAAAATGTGTAACCTCAATTGTGAATTTTGCTGTGGAGCAGATAAATCCAAAAAAGATAGTACTCTAGAAGAAATTAAAATTGTTATTGACAAATTCGGAAAAGCCGGTGTTGATAGAATAGTTTTAACTGGTGGAGAACCACTTATTAGAAAGGACATAGATGAAATTATCAATTATATTTATAATAAAGGAATAAATGTATATCTTTCTACAAATGGATATTTTCTAAATGAACATATTGATGTTGTTTCAAAATGTGTAGATTGTATTGGACTTCCTCTAGATGGATATACCACTGAATTAAGTGAAGAAATGACAAGAAAGGACAGCCAATTAGACGTTACACTGAATAGTTTAAAATTAATAAAAGAAAAAAATAAAAATATAATTACAAAAGTTGGTACTGTTGTTTCAAAAATAAATTATGGCACATTAGATAGACTTGGAGAGTTACTATATAAGGATAAAAATTTTGCTCCTGATGTTTGGAGATTATACCAGTTTACTCCATTAGGAGAAGGTAAAAAAGTAAAAAACAAATTCTATATTACTGATGAAGAGTTTGATGAGGTTGTTAAAAAAATAAAAAATAGATTTCCTGACAAAAATATAGGAAGTTTATCAAACGCTGAATCAAATGATACATATATATTTATTGCCCCTAATATGGAAATAGTCGGTTTAAGCGATGATGACTATATTAGTCTAGGAAATGCATTAGATATGAGTTATACAGAAATCGTAGAATTAAGAGAAAAAATGAAGGAGACTTTAAAGAATGCAAAGAAAAATAGAGAATGGACAATTACACAATAAGAAGTATAACTGTGTAATATTTGATTTAGGTTATACTTTAATTGAGCATAATGATGATATTGAAACAAGGGAACTTGCCAATATATTAAATATTCCATATAGTGAAGAATTCAAAAGTGAAATTGCTTCATTTTGGAAAAATGCTGGAAAATATACATATAATAATAAAATTACAAAAGAATTTTATTATAATTTGATAGAAAAACATTTTCCATATATACAAAGATTTCAAATAAGCCCCCAAACATTTTTTAATGCATTATGTACAAAATCAGAAGTAGGAGCATACCCAAATACAGAAGCTATTTTAAAATATATATATGAAAATAATATTAAGATATATGGACTAAGTAATTGGTTCAAAGATGATCAAATAAAAGAATTAAACAATTTAAAAATAGATAAATATTTTGAAGATGTTCTAGGATGGGATAATTCCTATGCTAAACCAGATCCTAGTACAATAAATAAATATATTTTAAGTAAATATAATAATGAAAATGTTATATTAATTGGAAATGACTTAGATATAGATATCAAATGTGCAATAAATGCTGGCATTGATAATGTTTGGACAAATTATAATAATGAAAAAAATAAATCCCAAATTACTCCAACTTATGAAATACATAATTTGCTTGAATTAAAGAATATAATTTAGCAATTTATGATTTATTTGGATGAAAGTGGAAAACAATTCTTCTATTTATAGTAATTAAAAAAAAATAAAAAATAAGTAAAATA
>CALYAI010000084.1 GCA_944393475.1 uncultured Clostridia bacterium
ACAAGATAGATTATAATGAACTTGCAAAAATTGTAGGTATGAATAAAGATATGTTGCAAAGATTTTTTAGTGTCTTATGTAATATTTCCATTGCTGAGTACATACGAAGAAGGAGACTTTCTAATGCAGGACAAGATTTTATAAATGATACTTCTGCAAAGGTTTTAGATATAAGTTTAAAATACCAATATGCAAATCGTACAGCTTTTGTAAGGGCTTTTGAGGATTTTCATGGAGTTAAGGCAAGTAAAGTAAAACAGGGATGTACTAACTTAAAAATTTTTCCTAGAATTCATTTTAATGAGGAAGAAGAGGAAGATGATAAGGATATTAAATATTCAATTATAGAAACCAAAGAAATGGTTAAATACGGAAAAAGAATCAGGACAACAGTTAATGCGATAAGGGAAGATGCTCCTATTTTTTGCAAAATAATGGAATGTGAGTATAAGACTAAGTATACATATGGAATGACAGAATATGTTTCTAGGTTTGAAGATGATGAATGTTTTTATTGGCTCTTATTTGATAAATATGTTCCTAGTTTTAAGAAGGTTATAATACCTGCTTCTAAATGGTTGTGTTTTAAAGTTGAGTCTATGGATGCAAGGGATATACAAAAAGTTGTAAGAGATTTTTATACAAAATTTTTGCCAAGTTCAAAATATAAGATTAAAGAAGCGCCAGAGTTAGAATATTACCATGATGGTAAAACAGATTTTTTAGTTCCAATAGAATAATTTTTTAATGACTTAATCCGCACAGGAAAAGTCATTTTTTTATTTTTAAAATGCTTTAAAATATAATTGGTGATTATAATGAAATATTTATTTGAAGTATTTTTAACAAATGAATACATAGAAGAAGAAAAATGGCAAGAATTCCTATGTGCTGTTTCTAAATTAAATGGTTTTTTATGTAGATGGAAAATATACATATATATAGAAGACAATACGGTTAGATATTTTATTAAAACTAAAAGAAAACTTCCATCCATAATTCAAGAATTTAGTGAATTTTTACTAAAGAGAGTTGAAGATATAGAAATTCCAAAGATTAAAAGTAAAAAAAGAATATGGTATTTTATTTTTAACAAAGAAAAGAGTATTTTGGATTTATATGATAAGAATGAAGTAAAACATCAGAAAAGTTTAAATATTGTAGAGATATCTATTGTACCAATTACGCTAGAAAATTATAAATATTGTACGAAATTGTATTTTAAAAATAAAAAAGATGAATTAATTAGAAGAAGAGCTATTTTTAGTATACCTCATCAAATTTTGAGTATTGACTTTTCAAAATATAATAGATTTTTTTACAAAAAAGATGCTAACAAATATTTAGATATTCAGAAAATAATACATATACTTAAAGATCGCAAACAGGATGCTTTTTTAAAGGTAAATACTTTTCCATATTTGGCTGAAGACTATTATTTGCATTTAAACCAATATGATTTTGATAAACATTCTGTAATTATAGGCTCAAGTGGAACAGGTAAATCTAAATTAATAAGTTCATTAGTTATGAATATTTCGAGAAATGAGGAATACAGAAGGAAATATAAAATTGTTGTTATAGATCCGCATGCAGAACTGAAAAATGATATTGGAGGAATAGAAGAGACAGCTGTTTTGACTTTTGAAAAAGCAAAGACTAGTTTTAATTTATTTATGAGATCATCTAAGGATTTAATTATAACAACAGAATTAATATTATCATTATTTCAAACATTAATGGCAGACCAATATAATTCAAAGCTAGAAAGAGTTTTAAGACATAGTATTTATTTACTATCTAAATTACAAAAGATGAATTTTGTTAATTTAAAAAATTTAATTACAGAAAATGATTATAGAAATGACTTATTAAAAGAAGCAGGAACAGACATAGAGGAAAGCACAATAGATTTTTTCTCTGTTGAATTTAATAATATAAAAACCCAATCATATCAGGAAGCAATTTCGCCAATTCTTTCGTTTATAGACGAGATTGAATTATTACCAGCAATAAAGAATAAAGGTGTAAATAAAGATTTAAAAGATATCTTGCAAGAGAATTTTTTAACAATAATATCACTTAACCAAAGCAGGATAGGAATGAAGGCGACAAAAACAATAAGTGGATTTGTTATGCAACAAATATTGCAATTGATACAGAACTATACTTTTGATGAACATATAATATTTATAATAGATGAAGTGGCTCTATTAGAAAATCCAATTTTAAATAGATTTTTGGCAGAAAGCAGAAAATATAATTTATCATTAATATTATCACAGCAATATTTTAATCAAATAAGTGAAGGATTACAAAAAGCTATATTTTCCAATAGTGTAAATTACTATATTTTTAGAGTTTCTAAGGAAGATGCAAGAATATTGGATGGAAACATTAGAATGGACGTTGCAGTTAGAAATTCATTTGTTGTAAGAACAAAGATTTTAACAGAGCTAAAAAATAGGGAATGCATTGTAAGAATTAGCAAAGAAGGAAAGGTTTATCCAGCTTTTAAGGCTAGGACAATGGAATTCTTTGCTGAACCACAAAAGATTAGAAATCAGATATTAACGACTGATTTTGCAGATTTAGAAAAGGATGAACCTGCAATAGATGATGCAGATATATTTAGTTTTGAAATTAATGAAAACGAAATTAGTTTAAAAGATATTATGGTGTCACAATCTGCTTCAAGAAAAAGGGGTGAGCAATTTGGATACTAAAGAGGTAATGAAAGTAATAGATAATTGTTTTTTATATATTTTTGGAGAAAAAAATTCATATAGTTTTGATGAAATTATTTCTAAATTCGCATTTGATGTAAGATTACCGAAAAAAGTTTTAGATAGCATAACAGGAGAGGAAACTTGGGCATCTTCTGTAAATTCTGCAAAATACATAACACAGGATAATATGAGAAGATATGATGAAAAAACAGGTTGGATGTTAAAAAAACAAAATGTTAGAAATTTAAAAGAATTGTTAGAAATATGGAAAAAAACAAATTATACTACAACACAAAGATTATATGATTGTGTAAATGTCTCACAAAGTGACCCAATGTATAGTTCAGAAAATGCCTTTAGGTCATCCGATTGTAGAAAATGTAAGAATATAATTTTTTGTGACGGTTGTGCTGATTCGGATAATTTAATTGCATCACAAAGAAGTGCGGGTTGTTCATATGGATTAAGAATTGCAGATTCTGGGAATTGTATAAATAGTTATAATGTTATATGTTCAAACAAGATAAGTAATTCTTATTTTATACAAGATTGTAATAATTTGCATGAATGTATTTTTTGCTCACATATAGCAAATAAGAAATATTGTATTGCCAATATGCAATTTGAAATAGAGGAATATAAAATTATTAAAAAAGCTATAATTAAATGGATATTAGGTTAGTATAAAAAATATCTATAAATAATTGGGAACTCTTGAAAAAAGTAGAAAATTATGGTAACATTATTATGTTAATGGAAACGGAAAGGAATAAAAAAATGAGTGAAGAAAAACCAATTAGAAATTTTATATTGCAAGAATATTTATATGGAAAAGAAAAACCAAATAGATATAGGAAAACGAGTTTAGCAGCTATAAGAAGGTATAAAAATGAAGCTAAACATTTAAGACGATATGGAGTAGGAATAGATGATATTGCTTACGTATTGGGAATTAGCGCAGAAAGAGTAAGTAAATACTTAGAAGAACCAGAAAATGAAATTGATAGTGAAGTAGAGGCTGGTGAAATAGGAGAAGACTGGGAAGATGCTATAGTTGATGAAGTTGTTACTAATGTACCATTAACAGAAGAAAGAGCTCAAAAACTAAGTGATGAAAGAACAGCTAGGATTATTAATGCATGGGGTCGTATTTCCAGAGAAGAGATAATGGAAAAAGAAAAGATAACAAGTAGCCAACTTAGGGAAATCTTATTAAGTAAAGGTATTGTACCGGAAGGAATACAAAAGGGCGTGAGTGAAAGAAAAGTAAGTACACCCAAAAAAGGTGAAACAGAAAATCAAACTGATAAAAAAGAGGAAACAGAAAGGACAGTTAGTGAGCCAAAAGAGAGCGAACAGAATACGGATCATATAGATATGAGAGAATTAAGAAGAAGATTAGCTGAACAAGAAAAAAGAGCAAGGGAAATTAAAAAAGCCCGAGACTTAAGTAGAACAGAAATACATTCAGAAAAAGAGCTATATGATGTTATGAGAGAAATATTTGGTTTAAGATGTTCTGATATAGCATTAAAAATGGGAGAAACATATCTAAGAGGAGATACACTTTCTTCAGCAGCAAAAAGAAGACTAAAAAGTGGATTGGATAAAGTAAGAGAAGTGAGAAATTTATATTTGGACTCCGAAAAGAAAC
>CALYAI010000085.1 GCA_944393475.1 uncultured Clostridia bacterium
AATGCTTTTCTAATCTGATAAGTGCTTTTATACTTATTTTTTATTTCATTATAATTAAACAACATATTTTTACCCCCAAAAGTATTTTAACCCAATCCGCTCCATAAGTCAATACTTATGGAGTCGATTAGGTTAATTTTGCAATTTACCCACTACACTGAAATTAGATTATATCTTTAGTGTAGCAATACATTATCTTTAAAAATTTAAAAACTTAAAAATATAAATGTAGAAAATAAATGTAATACTTAAAATAATAAAGCACATAAAAATTGCTCAAGTGTGGGATTAGAAAGAAAACAAGTTTAGCCCCCTCGACCATAAAAAGGAGCTTTTTACAAGCTCCTTTTTATTTTTATAAATTATCTTTCTTCTTCATCCGTATTTTTTCCCAATATATTAATGTGTCTTTCTTTTTCTTGATTTATTCCTTCCTGAATAGCCGATTTTATTAACATTGTTAAATGCTCTGGCTCTGGATAGTCTTTTTGGTCCAATGCAGCTAATACAAATTTATCCCTAATGCTATATCTTTTAATTCTGCCTCTTTCGTCTGTAATTCTAGAAAGTTGATCTAATAACATTGAAATATCCATTGGAAAGCCATGCTCTTTTGCATAAATATCTGCAAATGCTAAAGTTGTCCTTGTATTTCCATCTCTAAATGGGTGTACTCTCCAAATTCTTGCCAGATTTTGTGTGAATTCTAGCGAAAGCTCATCTATGTTTTTCCCTTGCCAACTAGTATTGTTCAAAATATCTAGTGCAACATCTAGATCTTTTGTAATATCTTTAGGTTCACTATACTGTAAACTTAACCCTGGTATTACAACTTCTATTTTTTCAATTGGAACTGTTCTAAATTCTCCAGCCCAATCAAAAATATCTTCAAAAATATGCTTATGTATAGATTTAAAAAATTCTGCATCATATCTTTTTTTAAAAGCTTTGCCCACATCAATTAATTTTACAAATCCTATATCTCTTTCTGCATCATTTAAATCATTATATTCTTTTATTCCCAATTTGTTTTTTAATGTTCCATTTTCTTGTATATATGGATCTTCCATAATTACTCTCCTTATTTATTTTTATTATATTTATCTATAACCTTTTTTTGAAGTTCTTCCAATTCTATTTTTCCATCAATATATTCTTTTGTTAAGTTTAAAGTTTCATCTGTTGGTATATCTGTACCAGACATAGAAATTGCTAATGCTTTTTTAACTAATTTAATTCGATCTTTTCTAGTTGTTTCGTTTATAGGATATTCCATATATCTCATCCTTTCTAATATCATAAATAAAATTTATTCCTTTTCACTAAATCGCTGTATCTAGTATAACTTTATTTATTTTTTCAGTCACTTTAATAATAAAATCTAAAATTACGTAATATATCAATAGTAATTCCTTATCCATTGAATTTCCAAATATTTTAGGTTCAAACATGTTTCGTACAAAAAATCTTAAATATACTTTATTTTTATTAATTACAATTTCGAAATCTATATCATATTTATTTTTGAACTCAAGTAAGCTTTCCATAATATCTGGAGTTAATATTTGCATTGTTAGAATTTCATTATCTGAAAAGACATCAAATTCCTTTTCGAATTCTTCACTATCCATACTAGTATTTTCTTCAAATTTTAAAATTTGATTTTTTGCTATCTTTATATATCCATCTATACTTTTTTCGCCTGTAGTCACAGCAAATATTCCATTAAAAATATATTCAACGCTTCTTCCTTTACTAGTTCTAACAACATTTTTTACATCAATATCTGCCATTTTTAACATTATATTATTAGATAAATTTCCCTCTATATAATCTTCTGCCTTATATTTATTAAAATAATTTGTTTCTATCTTTGATTCCCTAAATTCTTTTGATAATATATGTTCCCTATCATCTTTTGGCATATATTTTAAATTATTATTAACCAATTTTACAAAATCACTAACAATTTCTGTTTTATAATTTTCTTTATATGTTTTTGTAAATCTTGAAAAAATAGTAAATAATATAGTTATGAAAAAAAGTAATATACTACACATAAGTATTAAGTAATTATCCGTTGTTTTACCTATAAAAAATCCTAATACTGTTGCAATTAACATTATGGTTTTGGCTATTTCTTCTAATTTTGCTTTTTTTCTTAAAGCTTCTAATTTTGATATATGATCATTATATAATTGATTATATATTTCATTAAACTCCTCGAATGGCTCAATTTTTGATACTATTTTTTTAAAATCTGCTGTTTTACCTTTATTTATTACTCTATAAATTACAGGTAGCATTAAAACGATAAGTGTTAGTATCCAAAACATTATTATTGCCATAACAGATCCATGTGCCATCATTATACCTATAAAATACATTAGCATTGATATAATTATAACAATTATTACTAAGATTAATTTTTTAATCATATTATTACTCCTTTTTTATTTTCCATATTCTAGCCAATATCGTGGTGACATTTCTTTTGCAATTGTATCCAAAGTCTCTGCATTAAGATTTTCCACTTTAACTATTGGAACACATTGTTCGTTAGGTTTATTTACCATTAATGTAGATAAATACCTTGTTGACTGTCCTTTGCGACCATTTTCTATTCCTCCGCCATAGACGAAATAATTTCCAAACCTATTATATGTAGTAATTTTGTCTTCTTCAGAAATAATTCTTCCATACTTAGTTCCAAATAAATCCACTGACCAACTCTTATTTAATCTGTCTTCATTTCTATTGACTGCATATATTTGACCATTTACGTAGTATATATCCCACTCAATACACCAATCTCCCGGTCCGATTTTATAATATGGTTCTGTTTTATCTCCCTTTTGAATTAATGATACATATGATTCATATCTAAATAGAGGATATCTTTCATTTGCATCGTCCTCAAGATTTAATCTATAATCATATTCATATTTACTGTCTTCTGCAGAAAATCTATCAGGTGAGAAAAATACTCTTCCCTCTTGGATTAGTCCTCTGCTCTTTAATTCTTTTTCAAAGTCCGCTAAAGTTGGTAAATTTTCTTCTTTTACAGGTATTTTTTCTACGCCTTTATTTTCTTTTATAACTATATACGTAAATATTGATATAAATAGTATGACCATTAATATAGCAACTGTTACAATAACTTTTGATAGTCTTTTCATATTTATTTTATCAGCAAATTGCGCTTTAAAACACGCTATTAAGAAGACAATACTTGGAGCACAAAATATAGCTGTTATAATAAATGAAAATATAATATATCCAAAATAATTATAGCCATATGTTGTTTGTGTTTCAAAGCTACCTATAAGTTCTCTGCATATTAACCAAGAAGCTATTATTTCTATTACCAAGGATATAATTGTAAAACACCATGAAGGTAATAGTTTTCCTTTGCCTTTGCAATATCTTAATGCAAAGATTGAAGCAAGCAACAATGGTAATGCAGCAAATATTACTATTATTATAAAAGCACCAACCAAACCATAGCCAAGGCCTTCCCATCCAGTTGCAGCATCATCAAATTGACTTAAAAACCATGAACCCATTATAAAAAGTAATATAAAACCAGCTACTTTAAGTAAACTTATAATTATATTAGAAACACTAAATAATAAATGATTTTTATCTTTTGTCTTTCCTTCCTTCATATTATATCCCCTTTTAAATTTATATTTTCCTATATCTTCTGCAATCAACTTTACCCTTTAAATATTTTGATAGTTTTTCACCTTTTACTAAATTTTCTTTTTGTTGCTTATTTAACTGTTTTATATGGTATTCTAATTTGCATGCAAGAGATTTTTCTTTACTTTTCCAAGCAATCTCTAGCTTTATAGCATTATGAGTTTTTGTATATTTTGCACCATTTTTTGATATATGCTCTTTAATCCTTTTTTCCAAATTATTTGTCATACCTGTATAAATTGAATTATCTTTACATCTTACCATATATGTATAATACATAATTTTCACCTTAATTTTAGTTTATATAATTAGTATAGTTTTTTTTATTATAAATGTCTATATAAATTTTTAAATTATGTGAATATAAAAAGTGGAAACCTATCGTTAATTTTGAATAGTTTTCCACTTTTTTAGTTATATAATTATTTATTTTTCTTTTGTTTCTTTGTTAGAACTACTGCATATCTTAATGTTACACTTTCTAGAACTACTAATCCTGCTAATGCTATTAGTAATCCTACTGGAAGTTCTCCTGTTTCCACACTTATTAATACTGTTGCTTTGTCCGTATTATCTTTATCATTTCCATCTTTAAATCCTGGTACATTCTCTGTTTT
>CALYAI010000086.1 GCA_944393475.1 uncultured Clostridia bacterium
AATTATATTGAAAAATTATATAAAAAAAGTATATTATAGTAAAAATGGAGGAGGAAGAAATTATGAGTGATAAATCAAAAGCTAGAAAAGATTATTTGAACTGGGATGAATACTTTATGGCAATTGCTAGATTATCTGCAATGAGAAGTAAGGATCCAAATACTCAAGTAGGAGCTTGCATAGTTAGTAATGATAATAGAATTTTATCTATAGGATATAATGGTGCACCAAATGGATTTAACGATGATATATTTCCATGGGATAGAGAGGGGAAACCATTAGAAACAAAACAATTATATGTGGTACATGCAGAAAGAAATGCAATTTTAAATTATAGAGGTTCTAGAAAAGATTTAGAAGGATCAAAAATATATGTAGATTTATTTCCTTGTAACGAGTGTGCAAAAGAAATTATTCAATCAGGTATTAAAGAAGTAATTTATTTAAGAGATGATAAAGCGAAAACAGATGAAGTAATTGCATCAAAAAGATTATTTGATGCTTGCAATGTAAAATATAAACCAATAAACTTAACAAATAGTAAAAAAATTGTAATTGAATTGTAATATAAAAGAAAATGCGGTGTTATATAAAAAAATATAGATATATGATATTATATAAATATAATTGTAATATTTAGGGGGATAACTATGAAAGCGATAAAAAGAATTGTGGCAATAATACTTGTAATTACAATGCTAGTTACAGTAAGTGATATTACTCTAGCAAAAGGTGAGGCAAATGGAACAACTTATGCTTCAATAAACTTAACAGAAGACTTTAAAAATTGGAATAATCTTTCAGAAGAAGAAAGAAAAAATAGTTTAATGCCTGCAATTACAACAACAATGTTAACAGAAACTCAAAAAAATAAAGCAGATTCATCATTATTTGGTATTCAAAATTTTTGGGCTAAAGCTACTACACCAAGTAAATATGTTTTAACAGATGATATTAATATACCAATAAAACATCAAGGTACAACAATGGAATGTTGGGCTTTTGCCATGACAAGTGTATTAGAATCTTATTTGGCAAAATCTGGACAAAAAGAAATTGTACCAAGATATTCTGCAAGACATATGGACTATGCTACTGCTCAAACTTTTTTAGATGGAACAAATCCAAAAGGATATAATAGAGAAGTTGGTGACGGTGGAAATTCATATATTGCATTAGGATATCTTACAAATGGTACAGGAGCAGTCCTAGAGGAAGATATGCCTTTTAAAGATGATGAAAGTAAGATAAATTTATCAGAAATTCAAAAAACTCCTCAAATAAGAGTAACGGACTATAAAATGTTTCCTAATATAGCTAAAGAGATAGATTCTTCAACTGGTAAAATCACATATACAAATGGATCTAGTACGGAATATACAGAAGAAGAGGTATCTTTAATTAGAAATGAAATAAAAGCATATATAATGAAATATGGAGCATTAACAACTACGACATATGCAAGTGGGGCAGAATACTATAATAATCCATCAGACCCAATGCATTCAAGTTCATATTATTGTGATGATTCTGATGCGGGAATAGACCATGCATTAACAATTATTGGTTGGGATGATAATTATGCAGTGAATAATTTTAATCCAAATAAACAACCTAAAAATCCAGGAGCATATATTTGTTTAAATTCATATGGAGAAGAAAGTTTTGCTAATGGTTATACATATGTTTCATATGATGATGTAAATATAGAAAGAACTTTATTTGGTGTTATGGGAGCAGAGGATATAACAAGTGACCAAACAATTTATCAAAATGATTTTTATGGGGATAATTTAACATTAACATTAACTCCTGTAGGAGATGAAGCTTCTTTGGGATTAGCAAATGTTTTTTCTAGAGAAGATTTAAAAGATGAGTATTTAAAAGAAATTCAAGTTGCAATAACAGGAAATGTAAAAATTGAAGCATATGTAAATTCAAAAAATGAAAGTTTAAAAGAGTCAGATTTGCAAAAAGTCGAAGTTGAAATTGCTAAAGAAGATGCAGATATAAAAACTTTAAAATTAAAAGAACCTGTAAAAATAGAAGGAAATAAATTTGCTGTAGTTATAAAAGTTACATCATCTGAACCATATGGTGTTGGAATGGAATGTAATATGAAGGATACAGGATTACCAGTTCTCTCTAGTCCTTTTGATAATGTAACTGGAAATCCTGGAGAAAGTTTTATTTCACAGAATGCATTAAAAGAATTTACAGATATAAATGGATATAAGGTTGGAATATATACAATAAAAAATAGCAATTTATGTATAAAAGCTATTACTTCTACTTCAGAAAAAGATCCAAATCCAGACACAAATACAAACACAAACACAAACACAAATACAAACACAAACACAAACACAAATACAAATACTAACACAAATACAAACACAAACACAAATACAAACACAAATACAAATACGAACACAAACACAAACACAAACACAAATACAAATACTAACACAAATACAAACACAAATACTAATACCAACACTGATACAAACACAAATACCAACACAAATACAAATACAAATACTAATACCAACACTGATACAAACACAAATACAAACACAAACACAAATACTAATACCAACACTGATACAAATACAAATACTAATTCAGATAATGATAATATAAATAATAATGGTAATAGCAATACAAATACTAATAATCAAAATTCTGGAACTGGTACAACTAATAATAATTCAAATACCAATTCAGCATATTATTATAATGGAACAGTTGATAAATCTTTAACAGATGTACTATTGCCAAAAACAGGTGCAAGCTTATTTGTAAGCTATGCATTGCCAATAGGTATTGTTATATTATTAATTTCATATTTTAATTATAAAAGATATAGAGATATAAAATAATTTAGAGAACAAAGGAGGCAATAGGATTAATTCTTATTGCCTATTTGTATATTAAGGAGATAGAAAATGGAAATTGACTTAAAAGAAATAGCAAGAAAAATTAGAATAAATATATTAAAAGAAGTTTATTATGCGAAATCTGGACATCCAGGTGGTTCACTATCAATAGCTGATATTTTAGCAGTTTTATATTTTAAAGAAATGAACATAGACCCTAAAAATCCAAAAAATGAAAATAGAGATAGATTTGTTCTATCTAAGGGACATTGTGCACCTGCACTATATGCAACACTTGCTTTAAAAGGATTTTTTGATATACAAGATTTAAAGCATTTTAGAAAAATCGATTCAAATTTACAAGGACATCCTGATATGAAGAATATACCTGGAGTTGATATGTCTACAGGATCACTAGGACAAGGTCTTTCTGCTGCGAATGGAATGGCAATTGCAGGAAAACTAGATAAAAAAGATTATAGAGTATATGCAATATTGGGAGATGGAGAAATAGAAGAAGGACAAATTTGGGAAGCTGCTATGGCTGCATCAAGATATAAATTAGATAATTTATGTATATTTGTGGATAATAATAATTTACAAATAGATGGAACAATAGATAAAGTAATAAATCCATATCCTATAAATAAAAAATTTGAAAAATTCGGATTTTATGTAATAGATATTGATGGAAATAACACTAAAGAAATAGAAGAAGCTTTAGAAAAAGCAAAAACAGTAAAAGGAAAGCCAACCGCAATTATTGCAAAAACTATTAAAGGAAAAGGAATTTCATATATGGAAAATCAAGTATCTTGGCATGGTAAAGCTCCTAACGAAGAGGAATATAGAATTGGATTAAAAGAATTAGGAGGAAATGAGAATGAATGAAGAAATAAAAATAGCAACTAGACAAAGCTTTGGTGAAGAAATTGCAAAACTTGGTGAGAAAAATGAAAAAATAGTTGTATTAGATGCAGATCTATCAGAGGCAACTAAGACAAAAATTTTTGCAGAGAAATTTCCAGAAAGGTTTTTTGACATGGGAATAGCAGAACAAAATATGATTGGTACAGCAGCAGGGTTAGCGACATGTGGAAAGATTCCTTTTGCAAGTACATTTGCAATGTTCGCAGCAGGAAGAGCATATGATCAAATAAGAAATAGTATTTGTTATCCAAATTTAAATGTCAAAATATGTGCAACACATGCAGGAATAACAGTTGGAGAAGATGGTGCAACACATCAAATGCTAGAAGATATTTCTTTAATGAGAACAATTCCAAATATGAAAGTTATGTGCACATCTGACGATACACAAACTAGA
>CALYAI010000087.1 GCA_944393475.1 uncultured Clostridia bacterium
TATCTCCAAATCCATTATTTTGAGTAATTAAGAGTACATCTTCATCATCATTTAAATTTTCGATTATTTTTTTACTCGGCTCTTCCATTGATATAGAAAAAAAGTTGTTAATTTCGTCTAAAATATTCATTTTTATATTTCCTTTACTTTTAAATTATGAATTCACAATATTTATATTTCGATTTTTAATTTTACTGATAATTACATATGTCTCTTCGTTTTCTTTAATTTCTAAAAGCTTACATTCAAATCTAATAGGAAATTCATTTATAATTGGAGCATTAACTCTTTCTCCATTTATAACTGTAAAGTCACTATTTAGCAAATCATTAAAAGTATATTTATCCATATCTCCCATATAGTTTTTAGTTGATATTTTATGATAATTATTAGCTATATTTAATACAAATTCTTCTTTTGTTTTTATAAGTTCTATATCTGTAGTCTTCTTATTAAGAATTATAGTTAATGCATGTGTGTATGAACCACTACCCATGCTCCATTCCTTGGCTGGCATTATTCTTACATTTCCATTATTATCATATATTGATATAGCTAAAAAATCATCATCTTGCATATTTTTCTCCTTATCATAAAATCTATTACATATGTATTTTATCAAATTTTAAATATTACTACAATAGCAATTGATTTTCTATTTATATTTTTTATTTCCATAAAAAATAAGGAATTATCTTATTTGATAATCCCTATTTTCTTATACCTAATCTAATAATATTTTAGTGTCTCTATAATCATAACTATCGAAATTACTATTATTAATAATTTGCCCAGGCATTCCAATTATTAAGTCCTTATTACCATCTAAAGTGTTAAACTTTAATATTGTAAACTCTTTATATCTATATTCCATACTTCCACCATCGCTATAAAAACCTGTTTCACAAATTCCGTATTTTGCATCTTCTTTCGCTTGATCCAATATACTTTGAACTGTAATTTTTCTTTCATTTACAGCATCCTCCAATGAATATACCATGTCATTTTCTATTGTAATATCTACATCTCCTGCAAGAGTATATAGTCCATAATTCATATTATCAAATTGATTTTCTCTCGCTATTGTTTTTATACCATTATCTTTTCTTGCAATATATGTAATATCATATTCTTTTCGATATTGCGAACTGTCTAAATTGTATTCACAAATTACTGGTATCTCTGCTAAATCAAATCCAATTCCATCAAATATAACTTGAACTACATTACCTGTAGTTTGACGCCTTACTGTCCAATATAAACCATCAAATTTCTCTTCACTTTCATTCTTAGTTAATTTAAAATATCCATAATACTTTTGATAATCTTCAGATGTCCAGTCACTACTTGGAGCAGTTGATATAGAATTTGAAGTTGTACTACTATATTTATCTCCAGGAACATATTCTAACAATATAGTTTCTTTACTTTCATTTACAATGTTGTCGATCTGTATACTAGAAGCTTTTTTGTTATATGAATTTTCTATAAAATCGTCTAGTAAATTCTCATTTTGAATTTTTCTGTTTTCTATAATTACACTAGTTGCAGTATCAATATTAATTATTTCATTAGACTTTTGCTCTTTGCCATTTTGTAAAATAAAATAAATAATTGTTCCGCACAAAATTATAAAAACGATTACAATAAAAAAAATATTTTTCTTCATAATACCACCCTTTACCTCTTTATTATTTAGACAATTTTATTAGGGGTTTTAGTTGGTGTTTGATTAAAAAATATATAAAAATAATGAAAAATATAATTGAAGTTCCGAAAAAGGCATATCCTACATTGGATTGATAAATTTCTGAATTGTTTTCCTCGTGAATTGTATTTGTTATTATGTTCTCTTCAGAATTATATAGTGTATTTTCTATGTTGTTATTCAATGTAAGATTTTGTGTTATGTTTTCTGAATTTATATCTTGTCTCGTTCCTTCTTGAGTTGTATTTTTATCATTATAACTTTTACTTTCACTTTGCAAAGTATTTTCTTCTGAAATAATAGTATTTTTTTCTTCTTGTATTGCAAGATTTTCTTTTTTATTGTCTTTTTTTAAAGACAATACTTTAATTCCTGCAATAAACAATAATAAAAACATTGTAAAATTACCAAGCAACGTTTTTAGTGCATATATACTTTTATAATATTTCCACTTTACTGTTCCCGTTGGTTTATTTAACATCTTACTAATTTCTTCAAATGAAAAACCAGATATTATTTTTAATGATAGTATTTCTTTTTCTTCATTATTTAATTTACTTATTAATCTATTAAATTCCAAATTATTAATTACATCATTTAATTGGTTGTCATCTTGAATTTCATAAATTTTGTCGAATGATATATTACTTTTTTTCTTTTTTATATAATTAATTGTTTCGTTTTTTGTAATAGAATATATCCACGATGCATAATTGTTGCTCGGTAATTTACTTTTTTCTAATTCAAAAATCTTAGTAAAAATAGTTTGAACAATATCTTCTGAATCATCTTTATTTTTTAATATCATAAATGCTATACCATAAATAGCCTTTTTATATTTATGGTATAGCTCTTCTATTCCATCTTTCCGATTTTGTTTAATTTTCTCAAAAATCTCTTCTAATTCTTTATTATCTATGTTCATTCTTCACCTAAATTCTTAATTTAGCTCCACATCTTTTATCTAAAGTTTTTAGTATACTGTTCATCCTTTCATTTATTTGTTCGGATGTCATTGTAGATCCTTCATTTAATATTTTTACTTTTAATGTTATAGATTTCTTACCTTCTGGAATTTGATCTCCTCTATATTCATCTACAAATTCTATTTCTTTTACTTTTGATTTTATACTTTGTTCTATTTGCTCCCATGTTATTTCTTCATCAACAGTTATTGATAAATCTTTTTCTACCAATGGTAGCTCTGGTAGTCTTTCATATTCATTTGTTCTTGATGCATATGCTTTTAATTTATCTACATTTAATTCAAATATTGCTACATTAGTTCTTTTTATTTTTGTATTTATCATTGTTTGCATAGAAACTAATCCAAGTGTTCCTATTATTTCACCATTTTTTGTTATATTTAAATATGCATTTATGTCTGCCCATGCTGGTTTTTCTGTTTTCTCTAGTCCTATTTCTTCCATATGGCAATATCTTGCCATATTTTCTATTACCCCTTTTGCCTCATAGAATATTTCTTTTGCATTTTTTCCTACAATAGCTCCTGTTAAGTAATGTTTTTGTATAGGTAATATCTCATCTTCTGAAGATGGTCTATAATCACCTTTTTCATAAACTTCTTCACAATCAAATAATTTAAATTCATCATAATATCTTAGGTTTTTAGAAACTGCTTCCAACATTCCAGGTATTAAAGAATTTCTTAAATATGCAAGTTCTGGAGCTGGTGGTGTTGTAAGCTTTAAGCAATTATCCATAACAGTTCCTACAGCCTTCATATATTTTTCGTCAATCCATGGATATGTAAGTATTTCATAAAATCCACATCTATATGCTAAATATTCTTTTAATCTTCTTTTTAATAATACATCATTTTGTTTTACAGAATGTTCAAATGTTATACTAATTGGTTTTGCCTCAAAACTATCAAAGCTTAATATTCTTGCAATATCTCCCATTACATCATCTTTGATTGTTACA
>CALYAI010000088.1 GCA_944393475.1 uncultured Clostridia bacterium
CCACATGTTGGGCAAACTCTGTGTGGCATTACAGGTTCATGGCAATGTGAGCATGTTGTAAATTTTGGAGTTTCTAACTTCCATGTTGATCTTCTTGTATGAGTTCTTTGTTTTGACCATCTTCTTTTTGGTTGTGCCATTCTTATTCCCCCCTTTAACATTAAGATATTTATATATCTAATTATTTTTAACACAAATTTAGTTGCTATAATAGTATACTAGGATTTTTTTTGTTTGTCAATACTTATTCTTCTAATTTTGATATTTTAAAATTGTCATAATCTATTTCGTATTTTCTTTCCGACTCGTTATTGGCCATTATTGCAATAGTATTATCTTCTTCATTTAATGTCGCATTTAATCCTGTTTCTCTTAATCTTGCTACTGTTATTTCTCCTTTTATTCTATTTATTTGGTTCTGATCTCCAGCTGCTTGTTCGATTTGAATCCTATATTCTTCTTTATTTTGTAAGTCATCCTTTGCTAAATTTAGGGCTCTTTGTACTTGTGATTTAAACTCATCTTCATCAAAAGCATCTACAATTCTACTCCATTTTAATGTTCCTTGGTCATTAATATTAGCAATGTTTAATCCCAAATTTCCAACTTTTTCTCCATATAAATATTGTATTCTTTCTATTATAGATTTATATATAGAATTCATATCTTCTATATTCATGCCATTATCACCATTAACATTTACTGAATTTTCAATATTAAGTGCCTCAATTTCGACGTTTTCTACAAATTCTTTTTTATTTGTGTATGTTATTTCATTTGTTTTGTTTCCATCTAAATTCTCTAATTTAACAGTTGTTTCTATTTGGTTACTCTCTAACGCTCCATCTAATTCAATTGTTAATGTGTCTTTTGCTGTTACAGTTTCCCCTGTTTTTGCAGTATAGTCTATACTAAAAGTATTCTTATTACTTGAAGTATTTCTTGTTAGAGTAGTTGTTTCTGTTATGTTGTTTCCATCCTTAGAATTTTTCGTAATTATTACAGTTTGATTATCGCCAGATACATTATTATTTATTGAATATGAATACTCACTAGTTTCTATTGTTGTTGTTAATAACTGTTTATTACTTTCATATACAGTAATTAATACATTTTCACTTCCATCTCTTTGATTTCTTTTTAAATTGTCGATTTCTTCTTGAATTTTCTGTTTTATTTTTACTGTATACGATGTATCTAATTGCATAAATTGTACTATATATTTTAATGTTAATTCATCAGACATTAACTTTTCTAAAAAGCTTACTTTTAAAGAATCTATTTCATGTTCTGTTAAAGTCATCGAATATGCATTTGCAACAATAGTTTGACCATTCGAAGATAAATTAACATTTGACTTCTTACTATAATGGTTTTTTGAAATGGATGAATTTAATAAATTTTGATATGTTGATAATATTCTATTCTTATCTTCTATACTCATGTTTTTATATATATTGTAATTTATTCTTGTAAATTGGTTAGGAATTCTATCAGAATTTTGTATGCCCAATTTGTTATAAATATCTCTTAAATTTTCATTCTTCACTACTAAATATTTATTTACTACTTCATCTGATTTTGCTCCAAAATTGTCTCCATTTCTTATAACAGTGAATTTAAATTGTTCTTGATCTTTATAGTTAATTTTTGTTTCTATTTCTTGTTTTTTATCTGGTAAATTACTTTTAGTTGTACTCTGCAATTTTAAGTTATTTATAAAATCATCAAAATCTTTAGTATCACTTTCTGTGCCATCAGAATTTCCTGTTTTTATAGTTAATTCACTATTTCCTGTATAAATATTATTATCGATCTTTTGATAATATCTATCTAATAAATTAGTATCTATCACATTAAAAGCTGAACCATTTTGATATAAGTATTTGTAAAACAATTCATCATCTTCTTTAAACACATCTGTTGCTGTATTTAAATAAATTAAAACTCCTCCAATTATTAAAATTAAAACTAATACGATAGAAAGTGTTATTATTAAAATTCTTTTCTTTCTTCCCATCATAGCCATTTCCTCCCATCTTTAGTATATTATTATATTTCTCTTCTTTGTTTAACAGCTTCGTACATTACAATTCCAGCTGATACAGAAGCATTTAGCGAATTTATTTTTCCTTTCATTGGAATTTTAACTAAAAAGTCACAGTTTTCTTTTACCAATCTACTAATGCCAAATCCTTCACTGCCAATAACAAACGCTATTGGTATTTTATAATCTTCTTCATAGTAATATACATTTGTGTTCATGTCTGTTCCACATATCCATATATCATGTTCTTTAAGATATTTTATAGTTTCGTTTATATTATTAACTCTTGCAATTTTCATGTATTGTACTGCTCCTGCAGATGTTTTATTTACCGTACTATTTACAGATGCAGCTCTCCTTTTTGGTATGATTATTCCATGCACTCCAGCTGTTTCTGCAGTTCTAATTATTGAACCTAGATTATGTGGATCTTCTATTCCATCTAAAATTAGAATTAATGGCTTTTCATTTTTTATTTTCGCCTCTTCCAAAATATCTTCTACAGAGCAATATTCGTAAGGAGGAACAATTGCAATTACACCTTGATGATTGTGAGTTTGACTTATCCTATCCATTTTTGATTTTTCCATTTGAACTATAACTACTCTGTTTTCTTTTGCTTTCGAAATAATATTATTTATAGAACCATGTTTTTCTCCCATTTGTATATATATCTTATTTATATCTTTTCCAGATTCTAATAATTCTAATACACTATTTCTTCCTTCTATTTGATCCTCATATTCTTTTTCACTCATATTTTCCTCCTAATTCGATACTTTTTAAATATTCTTCTAAAAAATTTAATATTAGCTTTATTTTGGAAAAATTTCTAATGTTTCTATACTCTTTAGATATTTCTATTTGTAAACATGGAATTTTATTTACTAATGCCACGCTATTTGATATAGTTCTATAAGTATCTGCTTTAAATTGCTTATCAACCGTTATATTTAAATTATATTTCTCTCCAATTCTTAAGAAATCATTTATGTATTCATTATGTCCATTTAAATTTCTTAAGTTATTTGTTCCAACATCTATATCAAAACCATATTTATCCTTTGCTCCATGTATATCTAATAAAAATTGGATTTCTTTATTATTAACTTCTTTCATTATTTTGTATCTATATTTGTTATTAAAGATATCATAACCAGCATCGTCATTACAGTTTTTTTGTTTATAAATGCAAAAACAATTCAATTCTCTTTGTAATAAAATCGCCATACTACCTGTGCAGAATTCTTTTCCTTTTATTTTTCCTTCTCTTTTTTGCCTTACACTATGTGGTGCTGATAAAATTATTGGTCTTTTTCCTTTTATGTATTTAAAGTTAGTTTTTGCTTTTGCATTATTATTAAATTCTTTTTCTATTTCTTTAAATTTTTCTTTCGTTATATCCATATCTTCTTTTTTCCTAATTGTAATATTTTTTTAGTAATTCCAAATTGCCTTTAAGTGGTATTACATCCCAACCAACTAAT
>CALYAI010000089.1 GCA_944393475.1 uncultured Clostridia bacterium
GAAATTACATCAATTCTGCCATCTAAAGCAAAACTTTTCAATGCCGTTCTTGCATTTGGACAAGATTGTATTTCATCCAAAAATAAAATCGTTTTATTTGGTACTATATTTAAATTTGGAAATGTAACTTCAAGTTTCATTATTAATGTTTTTATATCTAGATTTCCATCGAAAATATTTTTATATTCAGGAGTTAATTCAAAATTTATATAAATATAATTTTCATAATTTTTCTTTGCAAAATCATCAATAATAAATGTTTTTCCAACTTGCCTTGCTCCTCTAATTAATAGGCATGGTTTCTTTTTTTCCTTTTTCCATTCTTCTAATACACTGGTAATCTTTCTTTCTAACATTTTTACCACCTCATAAATCTCTTTTCTTTATTATATTATACAATTTTCTGTTAATTTATGCAAGTTTTTATGAGGACTTTCGAAATAATTTTGCAAGTTTTTATGACGACTTTTGAAGTTTAATTGCAAGTTTTTTTGATGACTTTTTCATATTTTTATTCAATTTCGTACATTACCATTTTCGAGTAATCATTACAGCTTCTAGCAAAATTGATATGTGTTTTTTTCTGACTGCCAATGACTGGACCACAGCTTATGGCTTATCTTTGCCAAGTAAATATGTGGCTTGAAAAGTATCAGCCAAGGATTGAGATATAAAAAAGGTAAGAAAATATTTCTTACCTTTTAGTTTCCACTTATTAACAAGTTTTATATTTACTTTTTTAGCTATTTAAATTCTTTTTAAAAAATGATTCAATTTTATCAAAAGGAATTATATCTTTTCTATCATATAGGTCTGTATGAACTGCATTCGGAATAATCATAAGTTCTTTATTTTCTGTATATTTACTATCTTTTATCATATCACTATAAGCGTCTTTACTAAAATAACAAGAATGTGCTTTTTCCCCATGTATTATTAAAACTGCATTTCTTATTTCATTTGAAAAAGTATTCTGTGGTGTATTTATAAATGATAGACTGGAAGTTATATTCCAACCATTGTTTGAGTTTAAACTTCTTTTATGGTATCCACGTTTTGTTTTATAATAATCATAATAGTCTTGTACATAAAACGGTGCATCTTCTGGCAATGGATCTATAACTCCTCCTGCTAATTCATAGTTTTCGTTTTTAAAATCCTCTATTCTTTGTGCATTTAATTTTTTCTTTAATTCATAAAGTTCATCTTCAGTTGTTAAGTCAAAATATCCTTTATGATTTACTCTACTCATATTATACATTGTTGAGCAAACTGTGGCTTTTATTCTAGTGTCTATACTTGCTACATTTAAAGCTAATCCTCCCCAACCACAAATTCCAATTATTCCTATTTTTCCTTTATCAACATTATCTTGAACAGATAGGAAATCAACAGCTGCCTGAAAATCTTCTGTATTTATATCAGGAGATGCAACATATCTAGGTGTTCCTGTACTTTCTCCTGTAAATGATGGGTCAAATGCTATTGCTAAAAATCCTCTTTCTGCCATTTCTTGTGCATATAAACCACTCGCTTGTTCTTTTACGGCACCAAATGGGCCTGCAACTGCTACTCCTGCAAGTCTCCCTTTGTATTCTTTTGGCTCATATAAATCTGCAACAAGTGTTATTCCGAATCTGTTATTAAATGTTACCTTTCTATGATTTACCTTTTCACTTTTTGGGAATGTTTTATCCCATTCTTCTGTTAATACAATATTTTGTTCTTTTTTATTAATATTTTTTATTGTTCCATAGTTAATTTTATCTTCCATACTTTTGCCTCCAAAATGCTATTTTATCCAATTTATATAATCTTCATCAGTTTCTTTTCCAGTAAATCTTTTATTACTAATAAAATTTAAATTTTTATAAGTATTTTTTAAGTCCTTAAAACTTCCTTCTGAACCAGAGTTTCCACTTGTTACAAATATATAAATTTCTTTTCCTTCTAAATTATTTTCTTCAATAAAAGTGTTAATTATTCTAGGTGCAGTGTACCACCAAACAGGAAAACCTAATACAACTGTATTGTATTCTGTAATATTTAACACTTTATTTAAAATTTGTGGTCTAAAAGATTTGTCCTCCATTTCAATAGATGATCTGCTTTGTTTATTTGTCCAGTCTAAATCTTCCGCTGTGTATTTTTGTGTTGGTTTAATTTCAAATAAATCTCCATTAATTGCTTTTGCAATTTTTTCTGCAACTCTTTTTGTTACGCCACTTGCTGAAAAATAACTTACTAAAACTTCGCTCATTATAAATTCCTCCAATCTTAAAATAGAATTAATTTTTCTTTTCTACAAATTTCTCTACTCTCATATGAAGATGATATTTTTCTCTTAATTCTGCTATTTCCTTCATCATTGGAGATTTATGATGTTCAACTAATGCTTCTTCGCTTTCCCATTTATCTATTAAAAGAACTGTTTCTGGATCGTTCATTGGAAAGAAATAGTTATATCTTAGATTTCCTTTTTCAGCTCTTACTCTATCTACTATTCCATTTAAAACCATTTCTTCTGCAAATTTTTTAGCTGAACCATTTTCTCCTGTATAATATATATTAATTATTAAGCTCATACTAAATCCCTCTTTTCTAATTTACTCTTTCAATAGTAACTTCAAAATCATCATTTAGATTCTCAAATATTTCTGTTCCACTCTCTATAGTTCCTAATTTATATAAAGAATTTGAATATCTAAAATCTTTATAAAATACTGATATATTTCCCCAAGGAGCATAGTATGCAAAATCTCCTATTTCTGGAGTATAACCAGAAGGTTGTCCATCTGTACTTAATTCTTTTGGCAATGTTGCAATTTTTTCTGTGCTATTAAAATCTTCAAATGTTAATGTTAAAGGTAGCATTTCTAAAAAATCTTGATCTGCTTGATTATCATCTAACTTTACAAATACTTCTTCATTTCCATTTACAGTTAGCTTAATTCTTGTATTTTCCAAATTCTCCTCATCTCCTTGAATCTGTGTATTTAGCTCTGTGCTTACATTGTTGTTTTCTGTATTATTTCCTATACTACCAGTTAATACATTTTGAGTATTTACAGTTTGTTCTTCTCTTTGAATTGATATATCTTTTTGTCTTCCGAAATTATATACTACTAAACATGTTATAATACCAATGATAATTACTACTAATATTATTACTACCTTTTCCTTATTTATTTTTCTCATACCTCATTACTTCCTTATTAATTTATTAAAAACCAATTTGAGATAACCAATTATTTACTGTGCTTTGTGAATTTCTACTACTGCTTCCACTTACTGCCAATCCTTCTGTTACTGTTGCATTAGGTTCTTCTTCCTTAATATTTTCTGGTGTTCCAGAAAGTCCTGAACCTCCGTGTGT
>CALYAI010000090.1 GCA_944393475.1 uncultured Clostridia bacterium
TTTATCTCTCTAATTGCTCCTTCTTCTAAACTTTCATTGTTTTCTAAATGTCCTGCAGGAAAATTCCATTTTTTATACCACTTTCTCTCCGCTTCTTGAACTAATAAATATTTTCCATCTTTTTCAATAATTCCTCCTATAGCTATTTTCATATTATTCCTCCTCTAATATTGCTTTTATTTCTTCACGCTCTCTACACTCTTTCGGTATAAAGATAGCTGCTTTTTTATTCTGCTTTAAAGCTTCGATAATTATATCATTATCTCTTAATAACCTTTCACTAGCATATTTTACAATTATGCCTTTATTCTTTACTGCTTCTAAAAGTACTTCTTTATCTGCTTTTAACTTTTCGGATGCATAACATACAACCCATCCAACTTCTTTTACTGCTGTAAGTACAACTTCCTTATCATTTTTTAATCTATCACTTGCAAATTCCAGAACCTCGCCATTTCGTTTTATTGCTTCTAGCATTAGCTCTTTATCATCACGTAACTCATCACTTGCAAATTCTATTAATATTGGTGTTTCTTCTATTGCTTTTAGAATAAATTCTTTATTATTTGAATTCTCTATCACTTCTTCTTTGCTAATCACTTTATATCCTCTTTTCTATTATTTTAAATATTTTATTAGAAATAATATTATATATTACCCCTACAAAAATTGAGGCTATACCTAAAACAGCAATTGGCACAATATTTGTAAAATCTAAATCTATATTAAATAAATTTCTAAATACTGTTATTCCAATTATAAATATAAAAATAACTGTCAAAAATAATATTATTCTATTTATGTTGAAAGGTCTTGATATTTTAAATAACAGAATAAAGCCTGTTATTGCAGTAACTACAACACATATACTTGAATAATTCGTTTCATTTAAATTATATATATTACTAATTATACCTATAATAATTATGTTAGTTACAACTGTTAGTGCTGTTGGTAATGCTCGTTTTATAACATTTATTATAAATTTTCCTTTTATTCTTTCTCTATTTGGCTCCAATGCTAATATTACAGATGGAATGCCTGTAACTACCAAATTAATTAAAGTCAATTGTATAGGAATAAATGGATATGGTATATTTATAAATACAAATAGAATAGCAAGTATCGTTGCATAAATTGTCTTTACTAAAAATAATGTTGCAGATCTTTGAATATTATTTATGGTTCTTCTTCCTTCGCTTACTATATCTGGCATTGCACTAAAATCTGAATCCATTAATACTAGTTGTGATACATTTCTTGCAGCTTCACTTCCTTTAGCAACAGATATACTACAATCTGCATTTTTTAATGCTAATACATCATTTACCCCATCACCAGTCATTGCAACAGTATGTTTTTGTCTTTTTAACTCTAAAATTATTTCTTTTTTTTGCTCAGGTGTCACTCTTCCAAATATAGTATATTTAGAAACCGCTTCCCTTAATTCATTTATTGTTTTAAAACTTCTTGCATCAATATATTTTTCATAATGTTTAACTCCTGCTTTTTTTGCTATACTAGAAACTGTAATTGGATTATCTCCAGAAATTAATTTTATTTCAACACCTTGTTTTTCAAAGTATTCTAGGATTTCTTTTGCATTTTTTCTTATTACATCTGCAATTAAAACATATCCTATTATTTCTATATCTTTCGGTAATTCTTTTTCTATTATTTCCTTTGTTTTTCCAATCGCAAGGATTCTATAGTCGGATATATAATTTTCTATTTCTTTTTTATCTACATTTAGAACTTCTGGTGCACCCATTATATATGTTATATTTTTAAAGCTAATGCCTGACCATTTATTTGCTGATTTAAATGGCATTTTACTTCTTATTTCTAATTTCTCATTAGTAGTAAATTTTTCCTTTATTGCATTAATCGTTGAATTTTCATCTTCGGAATATTTACCCAATGCTCCAAGTATTAAATTTAATTCTTGGATTGAATTATTTTTTGATGGTATTATTTTTTCTACTTTCATTTTTCCTTCTGTAATTGTTCCTGTTTTATCTAAACATAGTACATCCACTCTTGCTAAAGTTTCTATGCAAAATAATTCCTGCACCAAAACTTTCTTTTTAGCAAGTCTTGTAACACTTACAGCTAAAACTGTACTGGTTAAGAGAACAAGTCCTTCCGGAATCATTCCTATTATTGCTGCAACTGTACTTATAATTGCTTGATTAAAATCATCACCTTGTATATCTAATTGATTAAAGAATAACAATAAACCTATTGGAATTATTATAAATGAAATTATCCTTATAATTTTATTTAAAGATGTCATTATTTCTGAATTTATTTTTCTTTTTTTCTTTGCCTCACAAGATATTTGTGATATATAATTTTCCTTTCCTACATGTTCAACTTTTGCAAAACATTTTCCACTAACTAAATAACTTCCAGATAATATACTATCTCCAATATTTTTTTCTATATTGTCAGGTTCACCTGTTAATAATGATTCGTTAACTTCTATATTTCCATTTAATATAATACTATCAGTTGGTATTTGGTCCCCTGCTGATAACTCAATCACATCATCAAGTAATAGTTCAAAATTGCTTACTTCTTCTTTTTTTCCATTTCTTATTACTTTTGCTTTTTTTTGTGCTAATAGCGAAAGTTTATCGATTGTTTTTTTAGAATAAATTTCCTGTATTGTACTTATTAATGTATTTATAATAACTATAATTATGAATAGTAAATTTTTATATGCTCCAACAAAAAGAATTAATAATGCTAAAACAAAGTTCATTATATTAAATAACGTAAAAAAATTTGATATTATTATTGACTTTATGCTTTTGGTTTTTACAGTTGTATCTATATTTATTAATTTTTCTTCTTTTCTTTTAATAATTTGCTCATCTGTTAAGCCTATTTTATAATCCGGATTATATCTTTGCACTTTTTACCCCTTACTAATAATTATTTTTTATTATTATATCATTTCATTATTTTCATATCAATTTAGATTTTATTAATTTTTTATTAATGAATTCGACGATATAAATATCATTATGTTTACCTTTTTGGCATTTTATGGTATAATATAAAGTATACCATAGTGTAAATCTAGAAGAATGGAGGTTTTTTTAAGCTCTTGCAACATTCAACAAGTCATAACAACAAATGGAGGTAAACAACATGACTAACAACACCATGAACACCACTACTTTCAGGACTCGTGTCCTGGAAAGCGATGCTGAGGTACTTGCAGGAATCTGC
>CALYAI010000091.1 GCA_944393475.1 uncultured Clostridia bacterium
CAAATCCAGAACTAGCAAAAGCAATGACATATGATGAGGTAAAAGACGGGGAAGAAAACGTGGATGGAACAGATGGACACGTAAAATTCGACGCCTTCTTTTTGCGTGACTTAAATGGTGATGGAGAAGCAGAAAAAATAAGAGGAACGAGTAAGCAAATAGGAAAAGAAGATACATTGTACATGGAGATAAATGTACAAACAGAAGGGTACCTAAAAGATGCAAAGATTACATTAAACGATGGTAATAACTTCTATTTCCAAACAACACTACCAAAAGATGATGAATTAAAAGATAATTATATTGGAAACAACACAAAAGTAATAGAATTTAATAACCTAAACAATGGAACCCAAAAGATGATAACAGGAGTAGTAAGAAGTGGAGACTACTCTTATTCGTCAAGTAAAAATGACACAATAGGAAATAATATAAATAACTATAGCAAAGTAAATAGTTTAACCCTAACAGGAACATATGTAAATGGAGAAACAGAAACACCAATAAGCAAAACAGTTAATTTTAATATAGATTGGTACGGAACAACAAAAGCACAAATATATTCAACAAGTCAAACATATTACGACATAATAGACAGGCTAGACGAGGAAAATGGACAAATAAAATTGGATTTTTCTATAAATACACAGGAGATAAATAATGAATTATTATTGAAGAGTAATTATGTAGGAGCAGAGATACCTCAATTAAATGGATATGATCCAATAAGTGTAGAATTTACAGGAAGTAATGCAGACGTATATTATGACGAAAATAACAAAATTCTAGAAATAACAAGAATGGCAGAAGTAGCAGAAGACGGAACAATACAAAAAGGACTTTCAAACAGTAATACATATGGAGTAAGAGTAATCTATCCAGTAGAAGCATACCAATCTTTAGGAGACGATACTGTAACAATAAAAGTACCAGTAGCTACATATTATGAAGGATATAATAACCAAAGTAGTGAATTTACGAATCCATATAAATCAAATGTAGCAAGTACGACAATAACAGCAAATTATAGAAAACCATTAAGTACATCAACTTTATTTACTGTAACAGTAGGAAAAAGTGTATCTAGTCCAACTTATAGATATGTTGTATCTAAACAAAAGCCATTAAGAATATATAATGGTATAAGTGATACGGAGACAGATGATATTTATACTGTTAGATGGGATGTAAACACTGGTACAACAGGTGAGTCAGATGGAATTACAATGAAAGAAACAGAAAATGGTAAAGAACAGGTTACAGACCAGTTTATAAAAAATGATTCCAGCGAAGAAAGCATGGAAAATATAACAAAAAATATCGGAATAGGATTTTCCGGAGCAGACGAGTTATTAAAAGAAGATGGATGGATAAAAGTATATGATGAAGAAACAGGAAATCTATTAGTAACATTTACAAAAGATGATTGGAATAAATATACAAGTAGTAATCCATATAAATATGAATTGCCAGTAAAACACATAAGAGTAGAAACAAGTGCAACAAATGCAAGCAAAAGGATGTATGTATACAATATTAAAGAATTAGATGATGAATATATAACGACAAATTATACAAGAGAAGAATTTGATAATTTGCAATATATTAAATCAACATTATCAGGATATTCTGAAGGCGAGTTTGTTAATACTGATACACACCAAGCATATTATGAAGCACCATATTCTTTAGCAGATATAGGAATAAGTAATAATACAATATCAACACAAGTAACGGAGAAGAATGAAAAGATAACAATAACAGCAAGAAATGATAGTAGTTCAAATCAAGTAGGTTGGGTAAATGGAAGCTTTTTAGTAAAATTACCAGAGCAAATAATAGATGCACAAATAAATAATGTTGAAATAAATAATAGCAATGTATGGCTAACAAGTTATGAGTTAGTAGAAAAAGATGGAGTAAAATTAATAAAAATAAATACAAGTAATAATACAGATGAACCACAAACATATAGTATAACAATTGATGTAGATATAACACCTGATCCAAGGGTATCAACAACAACACAAGATATAGAGCTATATGCATCAAATGAAGAGACAAGTGATTATTATTACAAAGCAAGTGATGTTTATGATGTAAATGATAACTTAAATACAGAAGAACAAGTAAACCATGATACAGTAAGTTTAAGCATGGTATCTCCAAATAGTTTACTTACAAACCAAGTAGGAAGTAATTATGATGATAAGGGAAGCCAAGTAATATCACCAGAGATAGCAGATATAAAACCAGTATATGGAATAGTGGACCAAGAAGGAGAAAAGACAGCAACAATAGGAGTACAACTAAGAAATAATTATGCAAGTACAATAAGTGATATTTTAATCTTAGGAAAGATACCATTTACAGGAAATACATATGTATTAAGTGGAGGAGATTTAGGAAGTACATTTAGTACAACTATGACTAATGCTGGAATAGAAATACCAGAAGAATTAAAACAATATGCAACAGTATATTATTCAGAGAATGAAAACCCAACAAATGATTTAACAGCTCCAGAAAACAACTGGAAAACAGCAAATGAAATAACAGATTGGGACAATATAAAAACATACATAATAGACCTTGGAGATTATGTAATGCCAACAGGAGCAGAATATGTATTTAATTACACAGTAAAGATACCAAATGGATTAGAGTTTAACCAAGTATCATTCAGTCATCATGGAGTATATTTTGCATTAGATACGGACCAAGGAAAATATAGAACACAAACAGAACCAAACAAATTAGGATTCAGAATAGCAGAAAAATATAATTTAGAATTAACAAAATATCAAACAGGAAAAGACAAATTAATACCAGGAGCAACATATAGCATAACAGATGAAGCAACAGGAGAAACAAAAACAGCGGTAACAAATGTAGAAGGACAATTAACAATAAATAATTTATATGCAGAAAAAACATATTTAATAAAAGAGATAAAAACACCTAGTGACTATGAATTAAATAGTGACATCATTAGGTTTATTGGTCATGTCGATGAAGAAGGAAACTTTACAGTAGAAAAGCTACAAGGAAATACAAGAGAAGATATGGCAGTTGTTAAGAACGAAGGAGAAGACTATAAAGTAACAGTAAAGGTAGAAGATGAAGCAAAGGTAAGTATAAAGATACATAAGACAGA
>CALYAI010000092.1 GCA_944393475.1 uncultured Clostridia bacterium
ATGAAAGTTTAAATTTGGCTTTTAGAACATTATTTTCAGAAACAAATGTTGGACAATATAAAGGAAGCAGAAAATTAGGAAGCAAACATATTGGCTATTTAAAGAAAACCATAGAAGGATATAAAATTTTATTGGGATGTAATAGTTCTAAAAATTATTTGGATTCGTTAAACTTAAAAAAATTTAATCCTTTAAAACAAACAAATGGACCAATATCTGTAACTGGAGAAGATAATAAATAATATGAAAAAAGATATAAGATTTAATAGTAGATCTTATATCTTTTTTTGTTAAAAAGGGCTTAGTAAATTTTACCAAACTATTGTTTTTACATTTTAAATATAATATAATAAGAAAGATTTTATAATATGGGGGCAAATATGAACGATAAAATAATAATAAAAGGAGCTAAGGAACATAATTTAAAAAATATCAGTTTAGAAATTCCAAGGGATAAATTAGTTGTTATAACAGGATTATCAGGTTCTGGAAAATCTTCTTTAGCTTTTGATACTTTATATGCAGAAGGACAAAGAAGATATGTTGAAAGCCTATCATCTTATGCAAGGCAATTCTTAGGAATAATGGAAAAGCCAGAAGTGGAATCTATAGAAGGTCTTTCTCCAGCAATTTCTATTGACCAAAAAACAACATCTAAAAATCCAAGATCAACAGTTGGTACTGTAACAGAGATTTATGATTATATTCGTTTATTATATGCAAGAATCGGAGTACCATATTGTCCAAATTGTAATAAAAAAATAGAAAAACAAAGTATCGACCAAATAGTAGATAATATTATGAAGTTAGAAGAAGGAACAAGAATTCAAGTTATGGCACCTGTTGTTAGAGGTAGAAAGGGTGAATATACAAAACTTATTCAGGACTTCTTAAAAGAAGGATTTATAAGAGCAAGAATTGATGGCGAAAATGTTGAACTTACAGATGATATAGAAATAAATAGAAAGAAGAAGCATAATATTGACTTAATAGTGGATAGATTAGTAATTAAACCAGAAATAAGAAGCAGATTAACAGAATCTGTAGAAATTGCATTAAAACATGCAAACAATATGGTTACAATAAGTATACCTGGAAAGGAAGAAAAACTATTTAGTCAAAACTATGCATGTCCAGATTGTGGATTTAGTTTTCCAGAGTTAACACCAAGATTATTTTCTTTTAATAGTCCTGATGGAGCTTGTCCTGAGTGTACAGGTATTGGATATTTAATGAAAATGGATGAAGATTTAATTATTCCAGACAAAAACAAAACTTTGTATGATGGTGTTAAAGCTTTTGGTGCTAGTACAATGAAAAAGAATGAAACAATGGCAAAAATGTATTTCGAAACAATTGGAAAACATTATGGAGTAGATATAAAAGTTCCAATTAAGAAATTACCTAGAGAATTTTTAGATAAAATATTATATGGAACCGGTGATGAATGTATAGAGTTTGAACACGAATCTCCATTTGGAGTAAGAAGATTTAGTGCACCATTCGAAGGAGTTATACCAACATTAGAAAGAAGACATAATGAAACAAAATCACAATCAATGAGGACTTTTTACGAAATGTATATGAGTGAGAGTCCTTGCCATTCATGCCATGGAGCTAGACTAAAAAAAGAAGTTCTTTCTGTAAAAATCGGTGATAAAAATATAAATGAATTAACAGATATGCCAATTAACAAAATTAGAGATTATTTAAATAATCTAGAGTTAACTGAACAACAAAAATTAATTGGTGAACAAATATTTAAAGAGATAAATAAGAGATTAAATTTCTTGGTAGATGTTGGACTTGAATATTTAACATTGTCAAGATCTGCAGGAACTTTATCTGGTGGGGAATCACAACGTATACGTCTAGCAACACAGATAGGTTCTGGTTTAACAGGAGTTCTATATATATTGGATGAACCAAGTATTGGTCTACACCAAAGAGATAATGATAAATTATTAGCAACATTAAAAAAATTAAGAGACCTAGGAAATACACTAATTGTGGTAGAACATGATGAAGATACAATGTATGCAGCAGACCAAATAATAGATATTGGACCTGGTGCAGGTGTTCATGGTGGAAATGTTATGGCACAAGGAACTGCAGAAGAAATAAAAAAGGTAGAAAATTCTATTACAGGACAATATTTAAGTGGAAGAAAAAAGATTTCCGTACCAGAAAAAAGAAGAAAAACTGTAAAAGGAAAAGCAATTGAAGTTGTAGGAGCAACAGAACATAACTTAAAAAATATAAGTGTAAAATTTCCACTTGGAGTATTTAATTGTGTTACAGGTGTATCAGGTTCTGGTAAAAGTACATTGGTAAACGAAATATTATATAAAACTATTGCAAAGCAACTTAATGGTTCTAATGAAAAACCAGGAAAATGTAAAGAAGTGCGTGGAATAGAAAAAATAGATAAAATAATAAATATAGATCAATCACCAATTGGTAGAACACCAAGATCTAATCCTGCGACATATACAGGAGTCTTCGATACAATTAGAGAAATTTTTGCAAATACAAACGAGGCAAAATTACGTGGATATTCAAAGGGAAGATTTAGTTTTAATGTGCAGGGTGGAAGATGTGAAGCTTGTAATGGTGATGGATTAATAAAAATAGAAATGCATTTCTTACCAGATATTTATGTACCTTGTGAAGTATGTAAGGGAAAAAGATATAATCATGAAACTTTAGAAGTAAAATATAAAGGAAAAACTATTTCAGATGTTTTGGATATGACTGTTGAGGAAGCTTTAGATTTCTTTAGTAATATTCCTAAAATAAAACAAAAAATTCAAACATTATATGATGTTGGACTTGGATATATTAAATTAGGTCAACCTTCTACAACTTTATCTGGTGGGGAGGCACAGAGAGTTAAACTTGCAACAGAGCTTTCTAAACGAGCAACAGGGAAAACATTATATATATTGGATGAACCTACTACAGGACTTCATATTGCAGATGTTCATAAATTAGTAAATATTTTACAAAGATTAGTAGATACAGGAAATACAATAATTGTTATTGAGCATAATCTTGACTTAATAAAAACATGTGATAATATAATAGATTTAGGACCAGAAGGCGGAGAAAATGGAGGAGAAGTAATAGCAACAGGAA
>CALYAI010000093.1 GCA_944393475.1 uncultured Clostridia bacterium
CATAAGTTGCATTTCTTACAACAACTTTTCCATTCCATGTTAGTGCTGTTCCATTCCTTGCAATTCTAGTTGGAAGTACACAATCACACATATCTATTCCTGCAATTGCTGATTCAATTAAATAGTCCGGTGTTCCAACACCCATTAAATATCTTGGTTTGTTCTCTGGCATAAGTGGTGCAGTAAATCTTAAAATATCTAAAAATTCTTCTTTTGGTTCACCAACACTTATTCCACCAATTGCATATCCTGGTAAATCCAATTCTATTAAGTCCTTTGCTGATTTTTCTCTTAAATCTTTATAAAAACCACCTTGTATAATTCCAAATAGTGCTTGGTCATCCGGTCTTGCATGTGCTTCTTTACTTCTCTTTGCCCATCTAGTAGTTCTTTCCATGGATTTTTTTGTATACTCGTATGTTGATGGATATGGACAACATTCATCGAATGCCATCATAATATCCGCACCTAAAATATTTTCTGTGTGCATAACACTTTCTGGAGTAAACATTATTTTATGTCCATCTAAATGTGATCTAAATTCCACTCCCTCTTCTGTTATTTTTCTTAAATCACTTAGACTAAAAACTTGAAATCCTCCACAATCTGTTAAAATTGCTCTATCCCAATTCATAAATTTGTGAAGTCCTCCTGCTTCTTGAATTACTTCTTCTCCTGGTCTTAAATATAAATGATATGTATTTGATAAAATTATCTTTGCATCTATCTCGTTTTTTAATTCATCGGGTGTCATACTTTTTACCGTTGCCTGTGTTCCAACTGGCATAAATACTGGTGTTTGTATATCCCCATGAGGAGTATGTATTACTCCTCTTCTTGCACCCGTTTGTTTACATTTATGTAATAGTTCATATGTTACTGCTGGCTTCATTAATCCTCTCCTTATAATTAAAAAATAAACATTGCATCTCCAAAACTAAAAAATCTATATCTTTCTTTAACAGCTTCATTATATGCTTTCATTATATAATCTTTTCCTGCTAAAGCAGAAACTAACATTATTAAAGTTGATTCTGGTAAATGGAAATTCGTTATTAATCCATCCAAACATTTAAATTTATATCCTGGATAAATAAATATTTGTGTATCACCTTCTGTTGGTTTTACTAATCCATTATCATCTGAAATTGTTTCCAATACTCTACAAGATGTGGTTCCTACTGCAATTACTCTTTTTCCATTTTTCTTAGCATTATTTATCTTGTCCACATCCTCTTGCTTTATATAAAAATGTTCTGAGTGCATATGGTGTTCTTCTACATTTTCTTCTTTTACTGGTCTAAACGTTCCTATTCCTACATGTAGAGTAACATTCGCAACATCAATTCCCTTTTCTTTTATTTTTTCAAAAAGTTCTGGTGTAAAATGTAATCCTGCTGTTGGAGCAGCTGCTGAACCTTCATATTTTGCATATACTGTTTGATATCTATCATTATCTTTTAATGATTCATGTATATATGGTGGAAGTGGCATTAGTCCAATTTTATCTAGGATTTCATTAAATATACCATCATATTTAAATGCAACTTTCCTAGTTCCACCTTCCATTACATCTAAGACTATGCCTTTTAAAATTCCATCACCAAATTCTACCTCTGTTCCAGGTTTTAACTTATGTCCAGGTCTTACAATACATTCCCATATATCTCCTTCTATTCTATTTAATAAAAGAAATTCAACCTTTGCTCCAGTTGCTTTTTTACCATATAGTCTTGCTGGAATAACCTTTGTATTATTTCGTACTAAACAATCACCAGGCTCTAAATAATCGATTATGTCTTTAAATCTTTTATGTTCTATTGTTTGGTCCTTCCTGTTTAATACCATTAATCTTGATTCGTCTCTTTTTTTTATTGGTGTTTGTGCTATTAATTCTTCTGGTAAATTATAGTCAAATTCTGAAAGTTTCAATTTTAAAATCTCCCATCTATTATATTTTCTCCATCTAAAAATTCTTAAAATCCAAAACCTATTATACTATATTTTTTATGTTTACTCAAGTTTAAAATCCTATTTTTTCTTTTAATTCTTGCTTTGTTAGTTCTAAATCTTTACTATTTTCTATTTTTAAACAATTAATATTTGGATATTTACTTTCTATTTCATCAGACATCTTCAAGTATTCTCTTTGCTGTTTTATACTCTTTTCTAATTCAAATTTTGCATATTTTATTACTGCCTTATCTTTTCTAACTAATCTCTTATTATATAATTCCTCATTTTCCAAATATAAAGTAATATAATATATTTCAAAATCTAATTTACTAAATTTATCCAATAATTCATTATATATATCTGTAAAGCTATATTCTTTATAACCTAGTCTGCAGTAGTTTTCCTCTGTAAAAAAGGTTCTATCAAATACCAAATTTATACTTTTGTTCTCTAATTTTTCCATGTATTCCAATAAATCCCTATACATTTCTTCTGCTTTTTTCTTTCCTTCTTTTGAGCTATCAGACGTACCTGATAATCTATATAAATTTGTATATGGAATTGCATATCTTAAATAATCCGTTATTGTTGTTTTTCCTGCTCCCTGTGGTCCTTCTACTACTATTAATTTTGAATTTGCCATTTTTATTCCTCCTTACCCTGTTGCTTTTATTATATAAAAACACCATGTTTTTTACAATAAAAATTGCTTAATAAAACTTAAAATTTATGCATATTTTATTTGTATTTTTATACACTAATTGTATGGAGGTTTTTTATGACAAAATTTAAAAATTATTTTATATCCATTTTAATACCTGTTGCTATTGGGGGAATTGTTGGATTTCTTATTTCTGGTAGCATTGATTATAATTCTTTGGAGAAACCATTTTTATCTCCACCTAGCCTAATTTTTCCAGTTGTTTGGACTATTCTTTATATATTAATGGGATTCTCTTATGGAATTTTAAAAGATAATAATTTATTAGATTCTAAAATAAATTCTATCTATTTCTTGCAATTATTTTTTAATGCTCTTTGGCCAATTGCATTTTTCATTTTTAAATGGCGATTATTTGCTTTTATCTGGATTATAATTCTTATAGTTCAAATTATTATAATGATAGCTAGATTTTACGAAAAAAATAAA
>CALYAI010000094.1 GCA_944393475.1 uncultured Clostridia bacterium
TAAATCTAGATAATTTTAATAATCTATATAATTATTTTGATAATTTATATGTTAACAAAGATATTGAAAATAAGATTTTTTCATCAATTATAGATGAATTTACAATTGATGATCATGCTTCTTCTAATTTATTTAATATTAGATCTTCAAAAAGAAAATTGGAACAAGAAATTAAAAGCAAACTAAATGTTTTTATTTCTTCTTCAACATATTCAAAATATCTTCAAGAGCCCGTTGTTACTATTAGAAATGATAGATATGTTATTCCTGTAAAAGAAGAATATAAATCTAATATAAAAGGTTTTATACATGATATGTCAAATAGTGGTGCAACCGTTTTCATTGAACCAATAGCTGTATTTGATTTAAATAGTAAAATTAGTAACTTAAATGTAGAAGAAAATATAGAAATAGAAAAGATTCTAACATATTTTACTTCCCTACTTTATGAGATTTTAGAACAGCTTACAAATAATATTAGAATAATCGGTAAATTGGACTTTATTTTTGCAAAAGCAAATTATTCAATTTCAATTGATGCAACTCGTCCAATATTAAATGATAATAAACAAATTAATTTAATAAAAGCAAGACATCCTTTAATTTCTAAGAATGCTGTTGTACCAATTGATGTAAATCTTGGAATTAGTTTTAAAACATTAGTAATTACTGGGCCTAATACTGGTGGTAAAACAGTAACTCTAAAAACGATTGGATTAATAATATTAATGGCAATGTCTGGGCTAAATATTCCAGCAAAGGAAAATAGTAGTATTTTCATATTTGATAATGTTTTTGCTGACATTGGTGATGAACAAAGTATTCAAGAATCTTTAAGTACTTTTTCTTCACATATGTTAAATATAATAGAAATATTAAAAGATTCAACATCAAATAGCTTGGTCCTTTTGGATGAACTAGGCTCTGGAACGGATCCTATAGAAGGAAGTAGTTTAGCTATAAGTGAATTGGAATATTTATATAATCAAGGAACTCTAACAGTTGCAACCACTCATTACCCAGAAATAAAAAATTATGCTTTACTAAATGAAGATTTTGAAAATGCAAGTGTTGAATTTAATATAGATACTCTTTCACCTACATATAAACTTTTAATTGGTGTTCCTGGTAAGAGTAATGCTTTTGCAATAAGCAAAAAACTTGGTTTACCTGAAAATATACTAAAAAGAGCAAGTGAATTTATTAATTCAGATACTGTACATATAGAGGATTTACTAAAAAGCATTTATGATAATAAACGAAAAATCGAAAGCGAAAAAGATGAAATTGAAGAAAAATTAAATGAAATCACTAAGTTAAGGGATTCTCTTTCTAATGATTATTCAGATGTTCAAAACAAGAAAAAAGAAATTATAGAAAATGCAAAAATTGAAGCACGAGAAATTTTATACTCTGCTAAAGATGATGCTACAAATATAATAAGACAAATCAAAAAATATTCTAACAATTCACAGTCTATTAAAGACTTAGACAATTTAAGAAATGAACTAAATGATCACATTAAAAGTATATCTTTTTCTAATTCATCAAAATCTGAAAATAGTACAAATATAAATATTAATGATTTAAAAATTGGTATGGATATCTATGTTGGAAAATTTATGAACAATGGTACTCTTCTTTCATTACCTAATAAAGATAATGAAGTACAAGTGCAAATTGGTAGTTTAAAATCTTTTGTACCTGTTTCTGATATTTCTATAATAAAAACTAAAAAAAGTAAGGACATTAATAATACTAAATCATATGCAAAATTATCAAAAGCAAAAAATATATCTGCAGAAATTAATGTAATTGGTCAAACCGTTGATGAAGCAATTTTTGTTATAGATAAATATTTAGATGACTGTAGTTTAGCAAAATTAGAATCTGTTAGAATTGTACATGGCAAGGGTACTGGTAAACTAAGAGCTGGAATTCACAATTTTTTAAAAACAAATCCACATGTAAAATCTTTTAGATTAGGAACTTTTGGTGAAGGCGAAATGGGTGTTACAATAGTAGAATTAAAATAATTATTTTTAAGAAGTGGCAAATAAAATTAATGATATATTGCCACTTCTATTTTTTTATACAACAGCACGTAATTCCATTGCATGTTTTAAAGATATTTCTGAAACAATTCCACTTGAAATTCTTGCTATTTCTGCAATAACTTCTTCCTCATTTAAATTCTTAACTTTTGTTTTGGTAAAATTGTTTTCTACTTCTTTATAAATATAATAGTTAGAATCACCTTTAGCTGCAATACTTGCTAAATGTGTAACTATAATAACTTGATGTTTTTTAGAAATTTTCTTTAGCTTTTCTCCTACCGAATTTCCTGCTTTACCACTTATTCCTGTGTCAATTTCATCAAAAATTAAAATTGGAACATCATCTACATCTGATAGAACCGTTTTTATTGCTAGCATTATTCTAGACATTTCTCCCCCTGATGCAGTTTTTATTAATGGTTTAAAATCTTCTCCTTTATTTGTTGTTATCATAAATTCTATGCTGTCTGCACCTTCTTTATTAAATGATATTTGTTTTATATCTACTTTAAATTTTGCATTAGGCATCTCTAAGTCTGCCAACTCTCTATTTATTTTTCCTTCTAATCTTGCAGAATTTTTCTCTCTTATATTATGTATTATATCTGATTTTTCCTTTAACTCTAGAGTTATTTTATTAAGCTCTTCTTTTAATTCTTTATTTTTCTCTTCCGAATTTTCTATTTTATTAATTTCTTCTTCGATCTCTTGCTCATAATTTAATATCTCTTCAATCGTATTCCCATATTTTCTTTTTAAATCATTTATTTCATCAATTCTTTTTTCTACTTCATCTCTTTCGCATTCTTCAAAAGATGTATTTGAACTATAATGGTTTAAATCTATTGCTATTTCTTGTAAATCATAGTAATTGCTTTTTAATGAATTTAATGTTTTTTGATAATTGATATTAATATCTTCTATTTTTTCCAAATTTCTAATTGCTATTTCTATTGAATTTATGGCGTTCTCATTTATTTCCTTATCAGCTTGATTTAAACACTTCGAAATTTTTTCTGCATTCACCATAAAATT
>CALYAI010000095.1 GCA_944393475.1 uncultured Clostridia bacterium
ATCGAAAAAGATGGATTATTTATTGCTATGCCTAGTAAAAAAACTCAAAATGGAGAATTTAGGGATGTAGCTCATCCAATTAATGCTGAAACAAGGGAGAAAATTCAAAATGCAATTATTGAAAAATATAATGAAACTCCTGATGTTGAAGAAGAAGAAAAAAGTGAAGAAGCTGGAGATTCAGAAACTGAAGAAACAGCAGAATAATATAAATGTTAAATAAATTATTCAAAAAAGAATATAGCTGCATAAGCTATATTCTTTTTGCTTTTTGTAAGCTGAAAAACAGAGAAAAAGCAAGGAAAAAGTAGTAAAAAAGAGAAAAAGTTACAAAATGCCAATAAAATAGCATGGGGAATATATTAAAAATTGAAAAAGTAGTAAAATAATGTATACCTAGATTGAAAAAGTATACAATATATAGTATAATATACTTTGCTTGTGTGTAGAAATCAAAGGAGAGTGAAGCTTATTTTTAGACATAATATAAGAAATCACACAAAAGAGATTATAAGAATTACTGAGATTTTTGCTATATTTTTATTAGTATTATTTACAATTATTTTATTAAAATTTAATATTCTATATAAAATAACTGTAAATGATGAAGTTATTGGTTATGTAACAAATAAAAAAGAAATAGAAGAGGAAATAAATAATTATATAGAAAATGAAAGTAAAGGGGTAGCTTTTAGAAATCTAGAAGCAAAAACAGAATATGAACCTGTATTTGTTAGTAAAGAAGCAACAAATAAAGATGAAGTAATTGGAAAAATAAAAGAAAATATTTCTACAACATATACAGCATATGGAATTCAAGTTGATGAAGAAGTAATAACATATGTAGCAAGTGAAGAAGAAGCAGATAAAATTGTTGCAGATCTACAAAACGAATACAAAGATAAAATTGTAGTTAATATAGGAGTAAAACAAATTTTTGATAAAACAGAGATAGCAACTGTTGATGAATCTACAGCTGTATCAAAAGTTAGAACAGAAAATTTGGACGTTAAAGTTGCTAAAGTAGAAGCAGAAAAGAAAGCTGCTGAGGAAAAGAAAAAACAAGAGACTATTACAAATAGCAAGGTGATAGTTGCTGTACGACCTGTAACGGGAGGAAAAATAACATCCAGATTTGGAGAAAGAAGTAGTGTACGTTCTAGTTCGCATACAGGACTAGATATTGCAACATCGAGTGGTACACCTATTAAAGCTGCAGCTTCAGGAACTGTTATATTTTCCGGATATAAAGGTTCATATGGTTACTTAATAAAAATAAAGTGTGATAATGGTTACGAAATGTGGTATGGACACTGTAGTAAATTATATGCCAAAACAGGACAAAGAGTTTCTGCAGGTGATAAAATTGCAGCTGTTGGATCAACAGGAAATTCAACAGGACCTCACTTACATTTCGAAATAAGAAAAAATGGGAAAGCCTTAAACCCACAAAATTATATGTAGATAATAAAAGACTTAGTTACTAGTAAATTGGTAATTAAGTCTTTTTGTCGTATAGAAAAAATTTCTATTGACTTTGAAATATGAATGAGATATTATTAAAAATGAATTAAAATATTTAAGGAGGCATTTTTATGGCTGAAGTGAAAAACAATGATATTACAAAAGTTCAAGAAATGATTAATGGCTTAGTAGAGAGAGCTAAAGTAGCTTCAAAAGAATATATGAAGCTTAATCAAGAGCAAGTAGATAAAATTGTAAAAGCTATGTCAATGGCAGGATTAGAACATCATATGGAACTTGCAAAACTTGCAGTAGAAGAAACCAAAAGAGGAATTTATGAAGATAAAATAATAAAGAATATGTTTGCTACAGATTATATATATAACAATATAAAAAATCAAAAAACAGTTGGAATAATAGAGGAAAATGTAGAAGATGATTATATAAAAATTGCAGAACCTATTGGAATAATTGCGGGAGTAACACCTGTTACTAACCCAACATCAACAGTTATGTTTAAATCAATAATTTCTGCAAAAACAAGAAATGTAATTATATTTGGATTCCATCCATCTGCACAACAATGTAGTAAAAGGGCTGCAGAAATATTAAGAGATGCTGCAGTAAAAGCAGGTGCTCCAAAAGATTGTATTTTATGGATAGAAGAACCATCATTGGATGCAACAAATGCATTAATGACACATCCAGATGTTAGTTTAATTTTAGCGACAGGAGGAACAGGAATGGTTAAGGCTGCTTATTCATCAGGAAAACCAGCTTTAGGTGTTGGACCAGGAAATGTTCCATGTTATATAGAGAAAACAGCAAAATTAAAAACATCAGTAAATGATTTAGTATTATCAAAATCATTTGATAATGGAATGATTTGTGCTTCAGAACAATCAGTAATAGTGGATGAAGCAATTTATAAAGAATTTGAAGAATTAATGAAAAATGCAGGATGTTACTTTGTATCTCCAGAGGAGAAAGAAAAATTAAAAGAAGTAATGTTTAATAAAGAAAAAGGATATGCATTGCAATCTAAAATTCCTGGACAAAGTCCATATAGTATCGCAAAACAAGCAGGATTTAAAGTTCCAGAAGATACTAAGGTACTAGTTGTATATGAAGAAGGAATTGGACCAGAGTATCCATTCTCTAAAGAAAAATTAAGTCCTGTACTTGCATACTATATTGTAAAAGATAGCAAGGAAGGAATTGAAAAAGCAGAGAAATTGCTAGAAAATGGTGGACTTGGACATTCAGCAGTAATTCATTCAGAAAATGAAGAAATAATAAGGGAATATGGAAAAAGAGTAAAAGCAAGTAGAATCATTGTAAATCAACCATCTTCACATGGTGGAATTGGTGATATATATAACTCATTCACACCATCACTTACACTTGGTTGTGGTACATTTGGAGGAAACTCTACAACGGATAATGTATCTGCATTAAATTTAATAAATGTTAAGAAATTAGGAAGAAGGAGAGTTAATATGCAATGGTTTAAAGTTCCAAAGAAAATATATTTTGAAGCAGGAGCAATAAAATATCT
>CALYAI010000096.1 GCA_944393475.1 uncultured Clostridia bacterium
TCATAACATCCACCTAGTGTTTTATATTCTTGACCACTTAATAGACCCGAAACATAGTCTGTTCCTCTATTATTAAAGGTTAAAAAGCTATAACCATTTTCTGTATATATTTTAGCCAACATATTTAGATATTTATTCTCGTAAAAATTGCCATATAAACCATGAACATGTACTACTAATTTTGTAGTTTTTTCTTCTGGTGTATATAACATACCGAACAATTCGATATTATCGGTAGAATTGATTTTAATTAATTCTTGAAGCATTTTATCCTCCTAATTATATATTTTAAACCATTATAACATGATTATAAAAACTTGTATATATAACTAAGTAAATGAATAAAAATGCAATTTTAAAAATTATCTGATATAATATATTAAATAAAAGAAATAATATGGGGAGTAAAGAAAGATTATGAGTAATAATAAAAGAAGCAAACCTGCTATTTTTATGCAGACAGTAATAGGAATTACCGCGATAGTAAGTCCAATATGTTTTTATTTATATTACGGAAATGTGTTTCATAAAGAAGCTGTATTATGGACTGGAGTAACAACATTTACAATAATGTACCATTTTTGGGTACGTATAATTATGGGAAATATTAGTAAATTATTTAAAAAACATATAAATTATAAACAATGGTTATTTAAAGAAAGAAAATTCGAAAAGAATTTATATAAGAAATTAAAGGTTAAGGAGTGGAAAGACAAGGCTTTTACATATAATCCAGAAACATTTTCTTTAAAAAAACATTCGCTAGAGGAAATTGCAAATACAATGGCGAAATCTGAAGTAGACCATTGGATTAATGAAATAATTTCTATTTCTACAATCTTCTTTTCGTTAATATGGGGACAATTTTGGCTTTTCTTTATAACAGCAGTATTTGCAATGGCTTTCGATGCACAATTTATAATTATACAAAGATATAATAGACCAAGAATAGTGTTAGCATTAAAAAGAGAAAAGAAGATGAAAAGAAAAGAAGAAATACTTGAAAATTAAATTAATAGGTAAAAAAATATCTTGTATCCTAAGATACAAGATATTTTTTGGTAGCGAAGATGTGATTCGAACACATGACCCTTCGGGTATGAACCGAATGCTCTAGCCAACTGAGCTACTTCGCCATTTGCTGTAACAGGTATTATTATATTATCTGTTGGTGGTTTTGTCAATAGGAAAGCGAAAAAAATGACTAACAAAAATGTTAGTCTTTAATTTAATATTGTTTTAATGTGTCTTCAATAACATAAGAAACTGGTAAAACGTCGTCATTATCAATGTTTATTTTGAAATTAACATCATTATTAGCATCTTTAAAGACTGAAATTGTTACTGTTCCAACATACATTTTCATCATCTCCCTTTTTTTCTTTAGTGATAAAATATATAATATCAAATTAATTTTGCAAAGTCTGTCGTAATTTGTCGAAAATAAAATTTTTTTAAATTTTTTTATAATGAGTTTTATAAATTGCTAAAAACTATGAAATTTAAAGAAAAAATTAGAGTAATGATATTAAATAGCAATTGTTAAACCAAGAAAATTGTGATAAGATATGAAAAATAAATATGGGATAAAACAAACTTTATCTTAGTTCCAAATTTCAAAAGGAGAATAAAATGGCAGAATTTGTACACTTACATATACATAGTGAATTTAGTTTATTAGATGGAGCAAATAGAATAAAGGATTTACCAGTAAGAGCAAAGGAACTTGGTATGAAAGCAATGGCTATAACTGACCATGGTGTTATGTATGGAGTTATAGACTTTTATAAAGCATGCAAAAAAGAAGGTATAAAGCCAATAATTGGTTGTGAAGTTTATGTTGCTTCTAGAACGAGATTTGACAAAGAACCACAGGATAAAAAATATTATCATTTAATATTGCTTGCTAAAAACAATTTGGGATATAAAAACTTAAGTAAATTGGTTTCTTTAGGATTTATAGATGGGTATTATTATAAGCCACGTATAGATTTAGAAATATTAGAGAAGTACCATGAAGGAATAATTTGTTTAAGTGGTTGTTTGGCTGGAGCTGTAAGCCAAGCAATAACAAATGGAAACATAGAAGAGGCTGAGAATATTGCAAAATGGCATAAAAATGTATTTGGAGAGGACTATTATTTGGAAATTCAAAATAATGGTGTAAAAGAGCAAGTTTTAGTAAATCAAAAGATTATCCAAATTGCTAGAAGATTGGATATTCCAATTGTAGCAACAAATGATGCACACTACTTAAAAAAAGAAGATGCATATAATCATGAAGTATTGCTTTGCATACAAACTGGTAAAAGAATGACTGATGAAGATCGAATGAGATTTGATACAGATGAGCTATATGTTAAATCACCAGAAGAGATGGCAGAGTATTTTAAAAACTTTCCAGATGCAATAGAAAATACTGTCAAAATTGCAGAAAAATGTAATGTCGAGTTTGAGTTTGGTCATACAATACTTCCAAATTATGATGTGCCACCAGAATTTGCAACACATTATGACTATTTTAAAAAAATATGTGATGATGGAATAAAAGAAAGATATGGGGAAAATCCATCTCAAGAAATATTGGATAGAGCTGAATATGAATTAAAAATTATATCACAAATGGGATATGTTGATTACTATTTAATTGTTTGGGATTATATTAAATATGCAAAATCTGTTGGAATATCTGTTGGACCAGGTCGTGGATCCGGTGCTGGATCAATTTTAGCATATGCAATTGGAATTACTGATATAGACCCAATGAAATATAATTTGCTTTTTGAGAGATTTTTAAACCCAGAAAGAATTAGTATGCCTGATTTTGACGTAGATTTTGACTATGAAAGAAGAGGAGAAGTAATTGAGTATGTAGAAAGAAAATATGGTAAAGACCATGTTTCTCAGATTATTACTTTTGGAACTATGTCTGCAAGAATGGTAATACGTGATGTGGG
>CALYAI010000097.1 GCA_944393475.1 uncultured Clostridia bacterium
CTCATTTTTTTTTTTTTTTTTTATAGTTAATACTGTGTTTAAAAAAAATTCAATAAATGTCATTAGTTGTGTTATAACAACAAATCCATTTTTTATATTAGTTATCATTTTATCTATGTCAATGAATTCACAAATTTGTGAATCTTGGATATTTTCTTCCATTAGCTCTATATGTTCTTTAGCTATTTCTAAAGATAATCTTTCCATATTCATATAATAACCAAAAGACATTTTTGTTTCTCCTATTTCTTATTCTCTATTTATAAATATCTACCATACTCTGCAACCCCAAAATAAACTTATACTATTTATTAGCCCCATATGTCTCTATATGTTTCTTCAAATATTCCTGCATACTTTTATCACATGCATAAACAAAACAACCTTTAATTCCTCTTTCTAGCAAGACCTTATATGTATTAATTATATATTTTTGAACTTCTTTTTCGTCTGTTCCTCTTTTAACATTCGCATCTTTTAATTCATTTATATGAACTTCAATTTTGTTTTTCTCTTTATTATAACTTAGATCTGGCCCAATAATTACTCCAACATAATTTAAGTCATAACCTTGTACTGTATGCACACAACCTATTTCATTTACAGCATTACTTGATAAAATCCAACCTTCGTTTGTATGATTCCATATATATTTCTTTCCTCCAAAGTTAAAATCATATAAATCATTTTTTCTTATCTCTTCAATTGATTTATTTTTTGATATCCACTCCCAATCATAGCCTGCTACATTTCTACAAAGCCCTATTTTTTTATCTAATTCTTTGATTTTTTCAATCATTTCATTTACATCATCAAATACTTTTATCTCAAAATCTTTTGATGATTCAATCTTTCCCTTTAAAGAACATTTAAATAAACTATCTATATTATCTAAAAATAGTTCCCCTGATTTACATCTTAATTGCGTTGTTAGAGCATAACATTTATCACTATTCTTTTTTATCAACTCGTCCATTTTATCTGTTGGAATATCTGACCCTTTAATAGTTTGATTTCCATCATAAAATAATACTTTATATTTTGATTTTAAGCTTATCCAATCTAGTTGTGTAGATGTATTTTCATCAATTCCTAGTTCTTGACATTTCTTCTTAAAATATCCCATATTAGCTATGTTTTTATATTTAGCCAACCTATGAGCTTCATCACATATAATTACATCATATTCTTGTTTAGTTACATCACCAGGACCAATTATAATTTTACTTAGATTTTTCTTGTCTATTGCTCTAAATACTTTTTTTAATGTTTTCCTTAACGATGCCATAGGCACAACAAATCCTATTTTGATTTTTCCATTATATAAAATATACTTTCTTAGTCTATGAATGGTTCTGTCATACTCTGATAAATCCTCTATATCTTCTTCATCACTAAAAGTATCAATATTAGTAAAATCCGCACTTACAATATTATAAATCAAATTAATTGCTAAAATTGTTTTTCCTGTTCCTGCAAGTCCAGTAATTATAGAAGTTTTATTAGTAGTTTTATTTTCTAATCTATCCAGTATATTGTTAATAATTTTACACATTATCTCTTCTTGTTCATTAGTTAATGAAGTAAATGGAGAATATTTATATATATCTGAATTAATTATACTATTATATGAATTATTGGCCAGTTTCTTATTTTGTAATTCTTTCCACATATTTTCTACTTTGTTTAAATACATTTCTCTTTGATAATAGTTATGTTTTGAAGATTGTCCATTATTTTTATTTAATATTCCATCATTAGAAGCAAATCTTGTATCAGCATAGAACATACGAATTAAATTTTGTTCTATGTCCAATATTGCAGATTTATTAAATTTTTCGTCAAATATTATATTTATCATTTTCAAAAAACTTCTGTCTGGATTATTCAAATGTTGTCTCATTCTACTTTTTATGTTAGAAGTCTCACCTATATAAACCTTACTTTTATTGTTAATTAAATAAACTACTGGCCAATTAACATATTTGGGATTAATATTGTTTAGCGTATTTTCATCGAATTCATATTCTTTGACTTCAAAATCTAATTTCATTTTTGTTACTCCTTCTCTTATTTCTTGTAAAACTACTTATTTTTGTCATATTTAAGATAAGAAACCCTTTCCTACTTTATATACTATCATTCCATTATCATCACAATTTTTATCTTTATAGCTTATTATATTTGGTACTTACACCCTTTGCTTTTTCTACAGGATATTTTTTCTTTGTTTTTTCTAGTTTTTTTAATATTATTTCTTCTGGATCTACGTTTAATTTCATAGCCATTTGAATACAATATGTAAAAACATCTGCTAATTCTTCACATACATCTTCTTTATTATAATTGTCACTATCCCATTGAAAACATTCTAATAATTCCCCAGCTTCAATTGAAATTGATTTTGCTAAATTCTCTGGACTATGAAACTTGTCCCAGTCTCTTTCTTTGTTAAACTTTTCTATTTCATTAATTAGTTTTCTCATATAAATTTTCCTCCTATACAATTAGTAACTTCTACTTCTATATCTTCATTAAACTTCTCTTTTATCTCACTTATTAAATCCTGTTCATACTTTTCGTCTTTTTCTAATTTACCACCCAGAAATTCCCATAATCCACCTTATGATTTTTTAAATTTCTTTGTGCTATTAAAAATTTATTATCTTTATATATTACTCAAGCTACTACTTCTATCATTTTATCGCCTCATTTTAAAATAATATATAATATTTTTATGTAAAATGTTGTGTATAAATCGTTACATTTATAAAGTTTAATAAAAAGTTCCTATATAAAAAAACACTTAAGAATTTATAATTTACTGATTACTTTTTAACATTTTTACACAAAATCACGCTTAAACAACCACCCCAGCAAGCACTACACTTACTGGGGTTGTTTTTAATTATTTATTAGTGGCTAAAATCTATTTATAA
>CALYAI010000098.1 GCA_944393475.1 uncultured Clostridia bacterium
ATAATATTAAATTTTTCTAAAAGTATTATTTCCAATACTGGCTCTGCCTCTGCTTTAAATATACTTTTTATTGGATTTATTCTTCTTTTATTTATTAATTTAATTATTTTTTTACTTAAACGCTTTCCAGGCTTTGATATATTAGATATTTCCAAATATTTAGGAGGAAAAACACTGCAAACTATTACAGGATTTTTATTTATTGGCTATTTTTTAGTATTCGCCAGTGTTTTGCTTAGAAGTTTTTCGGAAAATTTAAAGATAATCTACCTTGATAAATTGCCAATTATTATAATAGTATTATTCTTTATCTTTATAATAACAATCGCTAATAAATTTGGACTTACAACAATTGCAAAAGTAAATTTATTAATACTTCCCATAGTTTTATTTTGTATGATTTTTGTTTTTATTGCCAATATAGATAATTACAATTTTAATGGATTATTTCCTTTACTTGGTGGCGGTATAAAACAAACTTTTATTACTGGTCTTAGTAATATGTTCGCTTTTTCCAGCATTTCCATACTATATTTCTTGCCACCAATGGTTAAAGATTCTAAATCATTCAATAAAATTGCTAGGATTTCGACAATATTTTCTGTAATTTTATTTTTTATTAGCATACTATCTTTCCTATCTCTTTTTCCATTCATACGAAATAGTGAAGAAATAATGGCTCTTTACCTTGCAAGTAGATATATAGAGTTTGGTAGGTTCTTCCAAAGATTGGATGCAATATTTTTATTAATTTGGACAATTGCAGTTATCTCTTACTTATGCATAGCTATCTCTCTTTGTATTATTACATTTAAAAAAATTTCCAATATCGCAGACCACAATGGTATTCTTTATTGTTTTTCTGGAATTATTTATATAATTAGTTTAATACCAAATAACTTAGCACAATTAAACTATATAGAAATAAATATTTTTAAATATATTGTATTTCTTTTACTATTTGCATATAGCCCTTTAATTTTTATTTTTGCTAATATAAAGAAAAGATTGCGAGGTGAAAAAAATGAAAAAACTACGTAAATTCCTTTTAGCTGTTTTCGTTTTTTTTACTATTTCAATATTAATATTTTCACTTTCAGGCTGTTACAGTGTACAAAGTATTGATGATCTTGCATATGTAGTTGCTCTTGGTATAGATCTAGGTAAAAATAATAATTTAGAACTTACTATTCAACTTACTTTTCCAAATAGCTCAGATAGTAGTTCAACATCTGGAGAAGCAGCTCCAACAATTATTAATAGTGTCGAATGTGCTTCTATAAATAGTGGTATTAGCTTACTTAATAGTTATATCAGTAAAGAAATAAATTTATCACATTGTAAAATTATAATTTTCTCTGAATCAATTGCAAATAAAGGAATTGGTCAAGAAATTTATACACTTTCCAATCAAGTAGAAATTAGACCTGATTGTAATATTATAATTTCTAAATCAACTGCAAAGGAATATATAACTAATTCTAAACCTGAACTAGAAAATCTTGTAGCAAAATATTATGAACTAACTCCATATTCCAACCAATACACAGGTCACATTGTAAATGCTACAATAGCTAGTTTTTTTAACTCCTTAAGTGCAAATTATAGCGATCCTGTTGCAATATTGGGAAATGGAAATAAATTAAATTTATCTAATTCAGAAAATACTCATGAAGCAGAGGACGAATTTAATATAGTAGCAGGGCAAAATCCCTTAATTACTTTTAACAGAAAAAGCGAAAATTTAGGAGTTGCTGTTTTTAAAAATGATAAATTAGTTGGTGAATTAACTGCTTTGGAAAGCGTTTTCCATGCAATACTTACAAATAAATTAGAATCAACTGTAATATCTATTAGCAACCCTTATAAAGAAAATTCTGTTATAGATATTGCTTTATATCATCATAAAAATACTAAAATGAATGCAAATTTAGTTAATGGCTCTCCATATGTAAAGACAAAAATATCGCTTAATGCTCGATTACTCTCTGTTGATAAAAATTCAGAAAGTCTTACTCCAAACAAGATTGAACAATTAGAAATGTTAATAAATTCATATTTAGAAGATGCTATCTTAAAATACCAATATAAAACTTCAAAAATTTTTGAAGCTGATATAGACGGAGTTGGAGAAAATTTAATTAAAAACTTTAAAAATGAAAACCAATGGAAAAATTATAATTGGCCTGCAAATTACAAAAATACTTTTTTTGCTGTTGATGTCTCAACAAATATAAAATCTAGTTTTCTACTTTCTAGCTAAGGAGGAATTATGTTTCTATTAATTTTAATTTTATCCCTTATTATTTTTAGCAAGACTATTAATTATGCTTTTTATGAAATTAAAGTAAATAATAATAAACCGGCGGGTATCTTCATTATATTTTTAGCTTTTATTGTACTAATCTTTGCACCATTTATTACTCTTTTTAGATAATCGTTCACTTCTATAGCTTTTATCCATATATGCACAAAGAGACTTTAGCATTTCTCTAAAGTCTCTTCTTCGTTCTCTATTTTATCATCACTTATTCTTCTAAAAGAAATTCTTTTCTCTTGTTTATTTGCTTCTATTACCTCTATTCGCATTTTGTCACCCATCTTAAATGTCTCTTTATTTCTCTCGCCTATTAAAATTTTATGTTCTTCGTCATATTCATAATAGTCATTACCTAAATTTTCGAATCTAACAAGACCTTCCACAGTATTTTCTAGCTCTACAAATACTCCAAATTGAGTGACTCCCGATATAATTCCATCATATTGCTCCCCTATTTTTTTGCTCATATATTCTGCTTTCTTAATATCTATACTATCTCTTTCTACTTGTGTTGCTACTTTTTCTCTTTCAGTTGATTGTTTCGCATCATT
>CALYAI010000099.1 GCA_944393475.1 uncultured Clostridia bacterium
TTGTTAAAGCTATTAATACAACGCAAAATAATAAACATATTATTCCTATTTGACAGTTAGTAATTAATAAAATTCCAAGTGATGTTGCAACTCCTTTTCCACCTTTAAATCCAAAAAATATTGGAAAAGTATGACCTATAACAACTGCAATTCCAGCTATCTGAACTAACAATGCATTATTTGCATCTTTTATTATATGTCCTGTAATAACAGCAATTCCTATTGCTACAACACCTTTTAATATATCACAAATTAATGTTATTGCTGCATATTTTTTTCCTAAATTTCTTAAAACATTTGTAGTCCCTGCATTTCCACTACCTTTTTGTCTTATATCATATCCTGCTTTTCTTTTACTTATTAATATAGAAAAATTTACACTTCCTATTAGATAAGCTATAATTGCCATTATTAGATATACCATATTTCTTCCTCCTCTATTTTGTTTCTATTGTATTACCTTTTTCTCTTACTATAAGCCTTATCGGTGTTCCTGTTAATCCAAATTCATTTCTTATTTGATTCATTAAATATCTCTGATAAGAAAAATGGAATAATTTTTTTACATTAACGAAAATAACAAATGTTGGTGGCTTAGTAGATGCTTGGGTAATATATAAAATTTTTAATCTACGTCCTCTATCTGTTGGTGGTTGTCTTACTGCTACTGCTTCATTAATAATTTGATTTAATGTTGCTGTTGGAATTCTTATAGCATTTTGATTTGCTACCATATTTATTGTCTCGAATAATTTACTAACTCTTTGTCCAGTTTTTGCAGATATAAACATTATTGGTGCATATGATAGATATGATAATTTATTATATATTTCTTTTCTATATCTCTCCAATGTTCCATTCTCTTTTTCTAATGCATCCCATTTATTTACTACAATTATTATTCCTTTACCCGCTTCATGAGCTTCTCCTGCTATTTTGGCATCTTGATCCGATACACCTTCTGTTGCATCTATTAATAACAAGCATACATCCGCTCTTTCTATAGCAAGTTTAGAACGCATTACACTGTATCTTTCTATATTTTCATCAACCTTGGATTTTCTTCTAATTCCTGCTGTATCTATAAATATATATTTTCCATATTCATTTTCATAATATGAATCCACAGCATCTCTTGTTGTTCCTGCAATATTACTTACTATTACTCTATTTTCTCCTAAAATTCTATTTATTAATGAAGATTTTCCTACATTTGGCTTTCCTATAACTGCTACTTTAATTTCTGTTCCTAACTCTTCTTCTTCGTCTTCTTCAGGAAATTTTTCATACACAGCATCTAAAACATCTCCTAGACCTTTTGCATTTGTTGCAGAAATAGGATATGGATCTCCTAATCCTAAATTATAAAATTCATAAATTTCATCTTCTACTTTTCCAAAAGAATCGGATTTATTGCATACTAATATAACTGGTTTTTTTGATTTTTTTAGCATAATTGCAATATCTTCATCTGAAGCTGTTACTCCTTGCCTTATATCGGTCATGAAAATTATTACATCTGCAATTTCAATTGCTATATTTGCTTGATTTCTCATTTGAACTAGAATTTCGTCATCTGATTCTGGCTCTATTCCTCCTGTGTCTATTAATGTAAATTGTTTTCCTCTCCAGTTTGCTTCTCCATATACTCTGTCTCTTGTAACTCCTGGTGTATCTTCTACTATAGATATTCTTTTTCCGATTATATAATTAAAAAATGTTGATTTTCCAACATTTGGTTTTCCTATAATTGCAACAATAGGTTTAGCCATTAATTTCACCTCTCTTTCACATTTTATACTATTTAGCTATTCAAGTCAATTAAAAGACAGGATTTAAAAAAATAGTTACTTTTAAATTAATCTTCTTTTATGTATTTGTCATAAAGCTGATTTGTTAATTCTAATATTCTTTTGCTTTCTTCGGTTGAATTTTTACCCATACTATCTCCAGTTTTTGATAATACAATCCATTTAGATAAATTTTCGTTATATATTTGTTTAGAAAATGTACCACCATCATAAGTCCCTGGTATCGATGATTTTTCGTATTTATCCTCAACCATGTTTGCAAGTTCTTTAAGTTGTGACAATTCTTCTCTAGAAATTTTAGCAGATTTTAGTTTTTTGTCCTTATTATAATCATCATATTGTTTTATATATCCATTAGAATATATATAATACCCATATTTTTGCTTACCCCAAGCATAATTCTTGTAAGAAGATTCGAACAGAATACTAGCATTTTTAATATTAATGTCATCTTTAATGTTTAAGTATAAAAATATAGAAACAGTTACTATTATAATAATGCATATTATTCCTAAAATTATTTTTGTTTTCTTAGACATTTTTTATTTCTCCCCTTTTATTTTCAGATTATAATTTTATTATAACATAATCAAATTAAAAACCAGATATTTTTTATAATTTACAAAAAGAAAAAAAGCCTCGACACAAAATGTCGAAGGCTTCCTTTTATAGATCATTTTTATTATTCGTTTGCTGCTTTATCTTCCTTAACTACAACTTCTTCTCCATTATAATATCCACATGTTGGGCAAACTCTGTGTGGCATTA
>CALYAI010000100.1 GCA_944393475.1 uncultured Clostridia bacterium
CCTTCTGTTACTGTTGCATTAGGTTCTTCTTCCTTAATATTTTCTGGTGTTCCAGAAAGTCCTGAACCTCCGTGTGTAATAAATGGTGCTATTGTTTTTCCTGATAAATCATATTCGTCTAAAAATGTATATATTGGCATTGGCATATCACCCCACCAGTTCGGATAACCCAAGAAAATTGTATCATATTCATCTATATTATCTATACGTGTACTTAAAGCTGGTCTTGCATTTTCTCTTTGTTCTTCTTGTGCATAATCTACTAATTCATCATAGTCACTTGGATATGGTGTTTCAGTTTCAAGTTTTACTATATCTCCACCTACCGCATCATGTATAAAGTTTGCAACAGCTTCAGTATTTCCACTTTGTGAAAAATATAATACTAAAACATTTCCTGTATGCGTAGTAGGATTATTATTGTTTTCATCATTATTAACATTTACTACATTTTGAGTATTACTACTTTGAACATTTGAAGTAGTATTTGCATTTTCTTGATTGCTAGAATTGCTATTTGTAACCATAAAAACAATTACTCCTAAAATTGCAAGTATTATAATAGCAACAATTAAAGCCATAATTTTCTTATTCATCTTTTTTTCCTCCTAGCCTAATTTATTGTATTCTTCGTCTGTAACTTCTTCACACCACTCATTTTTTGTATCTTCTCCTGGTACTTCTATTGCAATGTGACTAAACCAACTATCTTTTTTAGCTCCGTGCCAATGTTTTACATTTGCAGGTATAACTATTACTTTTCCTGGTTCTAAACTTACTGGTTCTTTTCCTTCTTCTTGATACCAACCATAACCTGCTGTACATATTAAAATTTGACCTCCATTTTTACTTGCATGATGTATGTGCCAGTTATTTCTACATCCTGGCTCAAATGTTACATTTGCTAAAAATATTGGGCTTGAATTGTCTACTAATGGATTTAGATAACTATTTCCTATAAAATACTTAGCAAACGCATCATTTGGATTACCTTTTCCAAAAATATTTACTTTTTCGAATTCTTTTTCTTCCATATTCTTTTCTCTCCTTTTTTATTCTGGTATTACTTGATTTATACAACTGATAGCATTTAAACTTCTTGGATAACCTATATAAGGTAAAAGTGCTGTTACTGTATTTAATAATGCTTGCTTATCATTTCCCACATTTACATTTCCTACAATATGCCCTTTTACTTGTGGCTCACAACCACCTTGTGATATTAGTATTGAAAATGTAATTAATTCTCTTGTTTTAACATCTAAACCATTTCTTGTATAGAAATCTCCAAAACAGTTATCTGATAAGAATTTTTGTATATGCACCTGATTCTTTGGAGAATTTTTATAATTGTTATCTATCGTTTTTCCAAATATGGATTTTTGTACTTCTAGTCCTTTATCAAATCTATCTTCTATTGTAGTTGTTTCTTGCTTTTCTAATGGTAATTTAATTCCTCTTTCCTTAAAGATTCTATTTGTAGGTTCTAATAAATCTAAAACCTTTAAAATACCAACATAAGGAACTGCTTGATAAAGAATTTCTTTAATTTCAACTGGGCTTACTCCTACATTTAATGCTGAATTTACAAACACTTCATACATCTTTTTAGTTTGTGTAGCAATAGTTGCTGCTAATATTACCATTTGTCTTGTTCTTTTATCCAAATTGTCTTGTTCCTGTGCTTCATCTAATGCAAAATTTAAAACAATTTCTTTTAGCTCCTCATCTTCCTTACTAAACTCAATATTTTTGAATAATTCTTCGTAATTTTCCTTTGCTTTTTTTGTAATGCTCATTGTTTAAACCTCCTTTACATTATTTCTATTTTTTATCTTCTTTATTAAATTTAAGAAGATATAAATAACAAGTGAAATTGCAAGTAAAATTACTATATATTTAAAGTAAAACCATGTTGCACTTTGTTCATAGTCAAAAAACTTAAAGTCTACTAGCAAAAACATTTCTTCCCATAATCGTAATGATATAAATGCATATATACCAAAACCTATAAAAAGTAGTAATATAAAATAATATACATATTCAAATGTGCTATTTTTCATTCTTACATTTAATTTATTCATTATTCCTGTTATATGAAGTCCCACATGAATTGACGTTAGCACAAATCCCCACGAAGTCGAAATCATGTGCAAATTTCTTCCAAACATAGTCGTTTTAATATTTAAAAAGTCAAATACATCTGATGAAATCATTATTCCACTTACCATCACTCCTATCATTACTATAAATAATAAAAGATTTATAACAATGTGGAATATTCTTTGAAAATTGTGTTTTCCCTTAAATATACTCTTATACCATTTTATATTTAAAATATTATGTATGATAAATAATACAAATGTTATTGTGCCTAGTATTTCGTGAATGCTATTTTCTGTTATGTAATAGCCCATTAAAACTATAAGCAAACAAGTCATAACAATATCTAAAATAATTCTAAATTTTTTCATAGTTATCTTTCCTATTTAATTTTTTT
>CALYAI010000101.1 GCA_944393475.1 uncultured Clostridia bacterium
CTACCATTCCAATTCCAACTATTAAAACTTTATTCTTTTTCATTATTTTCCTCTTTTCGCATTATATTTAAAATAACTATAGCATATATTTTATCATAATTTATACTTTTTTAGCATAATTTGTTATATTTGTAATTATAAGGGGTTGAGCAGGAAACTGCAGCAATGTTTGCATTCCGCTCTGCCGTATATGAATACGTGTGATAAGACGGATACTGACCATATTGGGGCTTGTTGGAGCCACTCTTTCTCTTATGACCCTGGCTGGTTGCGGAGACGGAGAACGGAGACCGGACGGGGTGATGCTCCCGACCGACAGGTTCCACGACGGGGATCTCGCTTTCCGGCGGGGAACGGGGCTGACGAGCCGCGTGGTGCTGGCTACCGACCATAGAGGCCTCTATTCGCACGTGGGGCTTCTCAAACGGATGGAGGGGAGGTGGTATGTGGTTCATGCCGTCCCCGGAGAACCCGACTATCCGGGGGATGAGGATCGGGTGAAGGTCGATGCCGTGGAGCATTTCTTCTCGCGCCCCCTGGCGGCCGGAGGTGCCGTGATGCGGGTGAAGGATGCGCCGGAGCGGGCGCGACGGGCTGTGGAGCATGCCCTGGTGCTGTATCGGAACGGAGTCCTGTTCGACCACGAATACGATTTGACCGATACCACACGGATGTATTGTACCGAGATGGTCGACTTCGTCTATAAGAAGGAGGGGGTTGACCTGTCGGAGGGGCGTCTGAGCCGGGTAAATATCCCGCTTTTTAACGGGGATTATCTGTTGCCGAACGATATCGCACAGAGCGGGAAACTCTGTTTGATATATATGTTTTAATTTTTCCCACAATTATTAACCTTAAAAAAAGTTGTTATGAAAAGAATTTTGACCTTTGGCCTGTGTATCGCAGCCATGTTTATGCTGGCCTCTTGTGAATCGTCCAATACACCGGGCAAGGCATTGACCCGTTATGTCGAGGATCTGAAATCGGGAGACTATGAGAAGTTTGTAGATGGCTTTGCCCTTGAGGAGGGAATCTCCGAGGAGGAGGCCAAACTGCAGAAAGACGTGCTGGTCAGCCTGATCGGCGAGAAGGCCGGTCCGGAGTTCGAGAGCAAGGGTGGTATCAAGGGCGTCGAGATCGTATCGGAGGAGATTGCCGAGGACGGTAACAGCGCGGTGGTTACCTTTAAACTGCAGTACGGAGACGGAACCGAGGAGGAGGATAGCCAGGAGATGATTAATCGGGACGGAAAATGGCTGATGGATTCCGATAAGTAGTCTGGAGAGGACAGCACCGTCCAGGTATGAGTTCCCGCGGGTCATTCCAGCCCTGCGGGAACTCTCTTTTTTGAGGAGTGGAAGACCGCGCGTCGGTAGAGTCGCAGGCAGAAGCGGGTTGCGCAGTGTCTTTTGCCGGAAGTGGACCGAATGTTGCGGCGGTGTAATGACACAAGAGAGAAGCCGCCTCTTTCAAAAAGAGGCGGCTTCTCTGTGTTTGGAAGGCATTTAAAGCGATTCCGGGAATTTGACCTTCAATACGGCCGGTTTGCCGAAGTTGCCGTCGGCGTCGATGGCCACGTAGTGGAACTCCATCGTCTTGCCCAGCCAGTCGGGCGAATAGAAGTCGCCGAGGGTGAAGACGCCCGTGTCATCGTGTCCCTTCTCGTCGTAGTAGGGGGCCCCTTCGGGAGCGTTGAAGAATTCGTTGTCGGGGTTGCTGAGGAACTCCAGTACGGCTGCCTCGCCCTTCTGCTCGAACGAACCATCTTCCCAGCCGCCCGAGATGCGGTACTTGTCCCACGTGTCGCTCTCCTGGACGTTGATGTAGACGAAGATGCTGCCGGCATATTCGGTCCAGCCCGAATCGGCCACATCCTCGAAGTGGTCTACGGTGATGTTGACCGTCGGTCCGGCCGGCTGAACAGCCTCTTCAACCGTGAACGGCAGCGTGCCGATCTCGGAGCAGGGGGTGGCGGTCAGGGTTCCCGATGCGGAGGAGAAGCTGACGGCCTGGAAGACGAGCGTGTAGCTTCCCGGATCGAACTCCTCGTTCGTCGAGAGGCTCCCCTTGTAGAGGTCGGTATCGTTCTCGATGTACTGCTCGGGAGTGGTCCACCCGTAATAGCCGATCGCCCAGTCGAAATAGCCGATTAGTGACTGGATGAGCTCTTCGGGGGTGGTCGTCGAATCGGCCGGAAGGTACGACATGAAGAAGTAGGCGTTGGGATCGGAGGGGGTGAGCGTATAGGCTACCTGTGTGCCGTTGACCGAAATCGAGGTCTCGAAGGTGATGGTCGTGGGTTCGGGGTCGGGCTCCGGTTCGGGTTTGGGATCCTTCTGGCCGCTGGCCGAATCCACGACGCGAACCTTGCCGCCGATAGCGTCGGGCGCCTCGAGGATCATCCAGTTGAGTTTCGAGCTCTGTTTGCCGCTGTCCTTGTAGAGACAGGTGATGGCGAAGAGGCGCTGCTCGCCAGGTGCCATCTCCCCGCGCAGGTGGAGATCCCAGTCGACGATCATCGTCTCGCTCATGTTGTTCATGTCGGTCAGCTCC
>CALYAI010000102.1 GCA_944393475.1 uncultured Clostridia bacterium
CGTCACCGTGGGGCTGTTGGTAGGCTCCGTGAGGAGCTCGGCCTTGAAGATGAGCGCAGCGTTTACAAGCGCGCGGACCGTGCCCTGCGCAAACTCACCATTGCGCTGTACGGGAGGGAGGAGAGATGAAGCTTTTTCACGGAGACTGCCTCGAACTGCTGAAGGACATCCCAGACGCCTCGGTTGACTTGGTACTGACAGACCCGCCGTATGGAACAACGGCGAATGAGTGGGATACAGCGTTCAGCATTCCGTGGGCGGAACTGAATCGAATCACAAAACCGCACGCGCCTATTGTGCTGTTTTCGCAACTGCCTTTTGCAGTAGACGTTATTGCGGGCAATAGGAAGAATTATCGCTATGAATGGATTTGGCACAAAACGAACGCAGTTGGATTTTTGGACGCCAACTGGAAGCCATTAAGGGCGCACGAGAACATCCTTGTGTTTTCGGTTGATAAGAAGTCTACCTATAACCCTCAGTGGTGGTGGGGGGAAGCATACAAAACAAAGTGGCATTCTCAGACAACAAATTATGGCAAATGTGCAAGAACTGCAACAGCCAGCCCAGACGGCAAGCGATACCCGATAGATGTATTAACGTATCCCCGAGACCAGGGCTATCACCCGACGCAGAAGCCGGTAAAATTGCTGGAATATCTAATTTCGACCTACACCAACTCGGGCGAAACCGTGCTTGATTTTACAATGGGCTCCGGCTCCACTGGCGTAGCCTGTGTCAACACCGGACGCGACTTTATCGGCATCGAGCTCGACGACGGCTACTACGTAACCGCGCGGCAACGTATAGACGCTGCTGCTGCACAGATGAGCATAGAGCTTTAGGGCAATTTCAGGGCATTGTTTTTGACGGGCGTCCTGATATACTGTTATTGTCAAGAGCCCTGCGAACTGCGGGGCTTTTGCCATTATAGGAGATATGTTCGATTATAATTCTACGAAGTGGAAACGATTAGCCCACGCAATCATGCGGCGGGACAATTACATGTGCCAACTCTCTAAGCGATACGGCAAGCGCGTACCGGCGGAAGTAGTCCATCACATCTATCCTGTTGACGAATATCCCGAGTATGCCTACGAGCCGTGGAACCTGATAGCGCTCAGCCGAGCGGCGCATAATCGGCTGCATGACCGCAACACTGATGCGCTGACGGCCGAGGGCGTGGCGTTGATGAGGAGGATGCGGCGTGTATGAAATTATAAAGAAAGGCAACAAGACGTTTAGCCAACGTCAGCACTATTTTCTTTGCAGGTGCAGCGCGTGTGGGTGCGTCTACCGTGCAGATACAGAAGATGTTGAGGTAGTATGCACCGACGTACAAAAACGTGACGGCATTGAGACAGCGACGCTTACAGCAACATCGTTCTGCCCGTTATGTCACAACAAAGCAGAGGTTGACTTTCACTTGTAGCCCCCCCTCTGGTCTATCACAATCTTCCGCCCGGTGTTAATGGCGCGGGTAACTCTTTCCAACTCTGAGCTGATTTTCGATAAAAGGGGGTGCGCCCGTGGCAGAAGCCAGTTGGAAAAGCCGCATAACGCGGCAGATGAAGCAGTTGAATATCGACACGAAGCCGTATGCGCCGGTTATTGCCACGCTGTGCGATATCCTTGAGCAGCGCGATGCGGTGTACGCTCAGTACATCGCTACCGGGGCGGAACCGGTATCCGAATACACCAACAAATTCGGCGCCGTCAACATGGTGAAAAATCCGCTCCTCATTCTCTGGGACGATCTCAACAAGTCCGCGCTCGCGTACTGGCGCGATTTGGGGCTTACGCCGTCGAGCTATAAGAAATTAGCTGCGGAAACGCAGCCGGAAAAGAAAAGCGCCTTGACCGAGGCGCTGAGCAAGCTTGACGGGTAAAAACTGGCCCGCGGTGCTGGAGTACGCCGAGAGCATCCGAGACGGGCGCAAAAACGCATGGACAGAACTCCGCCAGGCCGTCGAGAGATTCTTCCGGGACTTGGACAACCCAGAGTATGAGATGGATTCGAAAGCCCCGGAGTTTTGCATCGGAATTATCGAAAAGACCCTGTGCCATCAGCAAGGCGAGAAACTGGACGGGACGCCGCTTCGGGGGACGCCGTTTCTGCTGGAGCCTTTCCATAAATTCATCATATACAACCTGGTGGGGTTCAAGCTGGCAGGAACCAACACAGTACGGTTTCACGAGGCAATGATCTTTATTCCCAGGAAAAATATAAAGACCACCTTTGCGGCCTCTCTTGCATGGGCGCTGTCCCTATGGTATCGGCGGAGCGGGTCAAAGACATACATTGCATCGGCAGCCTTGATGCAATCACTGGAATCCTTCAACTTCCTTAAGTACAATGTGCGAAGGATGGGTGAAGACATCAAAGATGGCGGGGCCGTCAGGGTCATTGATAACAACAACGAGCACAGTATAGAGGCGGATTTAGGAGATGGCTCGTTTTACATCAGGGCGCTGGCGGCGAATCCAGACGCACAAGATTCGCTAAATTGTAATATAGCGATAGCGGATAGAGTTTTGTCCCCCGCGTCAGAAATGGCGCGGTGAAAATCGGTCAATAACGGTGA
>CALYAI010000103.1 GCA_944393475.1 uncultured Clostridia bacterium
AAACCATTGTTCTGCAAAGCCTGTGTGTTTTCGAATTATATCTTTCTCAACTTTATTGATTTTAGATACTAATTCGACCCCCCCCCCGTAATTGTTCCATTTACTACGAGGTTTCCAGTAATGTTCATATTTGTTGCCATTATTATATATCCTCCTTATATGATTTTAATATTTTGTTCAAATATTGAAATATAGTACATTATATTAAAAATGATCAAAGGAGGACCTTATTCATGGCTACTAATTTAAATATTTCAGGAACCCTAACCGTGGGGGGGGGGTACAGTTAACTAATCTAAATAGTGGTAGAATTCTTGTGTTAGATAATAATCAAAAAATCACTACTATGGATATATCTATTACTCGTCTTGATGAGTTATTAACAAGAGGAGATGTTGCATGTTATTCATTGGAGACTGTTGGAGTTACTACAACAGACGGATTAGGAGCTGTTATCAATAAAATGAAAACATATTCATTATGCTTTGGACATATTGGAAATGAATACACGAAAGATGATTATCAGTTTGCTAATGATTTATATAATGGAACCGGATATTTGGTTGGAGAATTGTTGATATTCAAACCAGATACAAACAATGCAATTGTTTTTTTCGTTATAAGAGATGATACAACTAGAGATTCGTTTATATTATTTAAGTTTTATTCAGCACTTAGAACTAATGGTGCTTTTGATATAAATTGGAAAAGATTATCATTTACGATACATAATGCTTAAAAATTATACCGATATAACCAAAAAGGTTATATCGGTTATATCATTTATCCAATAAGGGTTGTGGCCCACATCATATTTAGAGCTATAGTTTCATCAGCATCAATATCATTTAAGCCGACAAAAATACTTAAAGTTCCTGCTGTTGTTACTTGAGCATAAAAGGAATCTCCATATACTCCGGCACATGAAGTACAGCATACTAGCTGAGCGGGCCTAAATCCACTAGGTATAGTGGCAATAGTATATGAAGTCGATTTTGCACATGCAGATTTAAGCTGAATATTTACACACATACATACTATACCTGCTGTTTTATATACATACCCAGAATTATAAGTAAATTTAGATGTATTTGATGGTGATATAGTTCCAGCAGTTGCAGCATGTGTATGTGAGGATGATGCTTTATTATTTAATTGAGTTTGTATTTTGCTTGTCACACCATCAAGATATCCTAATTCTGTAGATGTAACAGCAGATACTGCAACCTGTCCTGATGAATTGCTCACCAGTGCTCTACTTGCCGTAAGTCCTGTTACTTGTGTACCAGAATGAGTATGTGATGAGTTAGCTTTATTTCCTAATTGAGTTTGGATATTAGAACTTACTCCATCTAAATATCCTAACTCAGTACTTGTTACTGTAGATGCAGCTATATTTTTACCACTGTCTGTTATAAGAGCTCTAGAAGCAGTCAGATTATTTAACTGTACCCCCCCCCGTGGTTAACTTACCGGAAATATTTAAATTTGTTGCCATTGTATTATCCTCCTTAAATGAATAATTTAATATAATGTAAAAATATAAAGAATATCAGTGATAGTTTCCTATCACTGATAATATGATTTAATTTACATCTGTAGTGGTTATTTGTTTCCATTTATCATCAAAACCATGGCTTGCTATTGTACTATACATTTTGAAATATAGCATACTGTTTCTATTACTACTAGCTGTTATCCTCTGTTGATATATAAACAATCCAGTATTACCAGATCCAGATTTTATGATAATAAGTTCACCATAATATTGATCTGAACCATTTCCAATTTCATTATTTATCTGATTCCATAGAGCTGTACTTTCCTGCCCAACGTGATATACAAATATTGTATTACTAGGCATATTATTATATATATCTAATAGAGTAGAATTAGCATTCAATCCAACAGATGGACCATCTAATACCCTACCTAATGTATAATCAAATCTATCAGCTATATTATAAGTCAAACCTGACAGACATCCTATTTCTCGTGCGGTAACATCTGATTCTCTAATATCTTTGGCAGTGCCGCTTATTAATGCTCGTGCTCCCGCTAAATTATCTAATGTGACCCCCCCCCCACTGTTAGGGTGCCGGAAATATTAAGATTAGTTGCCATAACATATTTACCTCCTATAATGATATTAATAGTATGTAATTTTTACCAACTTAAACAGAAAGATAAAAAATATAAGGAAGGAATGTATATAATATGCCTAACTATAATGATCCTATAACAAAATACCCTTATTATACGAAGGATTTTAGAGATAGAAATAAGAAATTTAAATCAGATATAGATTCTAATACATATAGATTTGGTACCTCTATTACTGGAGAATTTGGTAATAGAGTAGCCACATTATCAACCGGATATGCCGGTCATGATGATAAGACTAATTATTTCATTTTAAATAGAGATCAATTAGAAGAATTAAAAACAATGATTGAAGAAACTATTGACGAGATAGATAAAGACTGGGAAAAGAATCAAGAATTAGGAAAACTTAGAGATGAATTAGAATCGTATATCTCTAAAGGATATGTAAAGAAATTACAAGTAATAAAGACACAAACTATTATTCCTAATGGATTTGATAATAGATTGTATACACCATACGTAATTAAACCTATATTTGAATATGA
>CALYAI010000104.1 GCA_944393475.1 uncultured Clostridia bacterium
TCTCCTACACCATCTTTACTTATTCTTGGATCAATACCTTTCTTTATCTTATCATAAGTATCTCTAGCTTCTGTAGTCTTCTTAGAACCATCTGGATTATATTGATCAGCATTATGATAATCAATACTCTTTTCTCCAAATATTTTTCTCTTAAGACCTACATTACCTTCAGCCATTGCAGCTTCACGAGCATCATCAATATACTTAGCAGTTTCAATAGCTTCATCAAGATTCTTTTTAATCCAATTAAAGAAGTTTCTTCTGCTTGTAGCTGCATCATTTCTTCTATTGAAATCTCCTTCATATCCCTTCATGGTTTCAGCGATAGCTTCATCATCTAAACCACCAGACACATCAATCAATTTCTGAAGGAGGTCTTCAATCTTAGTAATATGACTTATAGTTTCTTCATGAGTATCTTTAATAGTACCTTCAGATACAGGAGCTTCATCTTCATCCTGTTTTTCCGTTCCAGTAGGTAACTCTTTCTCGAGATATTTAAGCAATCTAGGAGCATCTTCTTCACTGATCTTAACTCCTAATTGTTTACTTAACTCTTTATAGATACTCTGTTTATATTTATTTCTAGTTTCTTCACTAGATTTAAACTGTTTATACGAAGCAATATATTCACTAGCAGCATCAATAATGGTTTTCTTTAAGTTCGGATCCATATCCAAACCAGCAACATATTTATTTATCTTAATAGATGCCTCATCAGGATCTTTAGACCCAGAAACCATCTTACGTAATTGAGCACCAATCTTCTTAGTGTCTTTATATCCAATATTAGGATTCTTACGTACTGCTTCATTGAATCTCTGATATGCAGGATTTGTTATACTAGAGAATGCTTCATCCTGATTTTGTACTTCACTAAGAGCATCATATATTCCTCTTAAAGTATCAGTTCCACCTTCTTGATTCTGAAGATTTACAATAGCTTTATCATAATTGGTAAATCTATTTCCCTTGGTTTTAATACCAAGTCTATCTCTTACATAACCAAGAACTCCAGTACCTCTCTTATTCATGAACTGCAATCTTTCATTAGCAGTCATGTAATCAGCATTACCAGATTTGATTTGTTTCTCTCTATAATGATCTCCTATTGCTCCAATAGCCCTAAATGGTGCAGATATGATAGCCTTAAATGGCGCTAACGCTCCAGAAACAAAATTCTTAACAAAGGTAGACACAGGAGTAAATATTTTGTCTCTGAGGAATTTATCGAATGGAGCTCCAAATTTATCTTCAAATAATTTATTCAATGCTCCAGATACAGAATCAGAAATACTCTTGAACATAAGTTCAACTTGTTTCTTTAATGGATCTTTAGCATCTTTCAACGGCTGAAGAATATATTGTTCAGCCCATCCTTTAAGTTCTTTACCAGTCTCTAAAGCAAAATTCTTAATAGGACTGAATAAAGTATCTATAGCATTTTCTACAGCACCTTTATGATGAGTTCCATCTTCATCATCATATCCGAACATGAATCTCTTAAACTTATCAGTACTTGTAGCAAATCCTACAGCAGCTCCAGTAATAAGATTAGTTACTAAACCAAACGGTCCAGCTACCAATCCTGCTATAGCTCCAGCTCCCATTCTCGGAAGGTTTTTCTTTACAGTTTCCGCTAATTTACCAAGTTTAGTATTTTCTCCGAATAACTTTTCTCTAAGTTCTTCATTCTGAGATACAAAACCTATGGATCCACCAACAAGAATACCTGTTAATGGTCCACCTGGTACAAATGGAAGAATAGATGTGATAGCCCCAACTAATGCACCCTTACCAGTAGCTGGTAAATATTTGGTAATTATATTGGATATCTTCTTAGAGAATAATCCTCCTTCTCTAGAGGTATTACCCTCTTCATCTACTATCTCTTTACCGAAGAGTAATTCTCTAAACTTCTTACTATTCTTTGTAAGAGATATAGAAGCACCGACAGCAGCTCCTAATAATGGACCTCCGATCATACCAGTGATAAGCGACACACCAGCTCCCATTACTCCACCAGCAGCTGCTTCAGGAGCAAATTTCTTTATTTCTCCCCATGCAGAACCAAGCATTTCTTCTTGTTCTTTTTGTGCTTGTTTTCTATCTTCTGGAACTAATCCCTTTATATAATCAACAACGTATCTTACCGCACCAAATAAAGTTGTTACAGAATGTTCAAGAAGATTCTTATCTCTTCCTTCTTCATAATCGTCTTTAGTAAGCTTCTCACGAGCTCCTAATAATTTATCTCTTAAACTTTTGATGGTATCTTTATTACCCTGTTTAGATAATGCTCTTCTGATAAGATTTATCTTACTCTCATCACCACTATCAATAGCTTTCTGAATATAATCAGTAAAAGATACTTTACCACCTTCAGCATAATTCTCAGGGAATAAATCTACTCCATATGAATTAATGAATTTCTCTTTGGCTTTATCCTCTTTTCTAAGATTATTCTTTATATCATATGGATTAAGAGAACTAGGTATAATCATTTCACCTTCTGATGCAGCGATTACACCAGTTTTGGTTACTCTTCTCATACCAGCAGCAGCATTAGGTATATCCTCTGTATTTCCTACTCCATCATCAGCATTAGATCCAACAGCAACTGCGAGACTAGAAAGAATACTATTTCTTCTTTTCTTAGCTTCTCCCCGTGCAGTAGTTTTCTTAGTAATACCAAGTTCATCTGCTGTGCTAAATATAGAGTCTTTTGTATATTTACCAGCTTTCTTAAATTCACCAGTAAATCTTCTCCAAGCATTACCAATTAATCCACCATCTATAATATTTCCTTGTGCATCTTTTGTACCAAATAATTTAGTCCTTATAGTTTTTCCTAAATTACCAGACTCAAATCCAAAGAAATTAGCAATAGCCTCATATGCTTTTTTGATAATACCATTATCTATCATATCAGCAATTGGTAGCATTACTTTCTCTTTAAACCAATCACCAAATTCATTAAACTGAGTTTTAAGAGATGTGATAATATATCCACCGATACCTTTTTCAGCAATCTCTTCTTCTCGTTTATTCTTAAGCTCTTCATCTCCAAATATTAATCTATATATTTGAAGATCAGCTTTCTTTAATATACCAGAAAGTAATGCAGTAGGCTTATTAACCAATGTATTTAAATTCTGATATATAGTCTTTACACTATCTGATATATTCTTAGAATCAAGAATCTTATCAGTAATTGTAGTCTTTTGATCTTTTAATTTAGCTTCAACCTGATTACTTGTGATACGATCAGTTAATGCTCTATATGCGGTATCTTTCTTGAGATCATCATAATCTATAGCATTTTCATCACTATAACTATAATACCTTGAAGATGTTGTTGAAGAAGATGTGCTTGCTCTAGCACCAGAAGGTGTCCATATACCAGAACTGGAGGTTGATGTTCCTCTACCCGGTGATGGTGCTCCACCTGAAAGAAGTTTTCTGATTTGTACTACTTCATCATAAATACCATGTAATATTCCACCCTTCTTACCAGGGGCGGCAGCTACTTCCTCCCTAGCTTCTTCAATATTCTTAATGGATTCATTATAAAGAGCAGTAATAACACTTATACCAGACTCTTCTAATTCTTCCATTCTTCTTGTTTGAGCATCTCTAGCATCAAACATTCTTGTTGCATAACCCATCTTCTTAGCAATGGGGGTTTTATCTATCAATGCTCGTATGATTTCAAGATTTACATCGGATGCTTCTCCACCTTTAAGACCATAAGATTTAGCACTTTTCTTATCTTTAGAATTGAATAAAAATCCATTTCTATAAGAATAATCAAGAATAGCCTGAAGATCTTCTTCAAATTGATCTTTCTGTTTCTTATCTTTGAACCTGATATTCTGTGCAAGATCTCTAATCTCCATATATATATCCATGCCAGCATTGAGAGATGCATCTTTCTCAAGTTCTTTAATATAATTCTTAATATTCTTAGTACTTACAAACTTACCAGTCTCATAATTAAATCTTGTTTCTTGCTCTCCACTAACAGCAGTTAAAATCTTAGAAAGATATGTAGGAATAACTTCTACAATAGCTTTCTTTGTCACTCCATCAAATGGAGTAGCTCCTTTATAATAATTCGATACATCTATAGATTTCTTAGGATTAGAATCAAATCCTAATAAATTCTTTAAGAAATTTCCTATCGGATTATCAAAATCTGATTGGTTAATCTTAGCTACAGCAGATGTGAAGAATCCAGATAATGTTTCATTGAATGATTTCATTGATTCCTGTA
>CALYAI010000105.1 GCA_944393475.1 uncultured Clostridia bacterium
AGTCACAGAAAAACGTACTCAAGGAACAAGTGAAATCTCTGAACCAGAAAATGGTTGCCCTGTCTGCAAAGCGCCACCACTTATACGAGGATTTTGCCGATGGCATTCTGACCGAGGAGGACTACAAAGAAATCAAAAGCAAGTATGATGGGAACTTCAATCGGGTTAGCAGTGAGTTGTTGGCTGTTGAGAAGCAACTGTCAGAGTTACAAAACATTGCAAAACCGGATCAGGATTTCCAAGAGTTGGTGAACAGGGTTGGAAAGGCAGACCGCTTAACATATGAACTTGTTCATGAAATGGTAGAGCGGATCGAATTCGGCAGGGAAAAAGTCCTTCACATTACATTCCGTCACCATGATTGGGTGCAAGAACTGGTGGAAATGGAGGGAAACATTTGATTGCTCTATATATCAGATTGTCGCTGGCCGACAATGATTTGGATGAAGTCAAGGAAGAAAGTAACAGCGTTGTAAATCAAAGAAGTTTGCTGCATGATTTCGTAAAAGAACATCCAGAGTTCTCAGGCGAGGAAGTCGAAGAATTTGTAGATGACGGATACAGCGGAACCAATTTTGAGCGCCCGGCGTTTCAAAGAATGATAGAACTTGTGAAGCAAAGGGTTGTCACAACGGTGATAGTAAAAGATTTCTCCAGGTTTGGACGTGATTACATAGAAGTTGGCGATTATATGGAACGGATTTTCCCTTTTATGGGTGTCCGTTTCCTTTCCGTTGGGGATGCCTATGACAGTGATTCCCACCAGGTGGGTGATGATAAGGATTTGGAAATTATCATGAAAAATATCATCAACACCTATTACAGCCGGGACTTGTCCAATAAAATCACATCGACAATATGGTCGCGTAGAAGCCGAGGTGAGTTTGTATATAGCGGTAGGCCATTCGGATATTTAATTGATCCCAAAAACACCGGTAACATTGTAATTGACCCAAAGGCTGGGAAATACGTTCGATTGATGTTTGATCTTGCCTTGGAGGGAAAAGAAACCGGTCAAATTGCAGATGAGCTGAATAAGAGGAAAATACCCACCTGCGGCGTCTATAACCATGAAAATAATATTGCCGGCAAGAGTAGAAGCCGAGGCAAGACCAAATGTAAAAAGTTCTTTTGGGATGCACAGAAAGTGGCCAGGATACTTTCTGACCAGGTATATGCGGGAATGTATGTTTCGGCAAAGTCACGGGTCATTGTCCCGGGCTTTAAGAAACGGCGAAAAACAACACCGGATGAAATTGTCACCATCCATAATCATCACGAAGGGATTGTGACTGAGCAGGAATTCGCAAAAGCACAGGAAGTCTTTCAGATTAAGAGAACCAATTATATGGCTCCTTATAAGCGGAATCCGCTTGGCGGAAAAATTGTATGCGGTAATTGCGGCCATGTTATGCTGTATAACGAACGTAAAGTTATTGACTGCTTTTACGTCTGTCCCTTACAGAAAAAATCAAAAGAGGATTTGGGGTGTTACAAAGATAGAATCAATGAAACCCCGATTGATAATCTGGTGTTCCGTGAATTGAAAAAATGGTTCCAGATTTTGCATTCCATTGATACGCAACTGAAGGAGCAGGAGCAAAGAACTTGGTTGGAAATACAGACGATTGGAAAAGAGATCAGTAGCGCACAATCGAAGGTAAAAGGGCTGCAATCCAAGAAGGTATCTCTGTATGAAGATTACAGCGATGGCAAAATTTCAAAGGATGATTTTCTATCCGCAAAAGGACAGCTTACAGACCAAATAAATTTATGCCGCAGTGCATTGAATGAATTGCATAAAAAAGATGCAGATCTGCGCAAGAACAGAAAAAAGTGTCTGCCAGAGTTTCAGGAGTTGATTCAGAAAGTCGATCTTTTTGAAAACGAAATCATATTGACAAGAACAATGGCCGATGCCTTTCTGGAAAGGGTTGTGGTGCATGACCAATACCATATTGAAATCCAGTGGAAATGGAACGATCTGATTGAGGAGCTTGAGCTCCAACCGGCCGAACAGCAAGTAGAGAAATAGAACAATTGAATATCTGAGCAGAATCCCCCGAACAGCTTTTGTTTGAAGCAGTTCGGGGGATTCTTTGAGTACTTAAGCGAAAAAACTACCAGCTCTGCCGGTGGGAAAAATCGGCCTTCTACTAATAACTTTTTTCTAACCATACTATTATGCAATGAGTAAGCCGATATTACTTTTAAGAATTTGTTCTCTATCCTCTGTTTCTTTGAGTCTTCTCGATGTGATATCTTTATCTTTGTATTTACTGTATTCAGTAAATGGAGAATCATGATATTCTTGATATGTGAGGTCGATATATATATCATCGATAAAATTAAAATAATGCCATTTATCTTTCCGCATATATCTGAAAATATCCCCTCCAAAAATTTCCTTCACCAATAGTGCTGTAGCAGCACTCTGATATGCACAAGGATTTCGCTCATCCCACGCCTTTCCATTCTCACAAGATTCTTGTGACCATCCTTTTTCAAGGAGTAATGTATATAAGGTGTTTATTGTGTCGATTGTATGAATCGATCCATCTTCGCCCGAATAACTCGCTGTAACTTTAGGCCGTAAATGTCTTGTCGTATCTGAAGTAAAATACTCATGACTATGTTTACTGTCGTGATAAAAATTATATATCGTATTACAGGGAAAGATTGCGCTATACTTCTTTTTGTATACACCTGATCTCACCTGTCTAGACAGCAGTATGCCATATCCTTCATCAATAGAATAGTCAGGAAAAAAATTGTTTGCACTTAACAACGTTCCGCTTCCGAGCCAGGTGTCTGCATCACCTACTCTGATTTTGATCACACAGAGTACATTGTCCTTGTAGTCACAATCTTTGCTTCGTACCTTTTTCCTTACTATCCAACCATGCTGAGATGCAGGACGTAAAAAATATGAAGGTATTGCTTTTCTTAAATCAACAGTATAGACCTCATCTCCAATGTAAAGACCTCGAATGGTTGCCCCATTTGTATCAGCAAGGTATAGATAAATATATAAGAACTCATCTACATCTGTGCGTTTAACATATGTTCCATTGGGATTGAATTCATACAAACCAAACCATAGCGCACACCAGTGGTTGTCAACAAAATCCATGCAATATGTTTTTGCGCCATAGTGTTGTAAAGTCGCTTCAACCACTATTTCCTGATAGTTTTTCCATCCAGCAATCTCTGGGTCATCAAGTTTAAAATAATTTAGTAAATCAGAATCGTCAAGCACCTTTTGAATTAACACTGTTGAAATTGCTTTTTTACTATCTCGTGCA
>CALYAI010000106.1 GCA_944393475.1 uncultured Clostridia bacterium
CAATGAGTGGATCAGAATTTATAGAAATGTTTGCAGGACTTGGAGCTTCAAGAGTAAGAAAATTATTTGAAAAAGCAAGAAAAATGGCACCTTGTATTGTATTTATAGATGAAATAGACGCAATAGGAGCAAGAAGAACAAATGCAAGTGGTGCAGAATCAGAAAATAATCAGACATTAAATCAATTACTTGTAGAAATGGATGGATTTGAATCAAATGAAACAATAATTGTATTAGCTGCAACAAATAGACCGGAGATGTTGGACAAAGCATTATTAAGACCTGGTAGATTTGATAGACAGATAATAATAAATTCACCTGATCAAAAAGGAAGAGAAGAAATATTAAAGATTCACAGTAAAGACAAAAAAATTGATAAAAATATTGATCTTAAAGATATTGCGGAAGATACAGCAGGATTTACAGGTGCAGAGTTAGCAAACATATTAAATGAAGCAGCAATTATTGCAACAATAAATAAACACGAAACTATAACTAAGGATGATGTAGAAGAAGCAATAAAGAAGGTTACTGTAGGATTAGAAAAACATAGTAGAGTAATATCAGAAAAAGATAAAAAGCTAACTGCATATCACGAAGCTGGACATGCAGTAGTAAGTAGATATTTAGAAACACAAAACGATATAAAAGAAGTATCAATTATACCAAGAGGTGTTGCTGGCGGATATACTATGTATAAAAATAATGAAGATAAATATTATATTTCTAAAACAGAAATGGAAGAAAAACTAATTGCACTATTAGGTGGTAGAGCAGCAGAAAAATTAGTACTTGATGATATTTCTACAGGAGCAAGCAATGACTTAGAAGTTGCTACAAATATTGCAAGGGATATGATTACAGTATATGGAATGAGCGATACTATTGGACCAATATCTTTAAAAGATTCCGAAAATCCAAATCAAATGATCTTGTATGGAGAAAAAATGCAAGATGCTATTGGAGCAGAAATAAAAATATTAATAGATACAGCATATAGAGATGCTCAAAAATTACTAATAGAACATAGGGATAAATTAGATGCTGTTGCAAATGTATTATTACAAAAAGAAAAAATTACAGAAAAAGAATTTTATGAAATATTTAAAGATTAGGAAATATTATTTAAATTTTTATGCAATAAAAAGAAATGCAATATATTTGCATTTCTTTTTACTTATATGTATTTAATTTATAAAAGGTATATCATTTAAAATAATTTCTCTTCCTTTTAAATAATTTAAAATACCTGAGTCATGTGAAAAGTTAAATTTTATATAGTAACTACATAGTAGTTGAGTTTTTTCGTTGAATTTTTTATTTATTTGATTATTCCCATATTTACCATCTCCAACAATTGGGTAACCAAGGTGTGCTAAATGAGCTCTTATTTGATGTGTTCTACCAGTTTGTAAATTTATATCCAATATTGATGTGTTTTCATTTTTATTTGAGCTGATAACTTTATAAGAAGTTATTATTTTTTTATATCCTGTTTTAAAAGTATCTGAAATATAAACCATTGATTTTTTTGTGTCTTTAAATAAATAAGATTGTATTGTATCATTGATTTTTTTAGGGATACCATACACTTTAGTAATATAATGCTTTTCAATTTCATGATTTCTAAATTTTTCTGTTATTATATTATTTACTTCGTTGCTTTTTGAGAAAATAATTAGTCCAGAAGTATTTCTATCCAATCTATGGCATGGCATAAAATTTTTATCATAATTTTTACTTACGAAAGAAGTTAAAGAATCTGTACCAGTAACTTCCAATCCCTTAGGTTTATTAAAAACAATAATATTAGAATCTTCGAATATAACTGGAATAGAATATGTTTTAAAAAGAAATCTATTATCCATATATATTTTGATTTTATCATTTTCAAAAACCATACAATCTTTTGAAATTCGTTTGTTGTTTATGGATAAGTCTTTTTTTCTTAGAGCTTTTAAAAATGTACCATATTTTAAGCCAGAATATTTGTCCATCAATAATTTACTTAATTTTTTACCATCATATTTTTTATCAACAATTAATTCTTTCATAATATAATAATTATAAAGTCTTTTTTACAAAAATTCAATATAAATATAAGACTTTAAAAAAGCATTAAAATATGATACAATTAATTTGCAAATTGGATTTTCTGCATAAGCAGATTAAGAGAAGGGAACTTCATGAGTAAGAAAGATCAAAGGACAGCAATAATTTTTGCCGTCATACTAGCTCTGATTTGCGTATTGGGGACAGGACTTGTCCCATTAGACTACTTCTTCTCCACTTTTTTGAGCTTGTTGGGGTTGTAGTCAGAAAGAAGAATCAAGCATAGGGGTCCGTGTTCGGGCCCCACTCATTATGTAAAAGAAAAAATAGATATAAAATATTGACAAAATCTAGTACAATGTGTTAAAATAATTACCTGTAAGCCGCCTAGGTCGGGTAACTAAAGATAGTAAAACTATCTACCTTGTATTTATGCTTAGCGAGTATACAAAAATAGGGAGGTGCATTTTATAATGTACGCAATAATTGAAAGTTG
>CALYAI010000107.1 GCA_944393475.1 uncultured Clostridia bacterium
AAGAGGTAAAAATAAAGACTTATAAAAGGTTCAAAAAAGTCATCTATGTAAGTCATAAAGCAAATAATCTTAAACATTTAAAACCTGTAAAAGGTAAAAAATATATAAATAAAGAAACTGGTGAAATTAAGACTTATACACCAAGTGATAAATTTAAAAGTGATAAATTATTAAAAAGAAGCTTAAATGGAAGGGTCAAAGATTTATTAGAAAATAATTTTGAAGGTGGCAATAGTGAAAAGTTCTTAACATTAACTTTTGATGACATTGCAGTGAATTTCAATGATTTAACAAAGCTTATGAACAATTTCTGGAGAAGATTAAAACGATACTGTAACAAAAAAGGATTATCATTGATTTGTCTTTATGTTAAAGAAGTTCATCAAAGTGGAAATTGGCACATTCACGTACTTTTAAAAGAAATTAATAATAAAACATTGTTTATTAATATTGATGACCTAAAAAAAATATGGAAAAATGGTGGTGTTTTTATTAATCCTGTGAGCTATGAAAAAGATAAATCTGATATAGAAATTAATATAGAAAAAGAAATATTAGAAGGTTATGCAGGTAAAACACATAGTTTTAATAAACTGGTTGATTATATGTGTAAACTACACTCTAAAGAAAATGTAATTCCTTCTCGAGGAAGAGTTTATGGAACAAAGGGCAATTTACAATTACCTAAATCAACACATAAATTATATAGAGAAGCTTATTACAAAGACTTTAAAAATAGCCATTTAAAGAGCGAAAATACTTTAAACGTTAAAGATGTTGAAACTAATTGTATTCTGAATTCTATTCATAACGAAATATGGGTAGAGGACAAGCCTAATAATTCAAATGATTTGAATTAATTATATTTAAGACATAAATAAGAAAAGTAGCTATTTAGCAAAAATAGAAATAATAAAAGACATATAAGAGCTACTTTTCTACTAAAAAATGGAGGAATTTAAGATGATAGATATATATAAAAATAATTTTAAGGAAGAAGAAAATGATAACGAGCCATTATTAATAAGTGTAGAAGAAGCAATGAAGCTAACAGGAATTGGACGTAATAGGTTATTAAAATTTGTAAAGCAAAGAGGATTTCCAGCCTTAATATTTCCTCACAAAATTCTTATAGATAGAAATCAATTACCAATATGGCTTCAAAAAAATTATGGTATTTATAAAAATTAACTCTAATAACATTGATTTTTAAAGAGCTAACCGATATTATATGTGGTAAATTTATTCTGATAACTTTTACTATATAGATTTACCACATTCTTATTAAATCAAATGGAGAGGAGAAATTAAATATATGGAAAAAGTTAGAGAAAAAACTAAAAAATATGAAGTATCTATACTATTAAAAGCTAATGGATACTATCTTGCAAGAATGTCTTTGAAATTAGGAGGTGGACCAAGTCAAAGACCACAAAGTAGTGGAACAACAGCAGAATTAGCATTATCAGGGCTATTAGATAAAGTTATACAATGTATTGATACAAGTTATAATCAAGGTTTAATTACATTTAAAATTGATGATAGAGTTTCACAAAGATTGGTTCAAAGTGTCAATAAAACTGGGATTACTTCACCAAAAATAATGGAAAAAACACTAGTTATTATAAATAAAATTAACTATATTAACTCTTGTATTTTAGACAATATTAGTCTGCAAACTGATATAGTTCCATTTTATAATCAAATTTCAAATGCTAATATTATTAATTCTTCTTCTACACCAGTAGTTTATAATATAAATAGTACTGAGAAAACTATTGAGCCAAAACAACAAATAATTATAGAGGATTTATCTATTGAATGGCTAAAATATAGACAATCATTATGTAAGAAAACGGAAGATAATCCTAATCCACTAAGTCGTAAAACACTTGATGGTAATCGTAACAGGTTAAAAAAAGATATTCTACCTTTTCTAAAAAGTAATAAAATAATTTATCTAACCCAAATTACAGAGATGTGTATAAAATCTTTATTAAAAAGTATAAAATCACAAAATAGCAAACATAAATCATATGTAGTCTTAAATTTATTATTCAAATATGCTATAAAAGAAAAAAACTTTAAAGACAACCCTGTATTAAGAGTAGATAAGCCTCCTGAGAAAATTAAAATGGTCAAAAAAGATGATAATGAAAATTATATAGACCCAGACAGACAAGAAGTATGGTTAGATTTATTTGAAAAAGAACATAAGGAAACTAATAATAATTCTAATCATATACATAGAGATATATTCTTATTATTTGCTATAATGCTTATGACTGGTTGTAGGCCAGAAGAAGCTTGCCGGTCTAAAATGGAGTTCAATAAACTTTGATAAAGGGTTTCTATTTATCGATAATGCTTTTAAAACAGCAAATGAGTATGATGACAATATGGACCCAATATGCAAAAATAGATTTGATGACAAATTAAAGACAACTAAAAGTTATCGTAAAATACCTTTTAGTTTAAATGATAGAATAAAAAAAATCTTATTAGACCATAAAAAAGAGCAACAAGAATTATTTAAAACTGCAAGAGCTATAAAAGAAAGACATTGGAAATGGAATGAGGAACAATATATTTTCTTAGGTAGAAATTATTATCCTTATGTCCCTGAAAGTTTGTCTAACGCTTTTCGTCAGTTTCGTGCTAAATATAATTTAGAATGTGTAACTCCATATGGATTACGCCATTCATTTGCAACGTACTGGTCAGAAAAAGGTATTGACGACGTTGTTCTTCAAAAATTAATGCGGTCACTCAGAATACCAGTCAACTAGAAAATTTTATATATCAGCAAGCGAAAAACATATTGAAGAAGAGATACAAAAAGCCAAAAAGGTAAGCTAAAATGCTTATGTAATTTTCTTACATAAGCACCTTACTAAAAATTTTTCTATTACACCGACTAATTTATATAGAAAAATTATTTTATTGTGTGCCAGAAAGGACTTGACCCTGCTACCCTCGCCTTAGCAGGGCGACGCTCTATCCAGGTGAGCTACT
>CALYAI010000108.1 GCA_944393475.1 uncultured Clostridia bacterium
GCAGGAAAAAGACCAAATAGTGTAACATTAGTATTAACAGGAAATGATACAAATGATGGAAATAATCCATATAAACATACATTAACTGTAGACAATGTGGATTCTTCAGATAGTAATAGATGGGTATACACATTTACGAACTTACCAAAATATAATTCTGTAAATGGAGACGAAATAGTATATACATTAAGCGAGGAAGACTTAGGAAATAAATACTATACTGTACAAAATAGTAATGTTGACCAAGGTACAAAAACTGTAACAAATACATTTGAAGTACCAGAAGAAAAAACAGCTATAACAGTAACGAAGATATGGGATGATAAAGATAACTTAGCAGGAAAACGTCCAGAAAGTGTAACATTAACACTAACAGGAACAGGAGAAGGAGTAAATAGTTCATATCAACATATATTAACTAAAGAAGAAAATACAGATCCATCTAATACAAATAATTGGACATATACATTTAATGATTTACCAAAACTAGATAATTATGGTAATGAGATAAAATATACAGTTGACGAATTAGATTTAGGTAATAAATTCTATTCAAAAGGAACTGTAGACCAAGAAGCAAAAACAGTAACAAATGTAAGTGAATACGGAAAAGTAATAGTACATCATTACATAATGAACACAGATGGAAGTACAACAACAGAAAGAGTTCCAAGCATAGATGGAGAAGAAGTACAAGACCAAACAATAGAGGGAGCTAGAGGAGAAGACTACTCAACAGACCCGGCAGAAAATATTAAACAGAATTATGAATTAGTAGAAGAAAGATTACCAGCAAATGCAAGTGGAACAATAACAGAAGCAGATACAGAAGTAATTTACTACTACAGATTAAAAACACCAAGTGTAACAAATACAATAGATAAGACAGGAACAGAAAGAATAACAGCAACAAACCAAGAAGTAAATTACACAATAACATATAATGCTCAAATAACAGACTACATAGGAAATGCAGAAGTAACAATAGTAGATACACTTCCATATGCAATAGATGAAGGTAAATCCGATATTGCAGGAGGAAGTTATGATGCAAATTCTAGAACAATAACATGGAAAGAAAATGTATCAGACATAAATAGCTTTAACAATAAAGGTAATGTAAATATAATAAAGAAAATAAAAGTTGTTTATATTGGTCTAGATATGAACCAAGAAAAAATTACTAATAATGTAAGTGGAAACATTAAGTTACTAACTCCAGAGACAACAAGTGAAGAAACAACGGACGAATTTGAAAGTACAATATATAAATCAATAATAAGTAGTGAAAAAATAGTTGATAAAGAAGAAGTACAAGAAGGAGAAAAAGTAACATATACATTAAGAATAAAGAATGAAGGAAACTTAGCGAAGACAGTAACATTAAAAGATACATTACCAGAAGGATTAAAATTTGATACAAATACACAAATATTTGTAGGAAATGTAGGAACAGTATATACAGAACAAAACTTAAAGAATGGAATACAAGTAGAAGTTCCAGAATTTAGTACAGTAGATGTAACATTTGCAGGAATTGTAGATACATTACCAGAAAGTACTTACAGCAAAGAATTAAAGAATACAGCTACAATAGATAATGAACCAACAAATGAAGTAACAACAGAGGTAACAAAAGCAAATATAACAGCGCATAAAGAATCTGATCCAGCAGATGGAACAAAAGTAACAGAAGGAGACGAAATAACATACAGAATAAGAGTAAGAAATGATGGAGCAAGAGCAGGAACAATACTAGTAAAAGACACAATACCGGATGGAACAACATTTGTAGAAGGAAGCATAAAAGTTGATGATATCACACATGCAGAGATGACAGCAGATAACTTAAATCAAGGAATAAGCATAACACTAGGAAGTGGAGAAGAAAAAGTAGTTGAATTTAAGGTAACAGTAAACAAACTTGCAGATGGAACAAAGATAAAGAACACAGCATACATAAATAAAGAAGGACAAGATGAAAAAGTTCCAGAAGAGCCAGAGCAAACATATGTAGAACCAAAAGAAGAACAAGAAATAACAAAGACAGGAACAGAAAGAATAGAAAACTTAGATGATGAAATAACATATAACATAAATTACACAGCAAATATTTCAGATTACAAGGGAAATGCAAAAGTAATAGTAGTAGATAAATTACCATTTGCAATAGATGAAGAAAAATCTGAGTTAGATGGTGGAACATATGATGAAGCAAGTAAGACAATAACATGGGAAATACCTGTAGAAGATATTCAAATAACAGAAACAAGAACAGTAGAAATGAACAAAACAATAAAAGTAGTGTACAAAGATGTAACACAGGAAACAATAGTAATAGAAAATGTAGTAACAGGACATATTGAATATGAAACACCAAAAAGAACAAGTGAAGAAGTAACAGATGATACAACAACATTGACTGATTTCATAATAAATGTACCTGTAAGTAAGACATGGGAAGATGAAAACAATAAACTAGGCCAAAGACCTACAAGAGTAATATTTAAATTAAGTGGTAGTGACGGAAGTGAAAGAACATTAGAATTAGCAAGACCAGGAACAGAAGGAAGTACAACAACACAGGATCAAGACAATCCAAACAAATGGAATGATATGTTCACAAACTTACCAAAATATGATGCTGATAGAAACGAGATAGAATATAGATTAACAGAGTTAACAGCAGATATGCCATATTATGAAGCAACAGTTGATGAAAGTGGAAGAAATGTAACAAATACAAATAAATATGGTAAGGTAACAGTACACTATTACATAATGAACCCAGATGGAAGTACAA
>CALYAI010000109.1 GCA_944393475.1 uncultured Clostridia bacterium
ACATTTGTGTCTTCTACCGTCATTGTTCCTTCTGTATTTCCACTATCTTCTACTAATGTATATGTTCTACCATTGTATGAAATTGTATCTTTCTTATGTTGTTCATTTGTGTTATATGCATCATCTACATGTCCAGCTATTTCTTCATTTGCACTTAGAACAGTGTTATTACTGTCATCTAAGTCTTCATCTTTTTCTAAATAATGCACTATTACTTTTGCTGGTTTTAATCTGTAATAATATATTACTTCCTGTGGCTCTTCTTCATTGTATTTTTCTATCTTTCCTTCTGCATTTTCTGGTAATTTTTCTTCGACTAATTCATATTTTTCGCTTACGTTACTTGCTTCTGTTGTTGTATAGTCATCTCCTTCTTTACCTTCTATTATTACATCTGGAATTTCTGTTCCTTCTGTATCTGGAACTCTATTTGTAGTTGTACTTCCATCTGGGTTCATTATGTAATAATGTACTGTTACCTTACCATATTTGTTTATGTTTGTTACATTTCTTCCGCTTTCATCAACCATTGCTTCATAATATGGCATATCTGCTGTTAACTCTGTTAATTTGTATTCTATTTCATTTCTATCAGTATCATATTTTGGTAAGTTTTTGAACATATCATTCCATTTATTTGGATTATCTTGATCCTGTGTTGTTGTAGTTCCCTCTGTTCCTGGTTTTGCTATTTCTAATGTTCTTTCACTTCCATCACTACCTGTTAACTTGAATATTACTCTTGTTGGTCTTTGTCCTAACTTGTTATCATTGTCATCCCAGATTTTACTTACAGGTATATTTACTATGAAGTCTGTTACTGTATCTGCATTTGCTGTTACTTCTTCACTTGTTCTTTCTGGTGTTTCATATTCAATATGTCCTGTTACTATATTTTCTATAGAAATTGTATCCTGTGTTACATCTTTGTACACTACTTTTATTGTTTTATTCATTTCTATAGTTTTTGTTTCTGTTATTTGAATATTTTCTACCTTTTCTTCCCATGTTATTGTCTTACTTGCTTCATCATATGTTCCACCATCTAAGTCAGATTTTTCTTCGTCTATTGCAAATGGTAATTTATCTATTACTATTACTTTTGCATTTCCTTTGTAATCTGAAATATTTGCTGTGTAATTTATATTGTATGTTATTTCATCGTCTAAGTTTTCTATTCTTTCTGTTCCTGTCTTAGATATTTCTTGTTCTTCTTTTGGTTCTACATATGTTTGTTCTGGTTCTTCTGGAACTTTTTCATCTTGTCCATCTTTATTTATATATGCTATATTCTTTATCTTTGTTCCATCTGCAAGTTTATTTACTGTTACTTTAAACTCAACTACTTTTTCTTCTCCAATTTCTAATGTTACACTTATTCCTTGGCTTAAGTTGTCCGCTGTCATCTCTGTATTTGCCATATTTCCAACCTTTATACTTCCTTCTACAAATGTTGTTCCTACTGGTATTGTGTCTTTTACTAGTATTGTTCCTGCTCTTGCTCCATCATTTCTTACTCTTATTCTATATGTTATTTCGTCTCCTTCTGTTACTTTTGTTCCATTTGATGGATCAGATTCTTTATGTGCTGTTATATTTGCTTTTGTTAACTCTGTTGTTACTTCATTTGTTAGTTCATTATCTATTGTAGCTGTATTTTTTAGTTCTTTGCTATATTCTCCATTTCCTAGGTTGTTTACAATTCCTGCAAATGTTACATCTACTGTACTGAATTCTGGAACTTCTACTTGTATTCCATTCTTTAAATTTTGTTCTGTATATACTGTTCCTACATTTCCTACAAATATCTGTGTATTTGTATCGAATCTTAATCCTTCTGGTAATGTATCTTTTAATGTTACTGTTTTTGCTAAGTTTCCTTCATTCTTTATTCTTACTGTATATGTTACTTTTTCTCCTTCTTGTACTTCTTCTTTATCAACTATTTTTTCACTACTTATTATTGATTTATATATTGTACTTTCAAATTCATCAGTTGTTTCTTCACTTGTTGTCTCTGGAGTTAATAACTTAATTTGTCCCTTAACATTGTTTGTTATATTTTCTTGATTCATATCTAGACCAATGTATACAACTTTTATATTCTTTGTTATTGTAACTGTTCCATTACCTTCATAGCTATTTATATCTGATACATTTTCTTTCCATGTTATTGTTCTAGAATTTGTATCATAACTTCCTCCTGCTACATCTGATTTAGCTTGGTCTATTGCATATGGAAGTGTGTCCACTATTGTTACTTCTGCATCTCCTATGTAGTCTGTTATATTTGCTGTGTATGTTACTTTGTAGCTTACTTCTTGGTTCGCAGATGTAATTCTATCCATACCTGATTTTGTAACATTGTTTGTTACACTTGGTGTTTTTAATCTGTAGTAGTAAATTACTTCTGTATCTTCTTCTGTTATTGTTCCACTTGCATTTGCTGGTAATCTTTCTTGTACTAATTCATAGTTTGATTGTAGATTTGTTGTAGCTTGTGTTGTATATTCTTCCTTTTGTGCTCCTTCTATTATTTCATCCGCAACTTCTTCTCCATTAGCTCCTGGAACTCTTGTTGTAGTTGTACTTCCATCTGTGTTCATTATGTAATGATGTACTATTACTTTTCCGTATTCACTTACATTTGTTACCGTTT
>CALYAI010000110.1 GCA_944393475.1 uncultured Clostridia bacterium
AAGTTTGATGATTTTTATGCAGCCTTAACCTTTTTATCAATCGTTGAAATTGGTGAATTTATTATTTTTTGTTTTTCTGGAAGACCCGATTTTATTATTATACCTTGGATTTTAGTTGTCATAACACCTCTTGTTACTTGCCTGGTTAAATACACTTTTTCTGACAATATGACTTACGATAATACTTCATATTTTGAATTTGCTTCAGCTATAGCAGTAACCTTTTTTGTTGTTTCAGTTCCAATTTATAGAACAGTTTATTATTCAACTAGTGATAGTATTTATTTAGATTATTTAATTGTTTTAATTGTATCAGCAATAATATCAATATTATCTATTATTTCTTTCATGGTAATAAATGTTTATGATTCAATTAAAGGTAATCGATAATAAACTTAAAATTAAATAGAGAAAGTAAACAGAAAATAGAGTAGGGGCGCGCCCTACTTTTTCTTTAAGAACAAATTACCATATATTAAGAATTAAGCCTTAAAAATATGCTTATTTATATATAATTATTTAGAATATCTTTGAGGATATATTATGAAAAGAAAAATATTTTTGCTTGCTGCAACTTTATTATCATTATCAGTTACAGCTTGCGCCAATCAAACTCCTCCGATAGATGATGATAATCAAAATCAAAATGGCGGAGATAATAATGGCGATAATAATGGAGATGATACTGTGACTTATACTGATACTAAAATTGAAAATTTCGATTTATTAAATGATGAAGAAGTACGCTATTTAGGGCGCTACATTAAAAAAGAGGTTAATGGTAAAGAAGCGATGTATTTAGGCTTTACCTGTACTGGCTTTGAATTATTTGTTGATGTAAAAAGTGATACTAATAAGCTAACACTTGATTTATATTCCGAAATGCTTGGGGGCAATGTTACTCAATATTTAAAAACTTACATTGATGGAAAAGAAAATACAAAGATTGAGTTACAACCAGGTGAACAAACAGTAACTTTGTTTGAAAACTTAACTCCAGGTAAACATACTTTAAAATTGTTAAAACTAAATGAAGCAAGTGTTTCAAAACTTGGTTTATATGCTTTAAATACTGAAGGAGAAGTTGATTATTATCATCGAGAGTATTCTTCTCCACGTAAAAAAATTGAATTTTATGGAGATTCTTTAACTTGTGGTTATGGTAATTTAGGAAACCCATCGATTAAAATATTTAGAACTCAAGATGAAGATGGCAGTTTAACTTATGCGCAATTGCTTGCTGATAAATTAGATTATGATCCAACTTTTGTCGCATGTAGTGGTATAGCTCTTTCAGAAATATTAGCTCCTTATGGAGTCGATATGATGGACCAATATAATACTGTTGAAGGCACTATTCCTTATGATATGAGTTTATGTTCTCCTGATATTGTTGTTATGAATTTAGGTAGTAATGACCATGGAGGATATTTAGCAGAAGATATCACTCAAGAAAAAAGAGATGCTGGAATAGAAGAATTTATTAATAACTATTCAATCATTATGGAGCCAATCTTTAAGAATAATCCAGATTGTAAAGTCATCTCTGTTTATAATATGTGTCACTCAATTGATTCTGCTTTAATTAAAGCTATTAAGCAAGCAACTAAAAATTTAAATGAGAAATATGGAGAAGATAGTGCTTTTACTATTCAACTTATGAACAATCAAACTGGTGCTAATGGTCACCCAGATTTGATTGGTCATAGAACAAGTTATGATACTATCTATAAATTTATCGAAAAAGAAGGCTTAAATAAGTAAGTGTTTATTTATTAATAATTAGCAATTATTAAGATTTTAAGCCACTTATATATAACTATCTTAATTTAATAAATATAATAAAAATAACCTTAATTTGTGGAGATATTATGAAAAAATCTAAATTCTTTGTTGTACCATTTTTAATGTTTTTGTGTACCGGATTTTCACTTAATAAGCTAGATTCTACTTCCAACTTAAAAAGTGTTAATAATTCAGTTTTAAAAGCTAATAGCCGTGTAATTGAAAAATCATTTAACGAGACAACTAAACATGAAACAAATGTTATGTCTCCTGTTTTCATTAATACCTTTATTAATTCTTTAGATGATTTAAAAGGTTATAGTGAAAATGAAGCGACTAGACCTAGTAATATTCTTTTAAGAATTAATAAAGATATTGAATTAGTTAATGAAAGTGGAGAAAGCTTAGGAATTAGTTTTGAAGAAGCTTATGAAACTTACATTAAAGAAAAGATGCTTCCAGTAATTTATTTTGATACAGAAGAAGTTTCAACAGCTTTAAAAACATATTTAGATGAGACTTTCTGTCCATTAGATATGGCAGTATGTTCTTCTGATCCAACTTTATTAAAACAAGTCAGAAATGATGGAAATGGTCAAAAAATTAGAGGAATTTTAGATTATTCAAAAAATAACGAAGCGCCTTTAGTTGATTATGTAAATGTCACTAATTCTTCCTGGGCAACAACTGTAATTTTATCTCAAGAATTCGCTTCTGAAGAAAATATTCGCTACATCGAATCGCGCTTTAAATCGGTATGGGTGAATGTTACTGATTATTCAGATATTAATATTGTTCGTTTAGTTACCGATGGAGTTTATGGAATCATTACAGAAAATGTAAGCAAAGCTTTAGATACTTTCAAAGTCTTCGAAAACACCGATAATGCTAAATATAACATGAACCGTGTTCCATTTAATATTGGTCATCGTGGTTTGCCTTGTCAAAGTTATGAAAATTCAATGGAAGGTTATCGTATGGCCTATGAAGTGGGGGCTACTCATATCGAAACTGATGTCATGATCACAAAAGATAAAAAACTTGTTGTTATGCATGATACTGATTTAAGTATTGCTACTAATGGCACTGGTCAAGTT
>CALYAI010000111.1 GCA_944393475.1 uncultured Clostridia bacterium
AATTTCCCTAATTTCCTTCATTTTTTTAATTTTAATAAATTTTTTTGTATATTTTATAATAAAAAAAGCAATACTATAAATAGAGATTTTAATGCTCAAATTTTTTAAGGAGGTAATAAAATGAAGAAAAAAATTATCTTATCAATTATTACTATGATTTTACTATTATCTATTTCAATGTGCTCATTTGCTATGGATAATGTAACAAATAATATAAGAAATTTTGTAGGCGGCGCTGAAAATATGCTAGAAAATGTTGGCAATGAAGTAACTTCTGATGTAAAAGAAGGATTTAATACAGTTGAAAACGGAACAGAAAATGTAGTTAATGATGTTAGAGATGGAATGGAAGATTCAGAAAACACAGTTGCAGGTGTTGTTACTAATAATGATAATGATGGTGGATATACTGCTTCAAGAACATCTACTGATCAAGCTTCAATGATGGGTGGAATGATGACAAATACATGGACTTGGATAATAGTTGGAATAGTTGCTTTAGCTATTGGAATCGGAATTTGGACTTATGTAAGGAATAAAAATAGTGATGACTCTTATATAGATTCAGATGAATTATAATATAAAAACCTCCAAATATTAATTTTATTTAGTATTTAGAGGTTTTTTGTTTTATTTGTTGTTTTAGCCATTTTATTGCGCTGATATATTAGTTATTATTTAGATATTTACTTTTTTCTTTTTTATAACATTCTATATTATATTTAGATCTATTAATATCTGTTTGTATTTCGTCAAGTTTCTTCTCTTTTAAATCAATTTCACTTAAAAGTAATTCTTTTATCATATTTAAATCTTGACTAGGTATTTCGTATATATCAATGTTTCCTTTTTTCATATCTTCATATAAAGTAAATATTCTTTCTTTTTCGGAGATATACTCTGATTTATATTCTTTATTTATATCATCGTAAATATTATTCTCTTCAGTTTTTTTATTTTGTTTTTTATCTTTATGAAATAAATTATGTAGAGTTCTTCTTATTTTGGATAATATATTATCATTATTTATCATAATCTCGTTATTTTTCATAAACTTTCTCCCTTATTTTATTTATATATATTAGAATGAGCAGTAAGTTGTTTTAAAATTTCGTCAATTTCTGCTTTTAAATCAGCTTCTTCTTTAGAAAGTTCTGTGCTATTTCTTTTCATTTCAGTTAATTTTTTATTTAACGCATTTAATCTTTCATTTAATTTAATAATTTCTTGTCTAGTTTGTTTTTGTTCTTTTGTATCAGTTAATTCTGCCTTTAATGCAGATTTAATTTTCTTAAAATCAGAAAAGTTTTCTACATTGTTTTTTAAAAATTCCACTACTTTTTTTCTGTCATCAATTGAAGTTTTGACAGCTTCAAGTAATTTAGGATTAGTTGAAGCAGCTTTTGATAATGTTGCCATTGGCTTAGTAAATAACATACTTATATAAACTGAAGGAAATATCTCTTCTGATATTTTATTAACATCAAAGTATGAATTACCTTTTTTGGTTTCAATATGACTAATGGCTGATTTTACTTTTTTGGCAAAATCATTATTTAAATAATTTGTTTTTTCAATAAAATGTTCTTGAAGATAATCTGGAAAAGGAATATCATATTTTTCAAATAAATCTGTTAAAAATTTCTTGTTCAAACGATTCCTTTTTTCTTCTTCTGATTCTTCTTTTTTCTCACTTTCAAATGATTTTAAATCTCTTCTGATTTTAGGTTTAGGCGAACGAAGAAGCTTTCTTGGCTTATTATGACTAAAATACCAATCTAATTTATTTATATCAGGATTTTTTTCTGTTCTATATTTATATTCTGTTTGATAAATATAGTCTAATAAAGATTCTTTTTCCACATCAAGTTTTAATGGCATAGTTGGTGAATTTGATATATTATAAATTACATCATAAGAAAAATCATCTCTATCATTACAAACTGCTAATTCTTCAGGAGTAAATTCACCTTTAGGATAGTGCAAAATAATTGGCTGAAAGTATTCTGGTAATGCTATAAATAGTGCATTTTTAAATTTATCATTCTTTGTTTTTGTAGGATCTTCAATAATAGCTAATCTTACATTTTCTCCATTTTTCTTAGCTTTTATAATTTCATGCATTGAATAGTTTTTTATACTCATGAAAAATTCTTTAAAATCAAATGAAGGAAACATTTTATCATGAATTAATCCTTTTTCTTGAGCTTCTTCAAAAAAGTGTGCCATTTTATTAGCAAGCCATGCTACATTTGCTATTGCTTCACCAGGCTTTTGATCTCCATATGCATATTGATAATTATAATCTTGAACGCTAAATTTTAAGTTTTTTGACATTTCTTTAATTAATGGATTTCCACTAGTTGATAAATCTAATTGATATCTAGAAAGTAGACTATCTAATTCTTCTTGATCATCAAACATACCTATTTGAGTACCAAATGACGCGATTGTATCGAGAATATCTCTAGGATCTATTTGGCTCAACAGATCAGTTTCAGCTAAATCACTTACCTCATTTGAATCACTTTCATGTGATTTATTGTCTATAATTCTTGTTCTTTTAATATTTAAATTTTGGTAAAGATTAACACCGCTTTTTCCAGAAAGTCTAAAAGCAGTATTTAAAAGATTAATTCTTTTTTCCATATCATCAGTCATAAATGCTGACAGAAAAATTAAAGTTGTAAGTTCAGGGCT
>CALYAI010000112.1 GCA_944393475.1 uncultured Clostridia bacterium
GTACTAAAATAAAAACACCCGGTAAAATCGGCTTTGTTAAGCCAAATTTACCGGGTGTTGTTTGGTGCGGATGACGGAATAATACAGTATCCGCTATAAAAACGTTAAATAAATTCTATATAATTGCTGATAATCTGATGATTTTTTATCATTTCAGCATGATATAATTATCATTTACACAGCACTTTTTATATACAGTTGCAGTACTATTGCAGTACTGCGGCTGTCAATATAGAAAAGCCTGACGTGTCTTTTTGTGCACGGAAGCGATTTTTTTCACTTCGACCGGATTCTCGATCCCGGCTTCTTTAAGTGTTACCGAGTTCAGCTGCGTTTTATGCGTTATGATCATATATTCTGCTTTTTCAAAATCCGATATTTTATAAATGCTGAAATTTTCAGGCAGGTTTTTAAACTTGTCACCAAGCGCCGCTCTTATCTCTTCAAACGCAGCGAACCGGGCTGCATTCACAATCTTTTTTAAACTCATTTTTTTCTCCTTTTGAATTTTTCTCAACTTTTCAAGCAGAAGGTCTGCGACCCAATCCGGCGGCGTATTGATCTCACGATCCCAGTCCTCTATCGTTCTTCTCGGAACATTGAAAAGCTCTGACATTTCCTTTTGCGTCAGCCCGGCAAGCTGCCGGGCTTCTTTAATTTCAACATTCTTCAAAATCAACGACCTCCATCGCGCGGTCCCACTCGTCGCTGTCCTCTTCTATAGAATCTAGGTCAAGTTCTTCCGCCTGAAATCTATAAACCGGCTTGAATGTCATGCCGTCTTTAACGACGTCCATGTCGTTTTCGCCGCCTACCTGCCAGCAGTCTGTGTACTGCTCACCATTCCAGCCATCCAGCGCGATGTGCCTCCCGTCTTCCAGTTCCACGATTTCAACGCTATTTGAATTCCACCAGTTTCCAAGTCTTTTCATTTTCTTGCATCCTTTCTTTCTGGGGTCTCCCCCCTCTTTCTGTCTATATTTTACCACGTTGAACGTGGTTTGTCAATGCTTTTTCTTGTTTTTTGCAAAAAAATAAAGGCGTACAAGGTTTCCCTGTACGCCTTTGTTGTGTCTCACCGCCGCAGCGGTGGGATGAGGCCGTGCAGAACGCATCTTACACGGCACGGTCACGGATTCAATTTTACAAAAACAGCGTGTCCACCGACGGCACAAGGCTGTCCACGGCTGTGGCCTGTGCTGTGCGCAGTTCGCTGATCTCTTCCTCGGTCAGGCGGTAGCCCTCCGGCAGGCCGAGCAACTTGTAGGCCGCCTTTACGCTTCTGAATTCCACATCGGCACGAGCGTCCTCCCGGGCTTCGTCCGGCGTGCTGTAAACACCAGCGTCAATGGCGGCGCGCAGATCTTCTGTGCCGACCGTGACTGTTTCCGTCTGCTGCGGGTCGTCCGTTCGACTGAGAAGAAGCTGCACACCGTCTGTGGTCTGTACCTCCACATTAAACCGCTTCATCAGCAACCACCGCTGTAAGCCACAAAGCCAACCTTGTAGCGGCTGGTGCCGTTGACCTTGTATTTGACCAGATACATACCGTTGATCTTTGCCAGGCATGTGCAAGTCTCCTGCTTGTCCAGGCTGCCGATTTTGGTGGTTTTGCCGGTGTCCGCATAGACAGTTTCGGCGGTTGATCCATTTTTGTAGGTCTTGCCGCCGCTTGGTGCAGACGACACGCCGCCCTTGTACTTGACAAAGCCGACCTTTTTCTTGGATGTACCGGATACGCTGTACACCACGATATACCCGCTGCCGGCCTTGCCGTAGCAGTCGCCCTTGCCGCGCGCATAGATCGTGCCGACCTTGTCTGAAAGATTTGACTGCGTGTACACCGTTTCGTTCGTCGAGCCATTCGTCCATGTTTTCGGCGAGACGAAGCCGCCCGAGGTATTGGACGCCGTCACGATCTTCGACTGGTCTTTCGGGCGCAGCACGCCGTAGACGTTGTCGTAAGTATGCTTGACCTTGTGCATCGGCTTGCTGCCCCAGTTCTGGTCGTACGAGTAAAAGTAACTTGTATTCCCCTCGCCGGTACAAATGGCCACATGGCCGCAGCCGTTGCCCACATTTTTATTCCACACCATAATGTCGCCCTTTTTTGGAACAAAAGACGCGGCGTTTTTGATCTTCGTGGTGATTTTGGCCAGGGCAGACGCCGTGTTGTTCCAGTAATCTTCCCCGTTGCCCCAGCTGCCGCCCTTTACGCCAAACACGCTGTCGGCATACTGCTTGATAAGGTCGACGCACTGCACGCCGTATGTACCATCGTAGTCGATAGACTTGCCGTTGTACTTCTTTATAAATTCATCAAACGTCATAACACTCACTCCCCTGCCTGTTCGTCGGTGGCTATGTCCTGCTTCGGCGCGTCATAGGCCATTGCCTGCGCGCTGTCGGAAACGCCCTTTGTGGTCGGGTCGGTCGTGATGCCGACGGCCGCCGGGATCATCAAAATAAGTGTGGCGGCCTGCAAGACCTGCTCTGCCGTGACCGGCAGTTCCACATTGCAGAGCTGCAGGATGGCAAACACTGCTGTTACGACAGCCGAGATGATGCCCAGCCACCACGAGCCGCTTTTGAGTCTGACTTTCCAGTTGATGTTCATTGATGTTTTTCCTCCTTGCTTTTTTCTTCCAGATCCTTGATCCTGTATTCATGGTCATTGATTTTGCCGTCGTGCGCTTCGAGCTGATGAAAGATCTTCTCATGGCGCGCGGCGGCTTTTTCTTTAAAGCTTTTCAGGTCTTCTTCATCATGCCCGATTCGGTAAAGCAAGTGGTCGATTTGCGCGCCAAGCCGTGTCATGGCTTTTGTGTTTTTCGTAAGCGGCACGGCCACCGTGCCGATCAGGCCGGCAACAGCGATAATGACGGTAACAACTGTCCATTCTGTCATGCTGTTCTCCTCCTTTTAAGCATCTTCCCAAGCTGCAGGATATTCGTCCGGGCTGAAATTTGTGTCCTGAACGCACTTTTTGACTTTTTTATCCGTCCAGATCATGTATTCGCCGGAATGATACATGTCATGCGCGCCAGTCGGCTGAACCCACGGCAAAGCATAATCAGCTGACCGCGAATGCCAGGGCTTCCACAGCGTTCTGTTTTCAATCGTCCAGTCCGGATTAGAGGCGCTGTCGTGTGCAGTTATACATTCATACGGATAGCCTGTTTTCGGGTCAGTTCTCACATCGCCTACACTATAAATCCCGCGTTTCCACGGTTCAAAAAGCGCCATGCACTGAATACCAAGCGTTTTGTCTTCCGACTCTGTGATTTTTTCAGTCAAAAACAGTTTTGCAAGTGCCAAAACACCCTCAGTTTCAGTGCGTGGACGGATTCGTTCTGCATATTCTTGCTCTGCATATTCTTTATCAAGTTGCTCGATCTCTTCATCGGTCATTTCAATTTTTTTGCCATTGACAACCTTGTATAAGCTCATCTCATCACCTCGCATAAATATTAATCGACCCGCTTATCAATCGATATGTAGCTGCAGTTGCACTAAAGCTCAGTTTTTCACATTTTCCAACGTCCAACCGGTTTGAGTATGGTGCTTGAATATTGGTGAGTGTGGTAAAATAGTTTGGGCTGGACGATGCGCCAGTACAATAAATCTCCCATATCAATCCGTTGTATCTCATACGAGTGAACTGAGTAAAATTAGGGTTTGCGCCATTATTTTTTTGGGAAATTAAACCAGGCATTTCGTAATCATTGATACTGATTACAACAGCTGAATTAGACGTTTCGCTTAAATTAATAATCCCACTTCCAATAATTATAAGTTCCGAAAAGTTCAAACCTGTAAACTCGTAACTAAAGGCATCCTCGTTTAATTCTATTGTTTTAAACAGCTTCCACGGCTTTTTACTTTCACCGCCGCTTTCTCCTCTTGGAATAGTGAAATCAAGCACAGCTGCATTTTCAGTTCCTGAATTCACAACGCTTGCTTGTGTACCGGGTTCGCCGGTTGTAACAGTTCCGATCTGAATCGTGGCAGCTTTGCCGTCTGCACCGGGCTGCCCGTCTGCGCCGTCTTGGCCATCAGCGCCATCTTTACCGGGTTCACCTTGTGGGCCTGCGGGGCCCGGTTCGCCTTCAGGACCCGGAGGGCCTTGCGGGCCAGTCTCGCCGTTTTCGCCTTTAAGGTTTTTGAAAGCAAATTTAAGTGTTTCGCCGTCCAGTTCCACATCAACCTGCGGTATGCCAACGTTGTTGTCCACTGTAGCTGTGGCCTCTGTGATTGCGCTTGTGCCTTCACTAGGCTCCGTATAAAGCCGGCCGGTTTCGGGATCGATGCCGACCGGCATGGTCTGCGCGTCTGTTTTCGGATCGGCTGTTATGCCGCCGACCGTGTCCGATGTGGCGATCGGGAATTTAATAATGCTCTCATCCCGGCTTTCTTCTGCGCCGGCCGCAAGGTTGCGATCGACTGCAAAAACGAACGGGAACGACGCCTGCATCCGTTCGCCCTGGAACAGGATGATCTGCGCCGGGTTCCTGCCCGGTTCGGCAAACATTTGCGTGGTCGGATGCACGGTAACCTGCGTGCCCACCAGCGCACAGTCATTAAACACGGTCTTGCCGCTCGGCTTTTGCACGAATATGCGAGCTGTGCACCCGGACGGCGGCACGAAGTCCGCCAGTTCAAACACGACGGGCAGCAGGTTGCTGCCCTCGGTCACATCAATGACCGGCGGGTTTTGCCTGGCTTTGAAAAATAAATAGATCAATTAATTTTCGCCTCCAGTTCTGAAAGCTTTTGTTTAAGCTGCTCGATTTCAGTCTGCTGTGACTGGACAACGGAAACAAGCGGGGCAATGATTGCAGTTATATCGATGCCTAAAAACGACTCCTCAGCTTCGTTTTCCGAAAGCATATTGGATGATCTATTGTGCATTTCTGTAGCAATATCTACGCCAATTTCAGACTGAACATCTGCAATTTCCTGCGCAATAAATCCGGAGTGTATTTCTTCACTTTCGTCATTTATGAACTTGAAGCTCACAGGCCGAATCGAATTTAAAAAAGTTACGCATTGCTCGGGGTTCAATGTTTTAATATCTTTTTTCAATTTTTCATCCGAGGTCTGCTTTAACTGATAGTATTCGACTGTGTCGAATTGTCCAATTTCTCCCGTAAACCTTGTCGCGCTTATATATCCTTTGCTTTCAATGGACTTCTCATTGATTATTTTTTCTACATAGGCGTTATAAAAATATCCGTATTTAAATCGAAGTCCATAGGAGCCGAGCTGCCAAGCGTAATTTACAGTTGGATTAATAACAGCCGGAGCATATTCGCCGTCATCTGGAATAAAAGTGCCAGCAGTCAAGCGCATATGGCGCAAAGCAATTTCTTCTTCGCTTGTATTGCCTTCAAATTGAATCCAATGTGCTATTGCTCCGTTCGTGTTTTGCGTGGAAGTCTCTTTTTTCTTCTTTGCAATTGACACACCGTTTTCAAAGCTTCCGTCAAAAACATATACGCCCCCACTTGGCGCTTTGTAATCCCCATTGTCCGAAATCTCTAAATGCGGCTCAGGAAATGATGAACGATTGTCATCAACTTTTAAAATCACACCACTGGAACTGTCTGTGCTATCAAAAGTTGTTGTGTATATAATTTCAGCAGCGCTTCCCTCGTTATATACGCGTTTTGCTGTCAGGCCCGTATTTGTAATTTTCCAGCCGCCGATGGTGCCATTGTCGGCAAGGATCTCAACGCCTTTTAACGTTCCCGCACCAATAACGTCGGCATAAGCGCCTTTTGCCGTCGCAGCTGTCCGCCAGTTCCAGTCAAGGCCGTCCGCCGTCCTTTCGTCGGCAATTTGAAAACCCTGCGTGCCAATTGACATGGCGCCGTAAGTAGGCGAATCGGGGTCAAGGTCTTCAAAAAGAATGGCGCGGACGTTTTGTTTTTTGGCCGCCGTGTTTTGCAGGTGTAGCTGGGCAAGTGCGGCATCCAGGATGCCCTGCACCTTGTCGGCAATGACGGTGCCGTTCGGGCGCACGACCTGATTCACCAGGTTTGAAACATTGTCGGCTGTCTGCTGTGCATTTTCCGCTGCACTCTGCGCGCCGTTTGCCGTTTGCTGCGCATTGCCGGCAGCCGTCTGCGCGTTCTGTGCATTCTGGTTAGCCTGGTTTGCCGTGTTCTGTGCGCCCTGTGCCGCGTTTAGCGCGCTGTCTGCCGTATTCTGGGCACCCTGCGCAGCGCTTTGTGCATTGCCGGCTGCCTGCTGTGCCTGGTCTGCAGCACTTTGTGCCGTTCCGGCTGCTGTTTGGGCGTTGCCTGCCGCTGTCTGTGCATCCCCGGCGGCCTGTTGTGCCTGATTGGCCGCTGACTGCGCGCCCGACGCTACATTTTGCGCATTTTGCGCAGCGTTTTGTGCGCTGCTGGCATTGCCAAGCGCCTGGTCGACGCGGTTCGTATTGCTGGAAAAATAGTTCTGCTTAAAATTTCCCAGCGTTACCGCCGTCACACGGCCGGTTATGCAGTCCCATGTGAGTGACACGACCTTTGCGCTGACATCTATCCCGAGCTTTGCATGCCGGCATGTTACCGTGTCTCCGAGAGACACATCCTCCAGGTTTTTGAACTCGGCATACTCCACTGTATTTTGCAGCAGGATCAGGTCTACGTCCATTGAGACAAGTTCTTTGTCCACGTTGTTCTGGCTGTATTCCAGGTTGGCCAGCCTTCTCAGCTCTGCCTGCGCCTCAGCCAGCGTGGCAAAACCGTCTTCGTCCGGGTCGTCCGGGTCTTCCTTGACCTTGACATCCGAATATTCGATGACCGAATTGTAAATAATCGGGTAGGAATCGATCAGCGGGCTGTCCACCCACGGTGCGCTGCCGGAAAGCATGATGCCGTCATAGCCGACCGGGACTATCCTTGTGATCAGGCTTGACCGGTCGACCGTTTCGGTAATGCCGGTCAGGTTGCGGCCGTACTTCACGACTACGCCCTTGTCGCGCCCGGCCGACCGATTGATGATAACCTTGTAATTGTCAAAAAGGATCTCGCCGCCCCAGCGCTGTGTGAATGCATTTTCGTCTTCGCCGTTAAGCGCTTCGATCAGGTTTTTGCGTACATAGTATGCCGTGTTCAGATTTAAAATATCGCTTTGTCCGCTGAACTTTGTGCCGCTCATCAGATAATCGAGTGCAGCTTGGCCGCTCAGGTTCGTAGGTCGGCTGTCGAGCAGAAAGACGTCGTGCAAGGCATCCATAAAAATCGGCTCAGCCGTGGCCGTAATGCCGCTATCCGTACGGTCGGCTGTGATGATGCGGTACAGCTGCGAGCCGTTGAACGCCGGCATGCGCAGCACTGCGCCGGACTGGATCTGTTTGTACATGCCGTCTGCATCGAGCGGGTGCTCCAAAGTCAGTGTCCAGTCGCTGTTGAGGTTGGCCGTGATCTCGCACCGGGTGGGTGTGAGCGGGCTGCCGCCGCCAGCTGAAAACGGTTCTGCATCCTGCGCATAAATTCTGATTTTCATAGAACCCTCCACCTCGGTGCCCAGGTGACGCCGGTCACGCCGGTGCCGTTCGTTGTGATCTTGGTCTCACCCGTCGGCAGTATAAAATCCTCCCAGCTGCCGGATGTAAAATTGACATCTACTGCGGCGCCGTTATTGTTGTAGGCCAGCTCGCGCGCCGTGTCGATATACACATCCTGCCCCAGTATGAATGAACAGGCCATTCTGCCATAGGAAATGCGGCCGGTTCCCTCGCCGGAAAAATGAAAATACGGTTTCGCTGGCAGGTACAGATTCTGCACCGTATTCGTACCGACTGTCAGCGCGGATTCTGTAAGGCCATATTCCGTGTATAAAAACGGATCACAGGTAAAGACCGCGTCGAACGTGCCGATCCGCTTGTTTTGCCGCGTGATCTCGCTGACCGACACCTTTTTAACGATGCGGCACCAGCCGGCGTCGTCGGTAAATTCCAGCCGGCTCAAAAGCGGCGTAGAAAGCAGCCAGCTGCGGACCTCGCGTGCCCTTGTTTCAAAATCATCCGGATCCGCCGCCATGAAGTTGCACGGCACAGGAAGCTCCACGTCTTTATATGTGCCATAATCGACCGTCAGGCTGCCGTCCATGCCCTGCACCTCGATCAGCTCCACATTACGCTCCGGCACGGGTACGTTCGGCCGCTGGACGGCATACACGCCAAGCGACGAGGCGGACACGCCTCCATATGTAAAATCGTACATTAAGCGTGCCCCCTCGCTCTCTGCAGACCGCGCTGCTCGGACGTAATATACCGCTGCGTGTTGTCTGCGATTTTTTTGCCGTCCAGATAGACAGGTGCGGAAAACGTGTAACTGGTGCGGCCGCTGCCGACGTTTGTCAGGTTGGCGTTCATCACAAGGCTATTTCGCATTTTTTCAGCCAGTGACCGGGCTGCGTCTTCGACCTTTGACTCGTTCTGGCGTATTCCTTTGGTCATCAGGTCGATCATGTCCGGCATCCACTTCGGCGCATCGACCAGCGGGCCTTCGTCCGGCACGGAGAAGTGCAGGAAAGATGAGATTTTGCTGGCGACCGACTGCACTGCGCTGGTAACGCGACTGATTGCCGATCGAATGCCTGCTGCGATATTATCAATCAAATCTTTGCCCCACTGCAACGCCTGCTTCGGTAGTGATTTTATGCGATTCCATATAGTGGATACGATTCTTGACGCAGCCGTCCCAACCGAGCCGAGACTCTTGATTATGCCGCCCACAAGTTCTCCAACCAGCTCTATACCGGAATTTAAAAGCATTGGCGCAAGACAGTTGATCGTGTCGATTATGTTTTCAATAATTTCCGGAACGCGGTCTACAATTTCCGGAATCGCATCCACCAATCCCTCTGCCAGCGCAACAATTAATGTCAATGCCGCACCAATCAGCATAGAAAGCGTGTCCGGCTCTGTTAGCGTGTCTACAAGCTGCATCACGATTTCCACAACGGTCGGAATCAGAGTCGGCAGCTGCTCGGAAAGCGCCTGCGCTAAATACACAATGATGTCAATCGCAGCCTGTAATAGCGCAGGAAGGTTTTGTACAATCCCGTCTACAAGTGCAAAGATCATATCTACACCGCTGTTTATGATCTCTGGCAGTTGCTCGATTATTGTGTTCAAAAATGCGGGCACGATATTTCCAAGCGTGTCCAAAATCGTAGGCATTACCTCGCCGATTTTTTCAACGACTGTGTTAAGCAGATCGCCTAAGCCCTGCGCGAGCTGATCGGCTGCACCGTCTTCGCCGTTCATGATGCCCAGCATAGCGTCGCCAAGTGTCTGCACTGCCGGCGTGATTTCGGTTAAAATCGTTGCGCCAAAATTTTTAAGGGCTGTCGACACAGGCTCTACTGCGCCGCCGATGCCCGCGAGCGCTTCTTCCCAGTTTGCCGACGCCTTGTTTGCCTCGATCAGGCTGCCGTTCATGTCGCGGTACTTGTCCGCCGCTTCGCCATACAGCTTGTTCAGCGTAGAAGTGATCAGCGCATTTCTATCCTGTACACCATTGCATTCGTCAAGTCGCGACTGAAAATCATCTTCGTTCACGCCCGCCCAGTTCAGTGCGTCTGCCAGTGCACCCGTCAGCTGTCCAGTCTTTTGCGTCTCGTTTGCTGCCTCAGTCAACGATTCTATCGGAATACCGTCGCCGAACGTAGCAAAAACGCCTGTGGCAATTCTTGTCCAGTCTGTCAAGTCTTTTTGACTGCTGGCAATTTTTGAAATGTTGTTTGCAGCCTCTACCGACTGATCGCTGTCTCCCAGAATGCCATAAAGTTCAGAATAAGTTTCTCTAGCTTCTTCAGCTGTGTGCCCGGATGTTGTAAAAGAAGTGTCCAGCTTGCCGAGATTTGTCCGCAGCTCGCGTGTGCTTTCAGCGAGATTATTAATGCCGCTGATTACGCCGGTGATCGCACCGGCTACTGCCGCCACAGCTGCACCGGCTCCGGCAACAGCTGTTCCGATTCCAGCACCCACCTTCGACAAGCCGCTCATAGCCGAAGATAGACCAGAGGTAGATTTTGACAGACCTCCGAGAGAATTTCCGGCGCCATCGGCAGCATCATCGATGTTTTTGATTCCCTTTTTCGCCTTTTGTGCGCTGCTGTTCAGATCGCCGAGTTCTGAACCCGCTTTGCTTGCGTCGCCCTCAAAATCCCCGAGTTCAGATCCGGCTTTTGAAGTGCTGCTTCGCAAATCTTCCAGCTGCTTATCCGTTTTATTGACTGCGTTTTGTGTCTTGGCAAGCGCTGTTTGCGCACGCAGAAGCTTCTGCTGCCAGTCTGTTGCCTCTTTGGAGTTTACGCCGTACTCCTTAGACATCAGATCCAGCACCTTCTGCGTTTCAGCAACTTTTTTCTGCTGCTCGAGCAAGGTTCTGTTCAGGATGTCGCTTTTGGCGTCCATCGCTTCCTGGGAGTCGGCGTTGCTTTCAAACTCCGCCGTGGCCTTTTTCAGTTCAAGGTCAAGCGTTTTCAGCTGCCGGTTGATGTCGGCAATGCCCTTTTTGAGTTCTTTTTCGCCGTCCATGCCGACCTTTAAGTTGATATCATTTGCCAAACGCTCACCTCCTAAGAAATATCGTCGGGAAAATAGCTGTCGCTGCCGGCATCGGTAAGCTCGGCTGCGCCGCACGCCACCTGCGCGATCGAAATGTAATCGTTCAACTTCGCAAGCGGCATGCAGCAACCGAGGTCATACGGAATGCCGATTTGAAAGATCCAAAATTCAAGCCACACAAGCGGATCGCCTGCGTGGCTTATGCGTTTTTTGATTCTTTTGTTTTTACCTGCACGGCAGACGGCTGTGCGAACGCTTCGCCGATTGCTCTGGCCAGCTCGCCGACGTCGGTCGCGAACACTTCGATCTCCTGTACCGTCAGCGGCACCCACTTGCCGTCTTCATCCACAGCTGCGTTCTCCGGCTTTTCTTCGCCGGTAAGGTTCATGTACTTGCAGCCCTGGTCGATCATGGCAGCGGCCACCTCGCAGATGTGCTCGATCATGCCGTCGATGTTCGTCATGTACTTCTGGATGTTCTCATACCCGCCAAATAAAGACGTCATGCGGCTGATCGCGCCGGCCGAATACACAAGCGGGTATTTTTTACCGGCGATTTCACAAAACACTGCTTTCATTACGCCGTCTCCTTTTTAACGTCTTTTGCTTTTGCCGACTGCACGGACAAGACTTCCTCATCAACTTCGGTTATTTCACCGGATCCGCCATGCGCTTCCAGATATTTAAGCGCGTCGCTTTCTTTTGTAAAAGTGGCTTCATATTTCCAGGGATGCCGGCCGTTTTCATCCGCCTCATCCGAACGCATGATCGTGCCGGTGATGGAAGGTGTTTGGAATTCAACGGTTTCGCCCTTCGTCGTGGCTGCTTCCTCCGGAATGTTAAACGAAACCTTTGTGAGCCAGATTGCCCTGTATTTGATTTCGTCGTCTTCCTGCAGCATCTCAATGATACCGTGGCCCAGCGTTGGCGGCGTATCTCCGTCCGTGCTCACCAATTCCGTTACCGGTTCGGAAATTCCCGGTACATTGATTTTTCTGACCCTTACGCCGAGAAATTTCTGCGACGCTTCCTGCGACAATCTGTCGGTGCCAAGCGTCAGCTCACCGCTTTGGAACGAACCTTTTGCCGTTTCGGCAATACCGTTATCGGCGTATAGATACTGATTTTCCGAGTTTGTGATCGATGCGCTGAATTCTACAGCTTTTCCGACCGTTACAGGGTTAGAATAAGTGACCTTTTTGCTCTCCGTATCAAATGAATAATCCGAGCAGATCGGCATAGATAAACCAATAACTGCCATTATTTGTTCAGCTCCTTTTTTGCTTCTTTTTCAAATGTTGTTTTCATGATTTCGGCCGCCTTTTTTCTAGACTTTCGGATGGCGCGTTGGATCGCGTCGTTCTTTTCCAGAAAAGAGGTGCCTTTATTTAAAGAGCGTGCCAAAAGCCGATTCGGCACGCCCTTTGGATATTTCTTGGTCGGGATTCGTCCGTAGCCGTTAAAACCAACCAGCACATTGTAATAGCCGTTGTCATTCCGCTGCTTGGCGATGCCGAGACCGTTCAGTAAGTCCTTGCGCTGCAGTGATGTAATACCGTCAAGCTTTTCGCCCTCCGGCATATACGGTTCCAGGCCGCCGTGCTTACTCTTCACGATTGGAATGCTTTTGATCGCGTCACGCACTTCGTCAGCCACGAAACCAGCGCCGGCATAGTTGGCTGCGCCGATCGGGATGTCCACCTTTTTTTGAAAACGGTACAGCTTGGCCATAAATTCATCACTGCCCTTGTATTCAAGCCTTGCCATCAGACGACCGCCTCCCATTCGTAAGTGATCACATCCGTGTCCGGGTCGTAGTCGGCAAACTGGAACGAAAACGCGATGCATTCGACTGCAAAAGCCTTTTGTATCGCGTCCACCATCGGGTCTTCACCGTTTTTGGTGCAGTAACTGACCGTGACGTTGACCGCCTGGTTGACCTTGCGGTTGTCGGCCTCTACCGAGTCCGCCTCGCTGTTTTCGGCCCACACGATATAACCGCCCGCTTTTCGGACATCCGGCGGCACGGCTGCGTCAAAATGATAAACGTGCTGCGTGACGCCAAGCAGAACGTCGCGCAGGGCTTTAAGCCGTTTGAACATCGTAGCATTCCTCCGTGTGCACCAACGTAACTTTTTTGATCTCGATGCCGTCGTCGTCCGTGGTCGGCTGCACCATGTCCACGCGGTACTGCGTACAGTCGATCACAGCGATTTGGCCGACGCGAACCGGCACATCACGGTAAACAGAGATCACCGCCTCCACCTGGCGGCCGGCCTGCAGCGCGTAATAATAGCGCGTGACGCCAAGCTCATCGCGGTGGAAGCACGCCCGGGCAGACTCGCGCAGCGCATAGACCGGCTTGTTTCCGGGCTCGGCCGTATTGACCTTGTCGTAAAAGAAAACAAGCCCGTCGTCAAACGTCACGGCCGCCACCGCCTTTCTGCGTTAAAAGCAGGTTGTTCAGACCATAGCGCAAAAAGCGCGGCATAGCCGTTTCAGGCGCCGCGCGTTTACGAAATAGATAGGCGGCGTACTGCGACACGAGCAGGCAGTGGTTGACGTTTTGCAGATCCAGCTGCACGCCCTCTTCGGCGATCTTGATTTTTGCAGCTGCGATCAGCGTCATCAGGTAATCGTCTGATCTGGAATCCATCTTCTGCAGATCCTGCTTGACCAGCTTCAGCAGTTCGCCGTCTGTCATGGCTTACGCCCCCTTTGTGATGGTCACGGTATAGGTCAGCTTGCTCAGGCCGTTCTTCACGGTGATCACAAGGTCTTTGGTGCCGCTGAACGTGATCTTGCCGCCGTTTACGACCTGCTTGCCGTCGTAAGTCATTTCGACTTTCGCACCGGACTGCGTCGGGGTGGCAAACACGTTGCCGCCCGTGCCGGATGCCGTCACGGTGTAAGCATAAGTGCCGGCTGCAAAGGTCGGCGCAAGCGCTTCGGTGCCGACTTCAAGGCTCTGCAGGGTCGCGTCGTTCGCGGTATCGAGCGGGAAAGTAGCAGAAGTCTGCGGCGCTGCGCCGAGGCCGATCGCGACAAACGCCTCCGGGATGACCGGCAGTCCGTCGTAACGGGCTGTGCCGCGGAATACGACCTGATCCTCGATAAACAAACGGTCGTCGCTGCGGGCGATCTGCGCGCTCTGGCGTTCCACACTAAGGTACAGGTCGCCGTAACCGGCCACGATGTTGTTGTCCGGGATGATATCGTCGCTCAGCACAACGATATCGCCGCCGGCCACCGGCATCGTACCGTTTTCAAAAGCGACGATCGCGCCGGCCGCGTTGAAGTTCATGGCTTCGACTTTCAGCGCCGTGTAGGTCGCTTCGTTCATAGCCCAGAAGCGCGTACCGCGCGAATACTTGGACTTGCACAGGCCGCCAGCCTTCACGATCTCCTTGTAAAGTTCCAGACCTGTCTTGGAGCTGTCGATCGTGACCAGGTGTGACTTCAGGTTTTCCCACGGTCTGGCCGTGGCCGGATAATCGGACGGCTGCGCCGACTGCGCCAGACGGGTCACGATGCCAAGCGGCATTTTTGTGCCGAGGCCGTATAGATACGCCTTGTCAAGCCCGATACCGATCGCAGCGCCGATGCCGGTGATGATCTCTGTAGCCAGATTGATGTCGGTATCTTCAAGCGTTGCATTGCAGATAGCAACATAGCCGCCGATCTTGTAGCCGTCCACCTCCACGGCATTGAACGTGAAGTTCAGTTCGTTCAGCTTCGCGCACATCTCCGTCCAAACTGCTTCCGGGATCGTGCCCATCACCGTCTGGCGCGCCTTGCCGCTGACCGTTACGTTGTGCACGCGGCGGATCAGCTTGCTGTAATCCTCGATGTTTTCACGGATCAGGTCCAGCATGACCGTCGGGATCGTCAGGTCTGCGCCGCTGACCGCGCGGTTCTGTGAAGCGGCATTCTTGCCGAGCTCGCGGAATCGATGCAGGAAGTCTTTCACTTCGTCATCTGCAAAGAACTTGTCGCGCTGTTCAGCGGACAGGCTGAAAAACTTTTTGGTAGTTTCCATTTTTTTTCTTGTCTCCTTTTTTTCCGGCGGCTGCATGGCCGACCTTTGTTTCTTTTCTTCCTCTTCCAGCTGTGCCTGCAGGCGGTCGATCTCGGCCTGGATCTCTTCTTTTTTCGCTTCGGCGTCATCCTTTTCGGCCTCGACCTGGTCTACTTCCTGCTGTACCGTGTCTTTCTCTTCCTGTGTGGACTCGGCGTTCAGTTCGTTCACAGCCTGTTCGAGTTCGTCCTCTTTTGCTTTGAGCTCTTCGAGCTTTTTCAGCACTTCATCGAGCGCAGAACGCTGCGCCTCGATTTTCTTGTTCAGCATGAGTGCTCTTAGTGCCATTCTTTTTTGATCCTCCTTAAAATACCGGCGCGCCACTTTTCAAACTCGTGGTCGCGTCTTAATTTGTCTTTTTGAAAAGCTTCGCGGTTTCTGGCGTAGACCTCCGTGGCCTCATAGGCCGGGAACGTGCACGGGCTGACTTCATACAGCGGGAAAATCTCGCGCAGCGTCGTGTGCCGGCGGCCGTCTGCATCGTATTCGTCATCCCAAACAGATACGTCAAACCCGAAAGAGCATCCCGACACATCGCCGCGCTTGACGCGCTGGTATGCGTTTACGGCATCGCTGTCATAGGGATTGATCACGATGGTGCCGCGCAGTCCTATATCGTCCTGCTCCAGAGTAAGCGTTCGATTTACTCTGGATGCTAATGCGATATTCGTGTCATGGTTCCAAAGTGCTTTGATGTCATTTTCACTGGCCAGCGCCCGAGAAAACGCGCTAGGCGCGATCGTTTCTGTCCAGTCGTCAAATACCTCATAAGGTGAGTTGAACTTCGCAAAATAGCCCGAAAGCAGCATCTCTCCGGATTCCGTTTCGCGCGTCTCGAAATCCGTGAGTTTAAGCATTCGTTGTTCCGTTGTTCTCACCTCCTCCGCTTAACTTTTTCTGGTCGCCGATCATGCCGGCGGGTATATAATTCTCAAGAATAACAAGCTCATCCAGCCCGGCCAGCGGTGTCATCGCAAGCCAATCGCGCACTTCATTACCCGTCATAATGCCGCGTGTGTACATGTTGGCCCCCACCGTCGAGAGCGTACTGATGTCGTATGTGTACAGCGAACGCGAATTGAAGCGAAAGTACCATGACGGACTTCTGAGCAGCTTCCTTGTGAATTCCTGTTCCAGCGCGCCGCAAATAGCGCGCAGTTTCGTGTTTACAAAATTATTCCATTCATCCGGCTTGAAATCGCCGACGCCGACCAGAAACGGCGGCACACCAACAACGGCCGCAGCCGTTTTTTTGTCGATCTCCACCGCGTCATTAATGGCGAGGTCATTCAAAGACAGCGGCCGGACTTCCTGAATATTGAACGTTTCCGCCGGCACGAGCCACGGCTCGCCGGCCTGCGTGGTCGCAATGTACGAATCAAGGATCTCGCGGCGGCCGATCGGGTCGCCCATTCCGTCTGTCATACCGTCGGCTGAGATGATCAGCGACGGTTTCCATTTGCTTTCCATGAATCCCTTTTTCGTCTCGCCGGCCTGCTTCAGATTCTGCAGCACGTCTTTGAGCGCCACGCGGTAGCCTGTGCCGCGCCACGGGTAATGCGGGTCCGGGTTGATGACAAAGTGCAGCACGTCGTCCGGGTCAAATGTCTGCCCGTTTATACGCACAGTATAGCCCCACCCGTCCGGCACAAAAGAAACGTCGCCCGGGTCGATCGGCCAGATGTTTTGTAAATAACCGCCCTGCGTTTCCGGCAGGGCCACACTGTTGCCATCGCCCTCCAAAAGCAGGTTGCGCACGATGGCCGCGATAAACGTGCGCTTCGTCATATAGCGGTTCGGGTCAATGTCCAGCTTCCGGCTGAGTTCGTTTTTGATGCGTTCGTCGCCGTTTTTCCCGTTTGCGATCAAATGGATCGTCATGCCGGCGATCAGCTCCGCCACGCGGTTCACGGCGCCGACGATCTCCGGGTTCTGGCTCAGCCGCGTATACCCCGTGCAGACCATGTCGTGAAAATCGGCGGACAATAAAAAAGAACAGCTTTTGGGCTGCTCTCGCTTTTCCGTTTTCTTTTTCTGTCGTTTTTTGCTCAATCTTTAAACCACCCTGCTGTTTTCTGTGCTTTTGCGATGTTCACCATCATCTGTTTACAGGCCATAACATCGGCGTCAAACAGGTCGATGCGCTGCGTCGGCATGATCTTTTCAAACCGCACAAAATCGTCGCTGTCCTCTATTGCTTTCACGTTTGAGATGCAGTACTCGTATGCCTTGTTGTGCACATAGTAAAATTTCTTTTGCTTGACCTGCCGCTCGATGCGGCGGAATCCCTCTGTCTTTTCCACATACCGCTGCAGCTGGTTTTTTATGTTGAAATTTGCCTTTTTCATCTTCAAAACAAATTCATGGCTGTAGCGCTGGTCGTAGCCGATCACGCGAATTTTAAAGCCGAGCTGCCGCATGGCAATGAACCATTTGACCACGTCCTCATACTCGATCACGTCTCCGTTGCAGAGCGTGAGCCAGTCCTGCTCGACCCACCAGAAAAACGGGATGTTGTCCGTTTCGGCTTTTTCCTGCGCGGCTGTGACCGGCATAAACGCATGAGCGATGCAGATGTCCACATCGTTGTAAACGCCGTGCAGCGCCGCACCGGTCAGGTCGTACATTTTGGAAAGATCGGCACCGCCGTACCACTGGATCGGCAACCGTGCAAGCTCTTCAAGCGTCCAGTTGTAATTCTGGTCGCTGGCCTGCACTTCAAACACGTCAAAGTAAGCCTTTGTGTTTGACGTGTACACATTTAAGGACTTGTTCAAAAACTCCTGGCGTGTTCCTGGATCGTTCTGTGCCTGCAGGCTCTCGTTTAAAATGTCCTGCGGGCGGATCGTCACGCCGTAATTTGGATTAGCCTTCTCATGCTCTACCGGGTTCGTGTAATCGTCCGGGTCGTCCGCCTCGCAGATAAAAATGAAATACTCATCGTCTTTTTTCGTGCCGCGCATGACCTCTTTACAGTATTGCAAACGCCGGTAACAGAATGAATTAATATTTGAACCGGCCGACGTGATTCCGATCAAAAGCTTATTGACGTAGGCTTTCATGGCCTGCTTGTACACAAAGTAGTCGTTTTCGCTTTTATAAGCGTGTATTTCATCTAGGATAAAGATGTTTCCGTTTATACCGTCTGCGCGTTTGCTGTCGGCGGCCAGCGCCTGGATGCGTATTTCGCCATCCGAAAACTTTCGGCTGATGGAGTGCTCCGCGTTATTATCCAGGATGCGGAAATTCTCTTCCTCGCCCATGCGGCGGATGTTGTCGCGGATATTATTGAACGCTTCCAGAGCACGTTCCAGCTTTTGCGCCACGATGTTGACGTTTGCAAACGACGCGCGGTCCAGAAACGCCAGCGCCCACGCCAAAGCCGACGCAAAAAAGGTTTTGCTGTTTTTTCTGGGCAAAAAAATGAACGCCTCTTTGAATCGGCGTTCGTCTGTGCCGGCGATGTAAAAGCCGGCAATGTTGAAACAGATGAAAATTTCCCAGTCTTCGAGCAAAAACGGCTTGCTGCGCGCCGGGCCTTTGATGTGGCAGAATGTCATTTCTATAAAGCTGATAACAAAATCTGCCTTTTCTTTTTTAAATTCCCAAATGGGATTTTTTAAATCTGCCAAAAACCGCTTGCAGGCCAGCACGCGCATCTCATTGGCAACGATCTTGCCATCCGCCACGTTCTGCGCCCACTTTTTTACGGCCGAAAAGCGTGATTTCATGCGCCTCCCAGCTTCCGAAGCGCCGCCTCCAATGCCGTTTCTTTCGGCTTCGGCTTTACGTCCGCCTTTTCGAACGCTTTCGGATTCAGGCAGAGCAGGTCGGAGTATTTTGCGATGTCTGCGCGCAGTTTTTCAAGCGTGATGACGGCCGGGGCTCTGACCTGCATTGCCTCTGTATCGACCGATTTTTTCAGCTTTTCGTACTGTTCGATGATGCCGGCATAAACGTCAATAACCCGGTCATATTCCGGCCGGTAAACGCCGAGCGTTTTCATGCATTCTATGGTTTTATTTTTTATTGTTGCTCGGTCTGTCTGCCGCCTCGGCACGTCCTCACCTCCTCAAAGTTTTCATTTTCCGCGCATTTGGACGATGCTACCCGTCTCCATAGGGAGGGGCAGGCGTTTATTTTTCGTCAGAGGGGGGGTTAAAAATCACCGTGCATTCCTGTACGTTCAGCGTAATGCCTGCAGGGCTTTCCAAAACGTCCAAAAGGCCGTCTCTGGACAGCCCTTCGTCCACCTCGATCTTGCGGTTTATGTACGAGATCGCCTCATTGATCAGGTCGACTTCCTTTGTCATTCCCTTTGTGAAAAGTTTTGCTTTCAGATCAGCCAGGTTTTCAATCAGTTCAGATCTTTCCATTCTTTTTCCTCCAATCCTCGCCTGGTTTTGTAATGGACTGCAGCCACAGGCCGAGCGCGGTCAGCTCGCCTGTCTGCCGGTTTTCCAGTTTGTTATGTGTGGCGAACGACACAGAAATCAGGTTCCAGTCGCAGTATCGCCACTGCGGATATTCGTCGGCCGGGTAGATGTGGTGCACGATGGTCGCCTCGACCGCTTTGCCGTACCAGGCTGCCACGCGGTCTTTATACCCGTCCAGCGCAAGAATGTGCTTTCTCTTCCTGTGCCAGCGTGCGGAGTCATAGCGCATGAGCATCCTCCCCATCGTCGTAATAATGCGCCAGCTTATAAGCGATGCTCCAGCACTCGGCAGCCATCTCCTCGTAGGCGTTTATCTTCTTTTGCATTCTGAGCCACGCCTCGCCGCCCATTTCTTCTTTGTTTGCGCGCCTGCGCAGCTTCTCGGCCTTTTCCTTGAGCTGTTCGCTTTGCTGCCGGTATTCCTCGGCAAGTTCCGTTATCTTCATAAAACACCAATAAAAAAAGCCCCCGAAAATTCGGAGGCGTAATGCAGTTTAGAATAAAAATATTTGAAAAAATGCAAAAAAGTTTGAAAAAAGCATTGACATACTCTTATTAGTATGTTATAATATATACATCAGATGAGGAAAGGAGGTGAACAAAAAATGGAGTACATAATCAGTTTGGCCAACCTGATTACAGCGATTATCTCCCTTGCAACAGCGATAATTGCTTACAGATTTGCCAAACGTCAATAGCGGTGCGGGGCGAAAGCCCCCACTGCTTACAGTGTACACCATTTTGAAGCAAAATGCAAGCAGTAGAAATCATTACAATGTGCATCAGCATAGCTGCGCTTTGCATCAGTGCCGCAGCGCTGATAACCGTACTGAAAAGGAGAAAGTAAATGCCCGAAGAAAAGAGAAAGACACACACGAGCAGCGCGGTTAAACGCCGTTACAACAGCAAGGTCTACTCGACCGTTGCCGTACAGCTGCCGAAGGAGCTTGTTGCCGAGTTCAAAGCGCTTTGCAAAGAAAACGGCGAATCACAGGCAAGCATCGTAAAAAAAGCGATCGAACAGTATATTGCCGAGCACAAAGCGGAGGAGTAAAACCCTCCGCTTCTTTCTTTGAAAGGGGTGCAGCCCGGATGACCGGGCTGCGTGAAAAGTATATCGGCTGCTTGCCTGCCGTAACTTTTGACCGGCGCGCTGCGGATGGCGCGCCTCTTAAAGAAAGGGAAAAGCAAATGTCTTTCTCTGTCACATCTGCCAGTTTAATATTATCACACTTTTTTACCTGCATTCTACTACATTTACCTGCATTTACCTGCATCTTTTTGTGATACGGTTTCAAACTTCACCATACTAAGCGCTGTTGGGTGCACGCGCATGACCATGTGGTTATATGTGTACCCCTCGCGCACGGCGATTTCTTCAAACGTGGCGCCGTTCAGGTACCGCCACGCAAGCACGCGGCGGTGCAGCGGGCTTTTGACCGCGTCGATGGCCTGCACAATGGCGCTGCGGGCTGCGAACGCCTCGCGCACCTTGTCTTCCAGTTGCCGCTTTTTATCCACGATGTCATCCACAACAGCCATGCGGTCCTTGCCGCTGCCGCCTTTCGGTTCGGCGGAGAGCACGGCCGTCATTTTTTCAGCCTGAGACCGCAGGCGTTCTATCTCATCATAAATCCTGTCCGTCTCTTTTTGCAGCTGTATGTACTGCTGCAGCCGCTGTTTTTTGTCACTGTTCGTCATAGCCGTGCTCCTTTGCGTAGTTTCTTAAAATCTCGATCGCCGCATCCCACTTGCTGTCGTTTTCCGGCGGCTTCGGCGGCAGCGAGCCAGCCTGGCGCATGTATGGGCAAAACTGCTTGTGACACACTGCCTTGCCATACCCGCAGTCCACGCGCCAGATGCAGCGCTTTTTGGTGCAGATAATCATTTATCTATCTCCATTCGCTTTTCCAGCCGTTCCAGCTTTCTGTCAACGATTTCGTGCATATCCTTTTGTGCTTCAAAAATGATTTCAATCTGCGCCAGCATAATATAAACATCGGCCATTTCCTCTACGATTTGACCGCGTGCGCCTTTGGCATTCCTGAAATCCTTGCACAAGGCTTTTGTCAGTTCGCTCATCTCCTCAATGGCCATAAGCATTTGCTGGCTCGTTCCGTAGTGCCGGATCGCTTTCATGATGATCTCTTTATCTCCGATCGCCGGGAAGTCAGCGAGTGTCATGCCTTCTCCTCCTTTTTCTTTCAATGCGCCGGGCTTTCGCCACCGTCGCGATCGAAGCGACCAGCTGCCGGCTGCGTGGTTTGAATGCTTCGCAGAAGCGTGGCCGCATGCTTAAATACATATCCGCCAGTGGGCAGAATGCGCCCTGGTTGTTTTCGCAGTCAAAACAGGTGATCTCTTTTTCTTTCATTCCTCTTCCTCCCCGTTCCAGTCGATGCGCTGGCCGCAGTGTGGACAGTACTTGCAGCCGATGATGCCGCATGCGCCGCACGACGGGCATTGCAGTTCACCGTTTTGCATATCGATATTGCCGGCCTTGTCTTTGAATACCGGCGCCTGCGGGCACTGTTTTTCCAGTGCCCGGACAGCCAGACGCATGGTGTACTTTTCCTTCTCAGCAATACCGTCCTGCCCCTGCATGGCTTTTAAACAGGCAATGTGCGGTTTAAACTCTTTCCTTGTCATGCTTTTTCCTCCATTCTTCCATCAATAAGCTGCACCAGTTTATGCAACTCTTGCACAAGGCTCGTTTCCTGCACCTGAAACGGCATGATGACCGCCTGCATCATAAAACCTGCTTTGGCCACAGCATACGGCTGACCGTTGTCCAATCGACGTTCAAAAAACTGGACAATGTCCCGCACATCCGAAAAAGGCGCCAGGTATTTGCTGTTCACAAACAGTACGCCATCTTTCGCCCGAAACGGTTTCAGCGTTGTACCATTCAAAACAACGGATACTCCCATCTCTTCTATGAAGTATTCACTGGTGTCGGTGTCCTCCAGATGAAATCCATCCGGCTCTACGCACCTTGTGTTCCAACTTTCGCGCTGCTTTTCCGGTACGTCAAAAATGGACAAAACACTTTCTTCATCCAGCAAAGGCAGATCGTACACGGGGTAAAGCGCTACCCCGTCGCCGATATACTGTGTGACAGTTCCGTTGCTGTCGCAATGATTTAAAATCATTACCTGTTTCATCTTTTTGCATATCGCTGCAATACTTTTAATTTTCATTTCCTGCCTCCATTCTGTCTGCGGCAGCGCGCAGGGTGGCGGCAATGCCGGCTGCGAGCTGCGCCGCGTTTGCATGTCCTTTGCTTTTTAGCTTCTGCACGGCTTCGGCTGTTTCGTTTGCAGTCGACTGCAAATCGGCAAAAAGGAATTTCAGCCGCACGACATCGGCGTCGGCGCCGGCGGCTTTGGCCTTTTTCTCGGCTTCCTGCAGCTTCTCTTCGCGCGTGGCGGCTGCGGTCTTCAGCTTTTCGATCTCGGCCTTTGCCTTTTTCAGTTCGGCGGCTGATGCCTGCCGGGCCTTTTCCTCGGCTTTTTTCACCGCTTCGCGCTGCGCTTTTTTAACAGCTCTCAGTTCTTCGTCTTTCTTCTTTTCCGCTTCTTCCACGGCCATGCGCACGGCCTGCTCATCGGTCACGACCTGCACCGTCTGCTGGTTCTCTTTGTCAGCCAGCTGCGCGGTCAGTTCCTCGATTTTGCGGTAGGCTTCCTCCAGCTCGGCTGTGTCCGGTTCAGGCTGCGCGGCCTGCGCTTCGCCGAGGTCAAAGGTCAGCTGCTCGATTCTCTTTTTGTACTGCTCGACCAGTTCCTTGAGCTCGCGCACGGAGGTGTCCTCCATGTCGTGCTGCTCTAAAAATTCATCGCGTTCCAGGCTGTCGATCTGGCTGATCAGTTCCAGCTTGGTGATGCCGGCTGCGGCGTGCTCCTCAATAAACTTGGCGCCCAGCCGCTCGTAGGCGGCTATGTACGCATAGGCCTGGCGCTTTTTCAGGCCGACGGCGTCCTGCACATAGTCGTCGAACGTCTCGTAGCCCATTTCAAGGTACAGTTTGTCGTCGCGCATTGTTTTCAGATCGCGGCAGACCTGTGCCAGCGCCTGGGCTGCGATCTGGCCGTTGGCCATGATCCGGCTGTGGGTCGCAAAAGCCGTCTCCCTTTTTGCAAGTGATGTTTCCATTCTTTATGCCTCCTTTGCCGCCGGTGCGGCATGTTTTGCCCGGTACTGTGCCCGCCGGGCTGCGGATAAATTAAAAAACTGCTTCCACTTTTCAATGAATGCAAAAACTTCGTCATCCGGCCGGCGGTTCGCATAACCTCTCGCCTGCACGACCGTGCCGGCTGTCGACAACTCCAGTGTGACATACGGCTTGTCCGGCTCCGTTTCGCGTCGGATGAAAAAGATGTAAGTCTCGCCGCGCTGCATTCGGTCTATGTAATGCGTGCCGCCTACACAGATGTTCTGTGTTTCGCCCTCGGCAATCAGTTCGGCGCCTGAGTTTGCCGGGCGGATCAGCAGGCCATTGGAATCAAAACAGTACTTTTCTTTTATCTGCGGCAGGCGTTTTCGGTAGGCGGCGTCCTTTTGGCGCACCGTCTTTGCCTTTTCGCGCAAAACGCGCTTTCGTTCCAGTTCCTGCAGGCGGTCATGCTCCGTTTTAAAGTCTTTCGGGAATCGCTTGGATTTCCGGCTCAGATCTACATGCAGGTTTTCGCAGAATGTGCGGTAGTCCAGATAGTCGTGCAGATACACATGTTTCTTTAAACAGTATCGCACGGTGGCTGCATCCACACGTCCGTTTTGGAGCGCATTGCGCAGTGTATAGCCGCAGCCGGCCGCCCAATTCAGCACTTCCTGTGTGAACGGGACGCCAAGCCGGCGCAGCCCCCTAAGCGGCAGGTCTGCGTTGCGGCCGGAGTGCAGAATGCGCAGCACATTTTGTAATTCTTCCCGGTTATTGCAGTAAAACGCGCGCTGCACGGTGCTTGCCCGCCGGTTCATGTCGGCCGCCAAAGCGCAGCGGGCTGCCGTGACCGCCGCCCATCCAAATCCCTGCTTGACCATTCGCTCTGCCAGCACCGGGTACAGGCTGTAAAAACGCAGGTAGTGCAGCAGCGTGTCGCCCCGCAAATAATTCTCACGGAACCGGTCAACCGCGCAGTATTTCAAATTCGACTGCAAGACCTTTTTACAGTCGTACCAGTCGGTGTCCGGGATATAGTAAGGATAGCCGTAGCCGCATTGCCAGTGCACGCCCTGCGGGAAGTGCGTCATACGCCGCAGCCAGATGCCCCAGTAGCCGTCGCGGTCTTCGTAAAATACATCCGGCGTGTTCAAAAACGCGTAGTAGTTTCCCGGCGCCAGCTCGCGCTTGAATGCACGGACATCGTGCAGGTCAAAATACAAAACGTAGTGCAGCGACCATTCGATGGGCACGTTTTGAAAATCGCCCCGAAAGTCCTTGCGCACATACCAGCTGCGTGCCAGCAGCGCGCCGTTCGGCATCCTGTCAAACTTTACGACATAGCCCTTTTGCATCAGCCGGCTGCGGCCGCGCCCGGCGTCTTTGAACATGACCGGGCTTTGGCAGTGCGGGCACAGCGCCGGCTCATTGTGGCGGGCTGCAAAGGCGTTTTGCATTTCGGGTGTTACCGTTCGGTAGCCGGACAGCTCGAGCGCCACCCAGCGGTTGCACTTGGTGCAGTAGCCGACTCTGTGGCCGGCTGTGCGCTTTGTGAACAGGAAGCCGCATTCAAACGTGAAGTCTTCGACTTCTTTAATAAACTTCTTTGTGCGTTTCGGCAGATGGCCGATGATCCAATCATCGGTGACAGAGTTCTTTTGCATTTCCCCTTCCTCCTTACAGCAGGTCGAACAGGTCGACGATCTTCGAGGACGCGGCATCCTGAAAGCCGTAGAAGTCGCGCACCCAGCTCCACACTGTGGCGTCCTCCACTACGGCCACATTGCCCTGCGCCTGCTTTTTTGCCTTGCTTTTGACCTGCTCCACACAGGCCTGCAGCGTTTTTTCTTTCACCTTTTCGGCGTTTTCGGCGCTGATAAGTTCGTGCTCAATGATATGGCTCGCGATCAGCTGCGCATACTGCTCGCCGATTTCCTCCGCCTCTTTATCGATCTTGGCGGTCGCTTCTTCAATGGTCATTTGTTTTCCCCTTTCTTAAACTCAAATATTCCGTGATCACGCGGATGGCGCGGTCGGCCGAGTAGCAGACGGCCGTTTTGTAACCAAGCGTGGCCGCTGTGTCCAGAAAACGCATCTGCGCCCCGGTCGGTTTGTTTTTGCCGTATTTCATTTCAATGAACAGGCCGTGGTACGGTCCGGCCGGGCATGGGATGAACACATCCGGCGCGCCGGGCTGCAGGCCTGCACGTTTTAAAGCTGCGCCGGCTGCGCGCGAGCGTTTGCCCTCGTTCGGGATATGTATGGCCACAGCCAGCGCCGGTTCGTGCGGCGCCATCCAGCGGATCCACTCAAAGAGCGTCTCCTGCTCGGCCTGTTCACTGGAGGCTTTCATGTCCTGTGCGCGCATCTTGCCCTCCTTTCCAGCATTTGCTGAATACATCACCGCTGTAAATATCCAGCAGCTGCAGGGCAGTCGTCAGCGCCTGCGGGCTGCCGGCGTTCAGTTCTTTATGCAGCTGCACACGCATGGCGTCTGTTGGCAGTGCCAGCGCGATCTGGCGTTTGTTCATCTCACGCTGATACTTTAGGTCTCCTGCATAACGCGCCACACTCTTAGCCAGCCCCGTGCGCGTCTCCTGTGCCACGCGGCCCGGCAGGCTGCCTCTTTTTTCAAGCAGGCTCAGGTAATAGAACGCGATCAAAAGCGCCTGCTCTTCAAACGGGCGGGCTGTGTACTCTTCTGAACGCATAAACGTCTCGAACCTACCGTTTTGCAGCACCGGGCGCAGTACCGTCTGCATCTCGGTGCAAAGTGCATCCGGCAGATCATAGCGGTGTACTTTTGTAATATCCGTCAAATTCTCACTCCTTTTTGATAAACCGGCATGTCTGGCACGGGAACATCGCACCGTTGAACGTGTTTTCGTAGACCACGTTTTCAAGCGACGATTCGTCCAGATAGTAGCCTTTCGGGGCTCTGGGCTTTTCCGGCCAGCGGCCCGACACCAGCACCGTGACCTTTGGCTGCGGCCGGATCAGGTTGCGGCTGGTGCCCATCGTCTTTTTTGTGTGCGCCTGTTCGCCGTCTCGTTTTTTGCGGTGGTTTTCCTTGCTGATGTATTCGCCTATGGAATGCCACTTTCTATCGTCCAGCAATTCTATTTTCGGATTGCCATACGGCCACGGCGGCAGGCTGCGCAGGGGCACGTCGCTGTTAAAAAGCATATGGATGTGCATGGCGCAGTTCTCGCTTTCAATGCACCACATGTATTTAAACGGCTGCCCGGCCTTTTTGTATGCGTCGCGCAGCTTGCGCAGATACTTGCGCCAAATCTCGCGGCAGTCATCCAGACATGCCGGGCGCAGCTCACGCTTGAATGTGTATGTAACGAAGTAGTCTCCCTCTCCGAAATTCGCATTGGCCAGCAGACCCATGTATTTGATTTTGCGGCGGTCATTGACTCTGGCCGCCTTTTCAGATGTCTCCTTTTCGTTAGGGTTGCGGCATACCCAGCCCTTGCCGTAGCGTGTGGAAAACGTGCGCTCCACATAGATGAAATTCTTGATCCGATACTCTTTTTTGATCCAGGGCAAATTCTCACCCTTTCTTTGGACGGATTTTCCCACCGTTGAAAATATGAAATTTCCAACCGTGGAAAAATACCTGCTTCGGCCGGCGAGGGGTGCGCCGCTTCTTCCGGCTGCGCCCGCTTCGCCTAAGCCATCCCCCAAAAAAACAGCCGGCTGCTTTCACCCTTATTTTTGTCCTGCTCGTTCTAAAATTAATACTTTAATCAAGGGTGAAAACGGCGCCACAACGCCGTTTTTTCTCGGGGTTTCTTCTCCTTATTTCCGCCCTGCCCGGAACAGTGCCAGAGTATCTCTTGTGTTGATATATATAATGTATAGAACGGCCGGGATCACGAACGCCATGATCTCGCCGCCGACGCCCGGACCGCCGCGCTCGGCGGCGGCCAGGCTGCGGAACACAGCAAACAGTACGCTGGAGGTCAGCACATAGGCTGCGCCGAGGCACACGGCGCGCAAAACTTCACGCTTCATCGGGCTTGTCCTCCTCTGCGTCGTTTTGTGCAGTTGACTGCAAAATGGCTGTTGTTGTGTCGGCAATCTCGCCAATCAGCTTCATGGCCGTTTCGGTGAGCTGTTCGCACGCACTTTCGATATGGTTCATCCGCTGCCGTAGTTCCTGCTGCTTCGCTTCGTCCGAATCGTGCCCGAAAAGCTCGGTCATGACATCGATCGCTATGTACAGCGTGCTGTCGCCGGTGACGTTGATTTGCACTGCATCGCTTGGGTAATGTGCGATCACCCACTCAAATGCATCTGTCTTTTTGTATTTCAGTGCAAGGATCCTCGGGTCTATACTGTTTACCAGTACGGCCAGCTGCTCTTCTACAAACTTGCGCTTGGTTTCGTATTCGCTTTCAGTCATGGAACTCGCTCCTTTCGATCTGCTCGCGCAGACGTTCAATATGCAGCGCGATCTCACTGGAATAGTTGCGGTTGCTCTGGTTCACATAACCGGCCTGCTGCATGATCGCATATGCCTTTGCCCGGCCGACATCGAACATACGCTGCACACCGTCCACGTCGACCAGTTTGTCGTTTTTCAGATCGTCCAGCGTCAGCGACAGGTTTATGCAAACACTTGACTTTTGGCCTGTGTTTTTATATAATTTAGTTGTCATAAGTAAAAACTCCTTTCAGTTTTTCCGTCCTGTTGCCGCAGGGCGGTTTTTTATTTTTTGAAGATACAAGGTTTTCTTTCAAATTCAGCAAATTCCCATTCTTGCGGAACTCTATGGAAAATATAGCAGCTGCTAAAACCCTCCGGGTTACGCAGTGGGCAATTATTGCAGTTTTTATTTTCTGCGCAAACCGACTTGATTAAATTTAGTGCGTTTTGGATTTTTGTATAATCCATTGTTTTCACCTCCTGTGAAGATTTGTTGCATGATTGTCGAATTATCAGTCCTGTGGGCGGCTTTTCTCATTTTCAACGAACCGTGTTATGTTTTCGGCTATTTTCTTACCGTCCAGCTCAATCGTTGGCTGTAAATCATATGGCGTCTTGTCCAGCTCACACATCAGAATGTCCCATATTGACATCAGTGTGTTTTTGCACTGGTGTTTTTTTGGCAGCGTTTTCACTGCGTCCAGAATGATTTGAACCGACTTGCGAATGTCATCTTGGTTTTCCGGGTCGTGTACTTCCAGATACATTTGTTCTCACCTCCTGTGAATATTTGTTGCAGGTTTGTCGAATTCAATACTACTCGTATCGTGTAGTTACATTGCAAAAAAAATACTTTCAACAGATGTATTGTAGTACCTTGCCAATCTGACTTTGATTTCATCACGCGGAATTCGGATGTCATTCTCATAATTTGCCAGCGCAGACTCTGTAATCGCAACCGCTTTTGCCACTTCTGCACGCTTTTTTGCGTTTTGCATCCGTAAATCCCTTAATTTTTCACCAACAGTCATGTACTCACCTCCTATACTCGTTTCGTGTAGTTTCATTGTACCACGTAGCATTGCATTTGTCAACACTTTTCGTGTAGTTTTTTCTTGACTTTTTTCACGTTTCGTGTTATTGTATTGTTGAAATGAGGTGATCAAAATATTTAAAGATGTTTTAAAAAAATTAAGAAAAGACGCTCGCCTGTCGCAAAATCAGCTTGCTGAAAAGCTCGGTCTTGCTCCCAGTACGATCGGAAATTATGAGCAAGGCACACGAATCCCAGATTACGAGACACTCGAACTGATTGCCGATTTTTTCAATGTAAATATGGATGTCCTTTTCAATCGAAACGAGTATATAGCGCGTCTTCTTCCACCAGAAATCACCGACGATGTTGTAGAAATCCCAGTCATTGGTGAAATAGCAGCGGGTTATAACGAATTAGCAGTAGAGGACTGGACCGGCGAAACGGTGAAAATCCCTACTGATTACTTACACGGCAGAAAAAAAGAAGAATTTTTTGTTCTAACGGTACACGGTGACTCTATGTACCCCATTTACATGGACGGCGACAAAGTGCTGATTTTACGTCAGGAAACGCTGAACCACAGCGGCGAGATCGGGGCCGTGCTGTATGGCGGCGAACTGGCCACGCTCAAGCGCGTGGAATACGCAACCGGCGAGGATTGGATGAAGCTTGTGCCCGTCAATCCGAATTATCCACCGAAAACGATCACCGGCGCAGACCTTGAAGAATGCCGTATAATCGGCATTCCTAAGATAGTTGTTCGCGAGATTAAAGGCTAAAAAGGAGATAAAAAATGAAAAAATCACTTACGCCACGCGAGGCGGAAAGAAAAGCTAAAAATAAAAAACTATATAAAATTACCGCAATTTTATTTGCATTCGCCGCCGTACTCTTTATTATTGTGATTGCTGCCACGTCTGGTAATAATGAAGAAGATACCCCAACCACTCCGGTGGTAACTGCGAATAAAGAAGCCGGAGACGAAATGTATTCCATTCATGATGAAGCGCGCGACAAAGTTTCATATGGAATGACTGACACACAACGCGATGAGGCTTTAGAGTGGATAGCGGATAATTACGGAAATTATTTTCAAGATTCCGACACAATGAAAAAAGCTGCTGAATACGGCTCCATGTTGTACGGCGCATATATGGATGACAAAACCATGAGCACATATAGCCAGCTTGGATACGACTTATTCCAAACTGTCAGAGATGTTTACAGAGAGTATGAAAGCCCAGAAAGTGATTCTACGCTCGGAAATTTACAGCAGATAAAGGAAAGTCTTGCAGAGCTCGGGTATTTCGTAGATTAATAACAAAAACGCCCGGCGCCGACCTGGAGCAGTGCCGCATCCTCAGCATACCAAAACTTGTCGTGCTGGATGTGAAATAAAATAACAAAAACGATCTGAAATTAAGGAGGTCATTTTATGGGATTCAGATTTAGAAAAAGTTTCGGCAATAAGTTTTTCAGGGTTACATTCAGCAACAAAGGTGTGAGCACATCTGCCGGTGTCCCTGGCGCGCGTGTTTCAATCAGTTCTAAAGGACGTGTGACTGGTAGCGCGGGAATTCCAGGCAGTGGGATTTACTACACAAAAAGCGGGAAATTTGTAAAGAAGACGCGCAAAAAAGCGTCGTCTACAAACTCTTCCGTTGTGAAAAAGTCAACAAATTATAATGTAATCGCAGCTGTATTAATTCTTGTCTTCTTCCCAGCGGGACTTCCAATTATGTGGGCAAAAACTTCATGGAATAAAATCATAAAATCAATAATAACTGCTGTTTTTGCACTGCTTTTTGCCGTCGCTGCGTTCAGCGAAGAAGCCGACACAGCGACTATGGTCACAGCGCTCTTGTTTTCTGCATTTTGCGTATCCGTTCCTTTCTGGTCAAAACCAAAAAAAGCAAACGCTGCAGATTTCAGTTCCGAAGGTGTTACAGATGATGCGTCTCCGGCACAAGCCACATATTTTGAAAACGGTGTAAAAGTTTATATAAACACGAAAACAAATGTTTGCCACTTCTCTCCGGATTGCCCGGCTTATAAAAATTCTAACCCGGAAAACAAGCGAGAATTCACTGCGCACTCAACGAATGATCTTATCAAATACGAATTTTGTAGTCGCTGTTCAAAGGACTAATCAAAAAAGCCGCCCGGCGCAAAACCGGGCGTTTACTTTTAGAAAGGATGTGAAGACGTGGGAAAAACAAAGAGTCGTGGCAACGGCGAGGGCACGATTTACAAGGTCGAAAGCAAAGGGCTGTGGGCAGGCCAGCTGACGATGCCCGGCGGCAAGCGAAAAACCGTGTACGGCAAAACGCGCAAGGCCGTGGCCGAAAAGCTGCAGAAATTAAGCACAGACGGCTCCGGTGCGTTTTCTGACCTTGACAAAGTCACTTTGTCGGAATTTGCCAAAACGCTCATCGACGACGATCACGCAGCCAATGTGACAAATGTAAACTCACATCACAGGGCTATGGAAACGCTGAAGATCATCGAGCGCCACCACATTGCGGATTTGCCGCTTAAAAAAATCAACGAAATGGCCGTAAAAGACTTTTTGTTATCCATTACAAACTATTCCGAAAGCATCATCAAAAAGTGCTACTCTATGATAAGCCGCTGCATGAAAGAGGCTGTGCGGCTCGGTGCAGTGCCTGCAAACCCGGTTGAAAACGTCCGGCGGCCGAAATCTGCAAAAAAGACCAAAAAAATAAGAGCCCTGACGGTCAATGAACAGAAAAGGCTCGTGGAAGCGTTGGAGCAGCACCCGGATTTTAAATTTAAAAATCAGATCCTGCTGTCGTTGTTCACCGGCGCGCGCATGGGAGAGATCAACGCACTTGCACCCGGTGACATCAACTTGACTTTTAAAACTATGCAGATCCGCAGAACAGTCACGCGCGATGCAAACGACCGCGCCGTGATTGGTGACCGCACAAAAACATATTCCGGCGAACGCCTGCTGCCGCTCAACGACAAGGCGCTGACCGTGGCAAAAGACGCGCTGCAAAACTGCAGCGGCGATACCGTGTTCCCGGTCATGACCACATCCAAAGTCAACGACGCGCTCAAACGATTTGTAAAGCACTATGATATTCTGGATGAAAATGTAGCCGGCGACGTGACCTGCCACAGTTTGCGGCATACATACGCCACACGCTGCATAGAGAGCGGTGTGCCGGCCAAAGTGCTGCAGCACTTACTTGGGCACAAAGATATTCAAACTACACTTAACACTTACTGCGACGTTTATGAAAATTTGACCGACCAGAGCACGCAAAAAATCAATGAATACCTGTCAAAAATTATGTAAATATGCTCGCACTGCAGTACTATTGCAGTACTAAAATAAAAACACCCGGTAAAATCGGCTTTGTTAAGCCAAATTTACCGGGTGTTGTTTGGTGCGGATGACGG
>CALYAI010000113.1 GCA_944393475.1 uncultured Clostridia bacterium
GTCCGCTTGCGTTACTTGGCAATTTTTCCATTACTACTTCATATCCTGGTATATCCTTAGGTGCTGTTGTATAGTTTGTTCCTATATTTCCTGTACTTGTCTCATCTTCTGCTAACTTTATTTCTGTATATGTTCCATCTTCTGCTTTTAAATAGTGGTGTACTATTACTTTTGCACCTTCTTCATTTACTATATCTAAAGAATTTGTTTCTCCACCTATTGTAAACTCTATTTCTTCTTCATTTAATACATATCCTTCTGGTGCTTTTGTTTCTTGTATTGTATAGTTTCCATCTGGTGCTGTTAGTTTTATTTCTCCATTCACATCTGTTGTTACTTTTTGTGTATATTCTGTTTGTTCTACTTTGATTGAATTTATAACAAATTCATCATCTGCATTACCATCCATATTAAGATACCCTAGTATTAGTCCATACATATCTCCACCTTGAATTATCAATGTGTAATCTTGTGCTTCTTGTGTTCCTGTTAAGTCAAATATAACTTGTTGTTCATTATCTGACATTCCCTGTACATATGCAACTGCATTATCATTGTAGTTATCCCCTGCATCCATTTCTGCATTTATTGTTATTTTATACCAATCATTTGCTGAACTTAAATCAATTAATATACCACTCATTGCTACAGAATTATTTACATTTAAATTAGTTGGTTTGTATGTATCTCCTTCTTGTGTAAATTCATAATAATCTCCACCCATTTGGATTAATTCTCCAACAGCATTTTCGCCTATTGATGGGTCATCTGTTATTGGTGAAGTAATTTCAAATTCTGCTCCTGATAACTTTTCTCCTGATTCATTTACTTTATTTATTGTAAATAGATATTCTTCTGGTATAAATGATACTACAACTTCTTTATCTTCTGTCATGTCAGTAAACTTATCTAGAATTACTGTTCCATCTTCTCTTGGTGTATATTCTATTTCTTCTCCATTTATTGTAATGTTATATACTGCATACCCTTCACTTGGTCTTATAACTATATCTTTTGTACTATTTTCATGTATATTTACTTCTTCATATGGATCCTGATCCATTCCACTAATGGTTCCTCCATATCCATTTACATATGTCCATATATTATATTTCTTTATATTGTTGTCTACTGTTATCTCTTGTACTGCTGGTACCTCTGGTAATACTTCTTTTTCATATATTTTAATTAATGAAGATCCATAACTTCCATATAAATCGTCTTTTGTACTTACAATGTTTGAAAGACTATATTGACTACTTCCTAATGCTCTTACAATTTTTCCATCTTTATTTACAAATAAAATTAAGTCTCTAGTTCCTTCATCAACTTTTATAGCGTTTCCATCTGCAGTCATATCACCAGGTATTTCAAACTCATCATAAGAAAATCTACTTGCTCTAACTACATATTGATCTTTATATTCTACACAAGAAGTAAAATTATATATATGACCTAAATCAAATGCCCATTCAACTTTGTTATCTTCTGTATATTTTACAATTATACCTCTATAACTATCAGTTGCTGGATCATCTAATATTATTTCTTCTTGTTTTACTGTATTTTCAGCTGGAATAGTAATAGTTCCTGCTGAATATCCTGTCACTATATATCCATCATTCTCTATTTTGGTTATAATTGATGCATAATCTCTTGCTGCACCACCTAAACTACTTGCGTACTGAATTTTTCCATTTTTATTAAATCTTAAAAACATTAAATCATACGCACTAATTGGAGTTAGCTGTATTTCTTCACCTGTTACTGTATCTTCTCCAGGAAAAGTATATGAATACCCATAAGCCCAACAAGTTCCTCCAAATATAACATCACCGTTTTCATCTATAGAAAGTCCTCCACACCAATTATTACCTGCTAATTTTAGTCCATAACTCCATTCAACTTTTAATTCATTGTTAAAATAAAATATAGCGACATCTCTACTATTGTTGTTTCCATCACCTTCTACTATTGCATCTTCTCCACTCATTGTGTGTTCGCCAGAAACTTTCATATAATCTGAATCAAACTCCATACTTACAGCAAAATCACCATTATTATTAATCTCGCTTATATCAAATACTGACAATAACACTCCATTTATTGTAACACTATCTATATAATTTCCTTTTCCATCAAATTTTAATATAATAGTACTACGTTGATCTGTATTTTCTACTTCTGTATTGTCTAATAATATATTTGATCCATTTTCATCTTGCATATATAATTTTTGTGAGGTAGTTCGAATTACTACGATTACATTATCTTCATTCTTCCATTTTATATTTATTATGCTTAAATCTGAATCTCCATAAACCGTTTTATTCCATATTAAATCTCCTGATTTATTTATTCTTCTGATTCCTAATCCATTAATATAATTTTCTGTTTCTGCATCATATCTGACAGTTAATGAACAAGCAATAAATTCCTCGTTTTCTGTAATATCAAAACATGAAAAATAACTTTTATCTATATCTTTATCTTTTTCAATTGTCCATTCTTTTGTTCCCTGTAATGTTGCATCAATTCCAAAGTAGTATGTTCTATCTTCTATTGCTTCTGGCAACTCATAATCCTCTAATGCTTCCACTTCCACTACTTTATATAATCCTTGTGGTAAGTTTAGTGATATCTCTCCATTCTCATCTGTTGTTATTACTTGATATGTTTGTCCATTTATTTCTTGTTCTTCACCTACTAATTCTCCTCTTACATCATA
>CALYAI010000114.1 GCA_944393475.1 uncultured Clostridia bacterium
CATAATTCAATGGGTTTGTATATTGTCCATTTACTCTAACTTCAAAATGTAGATGCGGTCCTGTTGAATTTCCTGTAGAGCCTACTGCTAATATTACATCTCCTTGTTTAACTTCAGTTCCAACTGTTGTTAATATCTCACTACCATGTCCATACAGTGTTACAACTCCATCTCCATGATTTATCATAACACAATTGCCATAACCTCCAAGCCAACCGGCATATGTTACAACTCCATCCGCAGCTGCAACTACTGGTGTTCCTGATGGTACTCCAGCAATATCTAGTCCCGTATGTTGTTTTACAACACCTTGAATAGGATGTTCTCTCATCCCGAAATTAGAAGTAATAACAGTTCCACTAGCTGCTACAGGCCATAACATTTCTCCACCAGAATATTGAATATCTACATCCATTCCTGTAGCTAACATGATTTGCTCTTCTATAGCCAATTGATCTTGTTTATATGCTGTTATTTGTTCCTGAAGTTCTTTTTCATCTTCTGATAATTGATCAATATAACTTTGTTGTAATGTTCTCATATTACTAAGAACAATAGATGCCTGCTCACTTTGTGCTTTTATAGATTGTATTTCATCTTGCTGAGTTTCTAGTTGTTGTCTAGTAGTTTCTATAGTATCCTTCTCAGTTTTTACCTGATTTATTAATTCATTATCATATTCAGCCATTTCTTCGATGATATAGTATCTTGAAATAAAATCGATTATACTAGTAGATTTTAATAAAACATCAAGATATTCAGTATCACCTGCTTCATACATAGCAACTAGTCTTTGTGCAAGAATCTCCTTCTTAGTGTTATAGTCTTGAGATGCTACTGCTAGTTTGTTTGTAGCATCATTTATTGATAATTGCAAATCATCCATTTGTGTTTGCATATCTTGTATTTCTTGTTCATATTGCATTACTTGATCTTCTGTCTCTTGTACCATTAGCATGGTATCTGACAATTCATCTTGTACATATTCTAATTGAACATTTGCAGTTCCAATTTTATTTTCTAATTCTTCTCTTTGTTTATCTAATTCTGTATCATCATTTATCTCATTTGTAGTTTCATTTGATACTTCATTTGATTGTAAAGAATTATTATCTTGGGCAAATACAAAAGTACAAAATTGCTCTAATATTATTAGTATTAATATAGTAGCTATTATTTTATTCTTCATATTTGCCTTCCTTTCTTTTATTTTTTATTATAATGAATATAAAGTTGGATGTGATGTATATTGTAATGGGTCAACCCTATATCCACTTGATGTTCCGCCTATATATACTTCATAATGTAAATGTGGTCCTGTTGAAATTCCTGTATTTCCACTAGTAGCAATTTGTTGTCCTCTTGAAACAGTTTGTCCTTCACTTACACTATATGCTGAAAGATGTCCAAATCCAGTATAATATCCATTACCATGATCAATCATTATGTAATTACCATATCCAGAAAGTCTTCTAGCAATTATTACTTTTCCTGATGCTGGTGCATATACTGGTGCATACCTTACTGGTATATCAACAGCTCCATGGTTTGAAGAAGCTCCTGCAGTTGGTGATGGTCTTGGTCCAAAATATGATGATATGTAATTATAATATGGTGTACTAGATGATACAGGCCAGCTTAATGTTCCTTCAAAGCTTCCTATATATCCACCGCCACTTGATGAACTACTAGTTGCTTGCTCAATTTCTTTTTGGGCATCTTTTATAGCATCCTCAAATTCATCTATTGTAGCTTGTAATTCTTGTTCTTCTTCTGATAAGCTATCAACTTTTGCTTGTTTTGTTTGTTTAGCAGTTTGTAAACTTTCATTTTTACTCTCTACTTCTGATTTTGCTTCATCTACTTCATTCTTCTCTTTTTCAAGTTCCTGTTTAGCATCTTCTGTTTGTTGTTGTTTTTCTATAACTGAATTAATAACTTCTTGATCTGCCTCTGTAATTTCTTCTATTCTATAATATCCTGAAAGAAATGATGTAATATCATCAGAAGAAAGTAATACGTCTAAATAAGTAGTTTGTCCCCTTTCATACATTGCAACTAATCTGCTTACTAATAAATCTTCTCTTTCCTTTGTCTCATCTTCCAATTCCTTTATTTCATCTTCTTTGTCAGAAATAGAGGTTTCTAAATCAGATATTTTTGTTTCTAATTCACTTATCTCATCTTCATATTGTGAAATCTGTGCATTTAATTCACTTATTTCATCCAATACTGAATTCTTTTCAGCCGTAACTTCATCTTTCTGATCTTCAGCTGCTGCTTTTTTGTCTTTTAATTCTGAAATACTAGCCGCTATTGCTGGAATTGTCATCACATATAGTAGTACGAAAATTAATACTATTGATATAACTTTTTTTATCATATGATTTCTTCTCCTTTTCTTTTTATCTTTTTAGATTTAATTTTAAACTATACCTATTAAACCTCTAAGTATCTCTTCATTGATATAGCACTACCAATTGCACCTATACCAATACCCATTATAATGTATACAATGAATAACATTGAAAACATATCTGAAAAAGTTAATAAACTAATATTTAGTGTTGTTACCATCGAGCTACCTATAATTTGTCCTGCTATAAAATTATATGCAAATCCTAATATAACCACAGATATTAAAGCTGATACAATACCTATTATTATACCTTCAACCATGAAAGGCCATCTAATAAATCCATTAGTTGCACCGACATATTTCATAATAGATATTTCTTTTCTTCTTGCATGTACTGTAAGCTTTATAGTATTTGATATAATAAATATAGAAATAAAAATTAACAATATTAGAATTACAAATGTTGCTGTTCTTATTCCATTTGCTATATCTACTAATTTATCTACAGTTTGATTTCCTGCTTCTACATCTGCTACATGATCAAATGTTTCAATTTGTTGTTCTACTGCATCATTTTGTGAAAGATCTGTTAAAGTAACTACATATGATGCTTTAAATGGATTATATCCATCTGCTGTGTAATCCTCTAAAAATTTATTTATATCTTCTGACCAACTTTTAACATCATTTAGTGCTTCTTCTTTTGATATATATTCTGTTGTATTAACATATGGTATCTCTTTTATTTTTTGTTCAAGTTCTGCTTCTTCTTCTGGTGTTGCTTCTGGATCTATAAATACTTGCATTTCCTGTTCTGATTGTATTTGTTCCATTATATAATTTATATTTTCACCAATTAAGAAAAATATACCAAATATAAACATTGTAGCACACATTATAATTATTGATGCTGCTGTTGATTTTTTGTTTTTGAAAA
>CALYAI010000115.1 GCA_944393475.1 uncultured Clostridia bacterium
TCATCTGTTGTTATTACTTGATATGTTTGTCCATTTATTTCTTGTTCTTCACCTACTAATTCTCCTCTTACATCATATGCTGGGTATTCATTTCTTTCTTCATCTAGACTATATATTGCAAATTTTGTATTTGGTAATGCTTCTTGTGTTTCTCCATCTTGTTTATATAATGTAAATATTGGTGAGTTTTTGAAGTTTACTTTTATTGTTCCTTCTTCTACTGTATATTCAAATGTATTTTCTGTTAAGAATTCTAGTTGTAATGTTCCATCTACATTTTCACATCTAAATCTATATGTGTTTGTATCTGTTATATATCCTTCTGGTGCTACTACTTCTGTTAACTCATATTCTCCTATAATATTCTTTCCTTCTACATATTGATATAGACCTTCTACTTCTATTAATCCTTCTTCATTTGTTGTATAGTATTCTTCTTCATTACTATCTAATGATTTTAATGTAAATTGTGCATTTGCAAGTGGTTCACTTGTCTCATCATCAGTTTTTAATATCTCAAAATTATATGTTGGTATTTTTTCATTTTGTAATTCTACTTGGAAGCTTGGTAAATTGTTCTCTGTTCTTCCACTTGTTAAGTTAAGCACATTTAGTGTATCTTCTGTTATTCGTAAGTTATAGTTCTCTCCTGCTTGTTCTATTACAAACTTTAACTCTCCTTCTGGTACATAATATCCTTCTGCTCTTACTTCTTTTATTGTATATTCTTCATTTGGATATAGGTTATTTATTGTTGCTATTCCTTGGCTGTTTGTTATCATTGCTCTATTTTCATAACCTTTTCCTGTTATCTCAAATCTTATATTCTCTAATGTTTGTCCTTCTGTATCTTGTTTTAATATATTTAATCTACTTAATGGTTCATCTTCTACTGTTACTGATATTGTTTGATTTTCTACTGTAAAATCTGTTTTTGTTTCTCCTTCTATCTTTTCTACTACTAAGTTTCCACTTTCATCTACACTTGTTCTAAATTTTATTATTTCTTCATTTAATGCATATCCTTCTGGACTTCTTATCTCTTGTAATTCATATGTTCTATCCACATACAAATCTTCTATTAGTAGTTTTCCTTCCTTATTTGTTCTTCCTATTTTACTATTGTTTGTTCCTTCTTCTGTTACTTTATATGTTGCCCCTTCTACTAATGTGTCTTTTCCTTTTTGATTCTTTACTACTTCTATGTCATATTTTCTTGCTATCATGAATCCTAATTTACTTGTCTCTGTTTGATCTCTTAATTTTCCTTCATCTGTCTCTAAATAGAAATATACTGCATGTGTCGCATATGTTACATCATTGTAGTTTACATCTTCTGGTATTTCTATTTCATATGTACATATATATTCTTCACCTTTTGCAATTACGTAATCTCCTAAATCTATTGCATATGATTTTATTTTTGTAAAATCACTTACTTCAGCTTCAGTCATCCAATTATTACTTTCATCATTTATATCGTTATTTACAATTTCATTTTCTGAATAATAAACTGTTGCTACTTCTTTTAACTTTTCTGGTACTTCTATTGGTCCTGTCATCTTCGCTGTAAATGTTGATCCTAAATCTGTTCCTAGTATTTGTGATTTATTTCCTTCATATGGTGTTTTTCCAACAACAACTACTCCGCTTACATTTCCTGAATAATTATTTATTATATGTACATTTATTTTTCCTGTTTTATTATCTTGTAATTTATCTACTATTGCTACTTGTGGTGCTGTTATTGTAGATAATTCATCGCCTGCATCATTATATTCTGTTGCTGTTTCTATTGTTATTAATGATGTTGGTCCTACTAATGTTATTCTTTCTGTATCATAATTTACAAAATCTTCTATGCTTCCATCTGCACTTACGTCATATATATCTTTTGTTCTATATGTATCTTTATAATTATCACGATATTCATTATATGCATATAACTCTATGTTTTTATCTGTTGATAATTCTCTTGGGTCTGGTGTTAATTTTGCATCTATTGTTATTGTATATTGTTCTGGATTTTCATTCTCTGTTAGTATTTTTATATAGTAGTTTCCTTCTTCTTCGTATACATCATATCCTAAGATACTTACATTTCCATTATTAATCCTTACATCATCAACTTCTGCTAAAATTATTTCTTCTGGTAATTTTACTAAAAATGTTCCATTTTGCCATGCTTCTACATTATATCCTAAGTTTACAGTATTTATCTTTATTTCTGTATCTGTTGTTTCTTGTGTTGAAAATGTTGATGGATTTACACTTATTTGTGCTATTGATAATGGCTCGTCATAGTTTGCAAACGCTATATCTGTTGACATTGTAGTGTATTCATCACTTGCTTTATATCTAATCTTCCCTCTCAAATATGAGTATATTTGACTTAATCTATCAAATTCTTCTCTTGTTTTATCTGTTGTTAATTTTTCATCATCTATTAACTTAATATGTGTTATTGTAAAACTACTTGATCTATTTGCTGCACTTGTTTCTATTCTTACATGTTCTACTGGTTCTTCATAATAGTATGGTGAATCTTCTGTACAATTTTCATATTCTTCAGCTGTAAATTCATGTATTAATTCATCTGTTTCATCATTATATACTTTTATCCATCCATCTTCTCCTAACATTGAGCCTGCTGTAGTAAAGTATATTCCTATATTATCACTATAGTTTTCCATACTTTCATATGTTGCATCTGTTTTTAAGAATGCATCTCCATAATTATCTGTTGGTTCATTTAATATGATACTTGATACATCTCCGTCATTTCCTCTTGCTAGACTCCATCTTACTTCATATATATCTTCATTTTTATATTCTGCATTATTATACCAATCTACT